>DATIPC010000038.1:0-28960 GCA_035472395.1 Solirubrobacterales bacterium
GCCTGGCTCAGCGCCGCGGTCCTCTTCGCCGGCACGATCGTCTTCGCGATCAACCTGATCGACTCGTTCGTCGAGGG
The DNA here is from genome assembly GCA_035472395.1 of Solirubrobacterales bacterium. Taxonomy (GTDB): domain Bacteria; phylum Actinomycetota; class Thermoleophilia; order Solirubrobacterales; family 70-9; genus VRUE01. The sequence goes on from DATIPC010000038.1 coordinate 78, forward strand.
TTTGAGCGCGACCACCGAGGACCGGCTCGTCTGGTCTCCCGACGTGATCGGCTGCTCGCTCTTCCTCGTCTCCGGCCACCTGGCGATGGTCGCGATTGGCGGTTGGCGCTTCTGGCGCCGCCGCGACCTCGGCTGGTGGATCGTCGCCGTCAACCAGCTCGGCTCGATCCTCTTCATGGTCTCCGCGGTGGCCTCCTTCGTGCGCCCGTCCACGGGCGACGAGCTGGCGGTCGGCGTGGCGAACTGGGGCACGCTGACCGGCGCCCTCTGCTTCGCGATCGCTGGCGTCATGCAGGAGTTCGAGCACCCCGCGGGGCCGCGCCGCCGACGGGCCTGAAACCGACGCATAGCGTCGGAAATCGGCCCATCGGTCCGTCAGGTGGCGGGGCGGCGGACCTGGTGACGACCCTCGCCGTAGCTGCGGGTCTCGTAGGCGATCATCGCCCAGATCAGGACGTTGGCGACGGCGAGCGCGACGAGGGCGGGAACCTCCGTCGCCACCGGCACCAGGATCAGCAGGACGATCGAGAGCAGCAGGCGCTGCCGGTTGATCGTGTGGACGTGGCGGTAGCGGAAGGCGACGTGGCCGAGCAGGTAGAAGGCGAGCCCGCCGAGTAGGGCGAAGGTGGGCACGGTGTCGAGGTGGCCGCTGAAGTGGCCGATCGTCGTCTTCAGGCCGAGGGCGACGAGGACGATGCCGGCGACCATCGCCAGGTGCAGGTAGGAGTAGGAGTCGCGGGCCATCTCGTTCTGCGCCCTGCCCGGCTCAGCCTCGATCAGGCGGCGACCGGCGACGATCGCGACGATGTCGAAGTAGGTCCACCACATCGCTGCGGTCAGGGCGACGCCCAGCACCGCCGCGGCGCCGATCCCGAGGCTGAGGGTGTGGGAGGCGCCGACCCCGATCGCGACGATCGACTCGCCGAGGGCGATGATCACGATCAAGCCGTGGCGCTCGGCGAAGTGCTCCGGCATCAGCTTCCAGCCCTCGGAGCCGAAGAAGTAGGGGCCGCCCATGTCGAGGAATAGGGCGAGCGCCCACAGCGCTCCCTGTGCAAGGCCGTCGAAGAGCGAGGCGGCGACCAGCAGCGCGACGGCGAGCGCGGTGCTGGCGGCGAGACCGAGCACCGAGTGGCGCAGGCCGTCGTCCTCGGGGCTGGCGAGCATGAAGAGGGCGATGTGGGCGGTTCGCACGACGCCGTAGATCAGGGCGAAGGCAAGGGCCAGGCCGCCGAACGCTTCCGGTACGCAGATCGATACGAGCAGCAGCGTCGCCATCGCGCCGAACATGACCAGCCGCACCGCCCCCTCCTCAGGGTCGATCACGCTGGTCAGCCAGGAGTAGCCGGTCCACGCCCACCAGAGCATGCCCAGAACGAGCAGGCCCTGGGCCAGCCCCGACCAGGTCGGGTGGTGGGACATCAGCGCCGTGCACTGGGTGATCGCGAGGACGAAGACGAGGTCGAAGAAGAGCTCCAGCGGCGTCACCCGCTCGCCCTCGCGCAGCGCCGCGCCGCCGCGCAGGGACTGGCGCGTGTCGGGGGCGGTCGCCATCGCGGCCTATCTTCGCAAGCGCGCCGAGGCCGCTAGGTGTCTTCGGCGTGGTACCGCACCAGGAGCGCCTCCTCCTCGTCCTTCTTCGGGAAGAGGAAGAAGACGAGCGCCGCTCCGAGCAGGACGGCGACGATGCCGGCGGTGTAGGCCAGCTCGTCGCCTTGCAGGAACGAGGCCTTGGCGGCGGCGATGATCTGGTTTGCGTGGTTTGGATACTGGCCGGCGAGGTCGGCGGCGCTGGAGAAGGACTTGGTCAGCTCGCCTTCGACGTTCTCGGTGACCTTCGCCCCTTCCGGCGAGGAGGCGATCGCGGCGCCGGCCGCGGCGGCGTAGCCGGCGGTGAGCAGGGCGCCGAAGATCGATTGCATGATCGCGCCGCCGAGGTCGCGCTGCAGGTCGGCGGTGCCGGAGGCCATCCCGGCGCGCTTGACCGGCACCGAGCCGGTCAGCGAGTGGGAGGCGGGGGTGCCGGCGAAGCCGACGCCGATCCCGATCAGCGCGTAGCCGAGGCCGACCTTCCAGTAGGAGATGCCCTGCTTCCAGAGCAGCAGCATGGCGAGGAAGCCGAGCAGGCAGAAGGCGTAGCCGACCAACAGGGTGAAGCGGGCGCCGCGGGACTCGACCAGCTTGGCCGAGCGGGGCGCGACCACGACCATCAGCGCCGCCGCCGGCAGGATCGCGAGCCCGGAGTCGACGGTCGAGTACCCGAGCACGTTTTGGAGGAACTGCTGGCCGATGAACATCGCCCCCATCAGTGAGCCGAAGACGATGATCCCGGCGCAGGCCGCGACCCAGAAGATGCGCCGCGCCGCCACCTCGAGGTCGTACAGCGGCGAGCGCGCCCGCCGCTGGCGGATCACGAAGGCCGCCGCCGCCGCAATTGCGATCACGCCGAGGCCGATCGCCAGCGTCCCCTTGCCGGGAACCGGGGCGAGGTTGATCCCCATCACGATCGCCGCGATCAGGAGGATCGAGAGGATCCCGCCGAGGTTGTCGACCGGCTCGGTGGTCTCGTTGACGTGGGCGGGGACGTAGCGCCAGGCCATGTAGAAGGCGACGACGGCGAGCGGCAGGGTGATGAAGAAGACCGAGCCCCAGTCGAAGTGCTCGAGCAGGGCGCCGGAGAGCAGCGGCCCGAGCGAGGCGATTGCGCCGCCGATCGCCGACCAGAGGGCGATCGAGCGGGTACGGGCGGCGCCGGACCAGAGCGCGGTGATCAGCGCCAGCGTGGTCGGGAAGGCCATTCCGGCCGAGATGCCGCCGATCACGCGCGCCGCGAAGAGGACCCCGATCGAGGGTGCGAAGCCGGCGATCAGCGCCTGCGGGACCGAGAGGCCCATGCCGAGCAGCAGCATCCGCTTGCGCCCGTAGCGGTCGCCGACCGCGCCCAGGTAGAGGACCGAGGTCGCCAGCCCAAGCGAGTAGCCGACTGCGACCAGGTTGAGCGACGTCTGGCCGGCGTTGAAGGCCTTGCCGATGTCCGGCAGGGCGACGTTGGCGACCGCCAGGTTGAGGTTGGCGACGGCGGCGACCAGGATCAGCGCCGCGAGGACGAGGCCGGCGCGCTTGGGGCTGTTCGACTCCATCGGCGGGGCCAACCTATCCGAGCATGACGGCGGTCACGCGACGAGGGAGCGGCGCCTGAGAGGATTGCGGCGATGAGCGACTCGAAGCGGCCCGAGGCGCCGAGGGCCGAGAAGCTGCTGCCGGGCGTCTGGAGGCTGCGCCTGCCGTTGCCTTGGCCGGGGGTGCCGCACGGCAACGTCTGGGCGGTCGCCGCCGACGGCGGCATCGTCCTCTTCGACACCGGGATCGGCGGTAAGGGCGGCTTGCGCCGCTTCGACCTCGCCCTCGCCCAGGCCGGCTTCGGCCTCGAGGACGTCCGCCTGCTCGTCTGCACCCACTCCCACACCGACCACTACGGCCTCGCCGCGCCCATTGTCGAGGGTGCCGGCTGCGAGCTCTGGATGCACCCCGCCTGGGGTCACGTGCGGCTGTTGGCCGACGATCCCGCCGCGGCGCTGGAGCAGCGGGTCGAGGTCGCCCGGCAGAGCGGCGTCCCGCCCGCGGCGCTGGAGCGCTACCGCGCCTCCCGCGAAGGGGACGACGACAACGGGATCGACGCGATCGTCGAGCCCGACCGCGACCTCCTACCGGGGGTCGAGGTCGAGACCGACCTGGGGACCTGGCAGGTCCACGAGACGCCGGGCCACGCGCCGTCCCACGTCGTCCTGCACCAGCCCGAGCGCAAGCTGATGATCTCCGGCGACCACCTGCTCGGCCGCACCGTCCTCTTCTTCGACCACGGCCACAGCCCCGACCCGGTCGGCGAGTTCCTGCGCAGCCTCGACGAGGTCGAGCCGCTGGACGTGGATCTGGTGCTGCCAGGACACGGCCGCACCTTTCGCGACCCAGCGGCGAAGATCGCCGAGGCGCGGCGTCAGGTCGAGGAGCTGCTGGGCAAGACGCGCGAGTCGCTCGCCGTCGGCGAGAAGCCCGCCTTCGAGGTGGTCGGCGACATCGTCGGCTCGGAGAACCTCAACACGCCGGTCAGCGCCTGGGTCCTGCAGATCGTCCTCTCCTGCCTCGATCATCTGACGATCCTCGGTGAGGTCGCGGCGGTCGAGGGGAGCGATCCAAAACGTTGGCGTTTAGCGGGATGAGCGGGTGTCCCTCCCATTGCGCTGGGATTTTCGCCTTGGACTCCGCGTCTCTCGCTGAGCCCCTGATGCGAAAATCAGGACGCCGCTTATGGGAGGGACACCCGCTCATCCCGTTAGGCTCCCGGCGTGGCTAGCTTCACTCTTGTCCGCGAGGTAAAGGCGCCGCCGGAGGTGGTCTTCGACGTGCTCACCGACCACCGGCGCTATTCCGAGATGACCGGCCTGCGGAAGTCGGTGCTCGAGCGGGAGGGGGAGTCGGATCCAAATGGAGTGGGGGCGATCCGCAAGCTCACTGCCGTCGGGCCGCCGATGCGGGAGGAAGTGATCGCCTTCGACCGGCCCAGCCGCTTCTCTTACACCGTGCTCTCCGGCCTGCCTGTTCGCGACCACGTCGGCACCGTCTCGCTGGAGCCGGCGGGGCAGGACGGGACCAAGGTGACCTATGCGCTGCGGACGACCCCGACTGTGCCCGTGGCCGGAGGTCTCGTCGTCGCGGCAATCAAGCAGGCGATCAAACAGCTCCTGAACGGCGTCTCCGCAGAGGCCGAACGGCGCGCCGCGAACGCGAATGGCTGAGGGCGGGCCCAAGGCCCGCCGCCCGCGCCAGATCCTCCGCTTGCTGCGCGACCCGAAGCGCCTCTGGCGCGAGCACCGTCGCCTGACGATCGCCCTGATCGCCGCCGCGGTGCTGGTGGTGGGTGGTGTGGTGCTTGCCTATGAGCTGCTGAAGCGTCCCGCCGACGTGCACAACGCCGACGTCCCCTTCCAGCCGCAGAAGCCGAAGGTGCAGAAGCGAAAGACCGTCAGCTGGCCTCTCTACGGCTACGACCGCGCCCGCAGCCGCTACCTGCCGGCGAAAGGGGTGAAGCCGCCGTTCAAGGAAGTCTGGCGCTACAAGGACCGACCCCTGCTCGAGTTCCCGCCGACGATCGCCGGCGGCAAGCTCTACTTCGCCAACAACAGCGGCTACGTCGTCGCGCTCGACGCCGACACGGGCAAGCAGCTCTGGAAGCGACGCATCGGCCGTCTCAATGCCTCCTCGCCGACCTACTACAAGCACCGCCTCTACATCGTCAACCTCGTGCCGGGGCACGTGGTGAAGCTGGATGCGCGCACCGGCCGGGTGCTGTGGAAACACTCGCTGCCAGGGCGGGCGGAGTCCTCGCCGGTCGTCGTCGGGCGCAGCCTCTACTTCGGCTGCGAAGACGGCAACCTCTACGCGCTCAGCACCCGCAACGGTCATGTGCGCTGGGCGACCGCGCTCGGCGGTCCGGTCAAGTCCGCCCCCGCCTACTACGGCGGCGTCCTCTACGTCGGCGACTACGGTGGCTACATGAACGCCGTCGTCGCCAAGAACGGCAGGCTGAAATGGCAGACCGGCTCGCTCGGGCAGGGCTTCGGCAGCTCGGGCGCCTTCTACTCGACCCCCGCCGTCGCCTTCGGTCGCGTCTACGCCGGCAACAACGACACCCGCGTCTACAGCTTCGACCGTCGTGATGGCACGATCGCCTGGAGCTACTCGACCGGCGGCTACGTCTACTCGGGCCCGGCCGTCGCCCAGACCCGCCACACCGGCCCAACCGTCTACATCGGCTCCTTCGACGGCAACGTCTACGCGCTCAACGCGAAGAGCGGCGAACCGCGCTGGATCCGCTCCGCCGGCGGTTCGGTGATCGGCTCGCTGACCGCCGTGGGCAACATCGTCTACGCCGCCGAGTTCAACGACACCTCGACCACCGGCTACGCGATGAAGACCGGCCGCACCGTCTTCAGCTACCCGCGCGGCACCTACACGCCGGTCATCTCCGACGGCCGGCGCATCTACCTGACCGGCTACTCGAGCATCACCGCCCTGCAGCCCTACAAGCACAGGGCGGGTTTGGCGGACCGCATTGTCGCCCCGCAACCCAAACCCGCCGATCGACGAGGTTCACGTTCGGCCCCCCAGAGGGGCAAAAGGTGAACCTCGTCGGCTAGCGCCGCGTCTTCGGCGCCAGGCCGCCGGGGGGCGGGGGCGGCGCTTGCGGTGGGTTCGGCGCAAAGGGGGGGAAGAGCGGTGAGTGGAGCTTGCGGCTGAGCACGCCCAAGCTCGCCGGGTAGTTCTGGATCCGGTAGGTGCTGGTCGAGCCGAAGTCTTGGTAATAGACGAGCATCTTGCAGCGGGTGTGGCGTTCGACCCAGGTCAGCAACCGCTGGACGAAGGCGGGGTCGTCGCCGCTGGACACGCCGAACTCCGGAAGCGCGAAGGGCTTGGAGGAGAAGCGGTTGTAGAGGCCGTTCAGCGCTTTCCAGTCCTGGTTGTCGGAATAGAAGTCGGTGCCGACCCAGTCGACGTAGTCGTCGCCGGGGTAGAAGTGCTTGGGGCGGTTCTGCGGCAGCGTCGGCGAGCCCGCCGGGAGCGTGCTCCAGATCATCGCGACCGGGGCGCTCGGCAGGCCGCCGACGTCACTCTGCAGCGGCGGTAGGCCCGCTTGGGCCAGGCGTTCATCGATCTGCCGCCGCTTGCCGCCTCCGTGTATGAGCAGGTAGATGCGGCGGAAGGCGAGCCTGTACCAGCGAGGCTTGTGCGCGGAGTCGCGGAGGTTCCCGTCGCAGTCGTAGGAGGCGTAGGCGTTGAGGCAACGGTTCGGCTCGCCCAGCGGCCGGATGTAGGCGGGCATCCCCTTCTCCCAGAACAGCCTGTTGAGTCGCAGCAGGTACTCGTCGCCATACCCCTGGGCGATCGAGCGCGGGCTGATCAGCTCGTGCCCGTCGCCGGTGTCGGCGGTCGTGATGTGGAGAATGGGCCGCGCCCGCGCCGCTTGCCAGCGCTCGATCGACTCGGGGAAGTCCGAGCCCCAGGTGCGGAAGGACTCGATCAGCGCCGGGTGCTTGTCGAGCGCGGTGCTGAAGTGCCCGAAGTCGGCGGAATCCCCGGTGTCGCTGACCCCGAAGAAGATCTTCTTGCCGTGCGGCTGCAGCGAGCCGGCGCCGGCGGGCGCGGCGAGGAGCAGGCAGAGCACGACCGCGGCGCAGAGTGCGCCGAGCGGGGCTGCCTTGTCCAGAGCTCGGATCATCGGACGAAGCTGGGGATGGTGGCAGGCGACGCCCGCCGGCCGTGAAATTCGTCTGGCGCTTTACTTCAGGGCGTCCATTGAAATTCAAAAGCTGAGGGGTGGTTCAGGTGGCGCTTGATCAGAGCAAGGTTGGACAGCACATCGCGTTGCAGATGGAGGCGATCGAAGCCGATTACGGAGACGACTCCGAGATCGGCGACATTTGCACCATCGTCGAGATCCGCGGCCCGCACGGCTCCCATGTGCGGATGCGGAGCACCGCCGCATCCCCCCATTCCACCCTGGGCCTGCTCAAGCTCGCCGAGCAGGTGGCGCTGGCCAATTTCGGTCGGGACGACGGCTAGGGCGGCGGGCGATCTCTCTCTATTCCTGGGAGATCTGTTCCGGGACCTGAGAGAAGAGTTCGGCAAGCGCATCGATCGGCTTGGCGAGTTCTTCGACGGATTCTCCTGAGAGTTCGGAGTAGATGACGAAGGCGATGCCCGGCTCCTGGGCCCGGGGCTGGTCGGGTTCGCGCGCAGCGGGCCCCCAAGGGCTCAGCGTCGCGTAGACCTTGGCGAAACTCGCTTCTATTTCTTTCACCAGCTCGGGATCCTCACTGAGAAGCGGTGGCTTCAGAGCTTTGAATGCCGCCTCGACCCCTTCGATCCGAGCTGCGACGTCGACGAGGTCGATGTGCATGTAGAGCTCCTCCCCCCCTTTGATCGTCGAGGTGGAGACTTCATTGAGCAGCGCATCGGCGCTGTCCGCCAGCTGATCCGCTTTTATGGGTGCCGTCTCTATTTCGTGTTGCAGCTCTTCGACGTCGGCGAGGAGTTGCTTCGCCACCGGGGCCATCCCGTCGGTGGTGCCTTCGACCACGAACGCCTTCTCGATCCGATGGAAGCCCCCGAATTCGTTCGCCGGCACGTCGTTGGCACGGGCATCGATGCGAGTGTCGAGATCGTCGAACAACGCGGCCGCGGGTTGCACCTGTCCGTAGAAAACGCGGGCCGACGCATAGCGGGATTCCGCCTTGAGCAGCTCGCCAGCTTCGATTTTGGCCAGCAACCTCCCGGTCATGGTGGTCAGGTTTTCGGAGCTTTCCTCCAGCCAGGCGCGGTACTGGTCGATCTTGGCTGGTTTGGGCGGGTCGCCGCCGGAGCCGCAGCCGGTCGCGAAGAGCGCGAGGAGAAGACTGGTGACCGTAGCGACCAGCGCCAGGTGGAATGGGAGTCGTTCCATCGTGTCAGCCCGTGATCCCTGCTTTAAGTACTTTGAGTACTAAGATCGCAGAATAGCGTGGCCGGGCGCACCTCGCTGGAGAGTGGCTAATCGTCAGCGACGATTTCCAGAACTTCTGCGGCGTACTTCGAGACGAAGCTGGGGCCGATGCCGCGGATCGAGAGCAGGGCATCGGCGTCGGTGGGGCGGGAGGCGGCGATCGCTTCCAGGGTGGAGTTGTGGGCGACCGTGAACGCCGGCTTGCCAGCGGCTGCCTGCAGCCGCCACGCCTTCAGCCGATCGAACAGCGGTGCGTCGGCGGCGGAGAGCTCGGGCGCCGGCGAAGCGGATCTGGCGGGTGTGCGGGACGGCCGAACGGCGATCGTCTCGGGGTCGGGCAGCCATCCCTGTGGGTCGCAGACGTCGCAGCAGCGGCCCAGCGGACGCCCCGCCTCGCTGTCGCCGAAGTGGTCGAGGACGCTGCGCCGCCGGCAGCGATCGGAGTAGATGAACGACTTGATCGTGGCGTAGTCGCGCCAGCCGCGCTCGTGGGCGATCGCCAGCTCGGGATCTCCGGCGCGCTGCTGGTTGAAGCGGACCAGGCGCCCCAGGTCCGCCCGCATCGCCAGCAGCACCGCTTTTGCCGGCAGGCCGTCACGGCCGCCACGTCCCGCCTCCTGGTAGTAGGCCTCGAGGCTGGTCGGGATCGCCATGTGCCATACCGAACGTACGTCGGCTTTGTCGACCCCCATCCCGAAGGCGTTGGTGGCGACGACGATGTCGACCTGGCCGGACATGAAGCGGTGCTGGGCCGTTGTGCGGTCCTCAGAGTCCATTCCGGCGTGGTAGGAGACCGCGCGCAGTCCGACGGCTCGCAGCTCCGTGGCGACCTCGTCGGTGTCCTTGCGCGTGCCGCAGTAGACGATTGCCGGTCGGTTCGCGGGGTCGGAGAGGCCCGCTTCGAGCAGCGCCATCCGTCGCGCCTTCGAGCCCTTCCCCTCGAGGCGCACCACGTCGAAGGAGAGATTGGGGCGGTCGAAGCCGGAGCGGACCTGCAGCGGGTCCCGCATCTCGAAGCGCGCTGCGATCTCGCGCGCCACGGCCACGGTCGCGGTCGCGGTGCAGGCCATCACCGTCGGTCGGCCCAGGCGCTCGGCGATTGCCGGCAGTCGCAGGTAGTCGGGCCGGAAGTCGTGCCCCCACTCCGAGACGCAGTGTGCCTCGTCGACGGCGAGCAGGTCGATGCGCCGCTGTTCGATCGCCCCGAGGAAGACATTCGAGGCGAAGCGCTCCGGTGAGCAGTAGACGATCCTGGCCTCGCCGCCGCGCACCTGAGAGAGGGCGAGGCGAATCGCCTCATCGCTCATCGCCGAGGTGATCATCGCGACCGGGTGCCCGGCCTCAGTCAACCGCCGCCACTGGTCGTTCATCAGCGCGATCAGCGGGCTGACGACGATCGTCAGGTCCTCCGAGGCGAGCCCCGGCAGCTGATAGCAGAGGCTCTTGCCGCCGCCGGTCGGCATCACGATCAGCGAGTCCCTCCCGCTCAGCGCCGCCTCGACCGCCTCTCGCTGCCCAGGCCTGAAGCTCTCGAACCCGAGCTGCGCCAACAGCTCCTCGGCTCTATTTCCGGATGCGAGCGTCACCCGGCCCAGGCTATGCGCTCACCCGGAAGCTATGGGGCGAACAGTTCCGATCCCTGGGAGATTCCTTCGGACAGCGCATCGATCTTCCCGGCGAGTTCGTTGTATTCGGTCTGGGTTCGTTCGCCGTAGAGGACGAAGGTCGAGCCTGGCGTTTCAGGGTGGAGTTGATCGGGTCGGCGGGCGACGCGCCCGAAGTTCCTCAGCTCCGTGTAGGCGCCTTTGAACCTGGCTTCGATTTCCGCCGTGAGGTCCGAGTCCGTTCCTTCGATCGGCGGCTTGACTGCGTCGAAGGCAGCTTCGACCCCTTCGACGTTGGCGCCGACGTCGACCAGGTCGATGCGCGACTGGGGGTCCTTGCCGCCGTGTGCCGCCGTTGCCGAGGCTTCCTCGAGCACCTCGTTGGCGCTGTCGATGATCTGCGTTCTGCGCAGGTCGGCGGTCTTCAGCCGGCGCTGCAGCTTCTTGGCGTCGGCCAGCAGTTGCTCGGAGACCGACGCCATCGCAGCCGTCTTGTCTTCCCAAAGCCCCGCTTCGATCCGGTGCAAGCCGGTGAGCTCACCTGCCGGTACGTCACCGGCGTTGGCGTCGATGCGGGAAGCGAGGCTGCCGAACAACGACTCGGCAGCCGGTTTGAGCTGCCCGTAGGGGACGCGGGCGGCTGCATAGCTCGACTGTGCTTCCTCGAGTTCCCCGGCTTTGATCTGCGCGGCCAACTTTCTCACTCTGACAACCAGATCCGCGGCGCTTTCGCTCAGGTATGACCGGTACTGCTCGATGGCGGCCGCGCTTTGCGGAGTGTTGGCTGCGCTGGAAGGCTCGCTGGAGCCGCAGGAGATCAGGCAGAGGGCGACGAGCCCAAGGGCGACGACCAGCGCTGCATGGACGGTGACTCGGTCCATCGAGGCGAGCTCCCTGCTTGGTTTCCTTGAAGCGAAGCAGCCACCCTAACAAATCGATTTAGAAATTAAAACTAATCAGCACTGTCGTCCTATTCCCGAACGATTTGTGCCGGTACCTGTGAGAGCAGCTCGGCAAGCGCATCGATTTCCTGTGCCAGCTTGCGGGTGTCCGCCTGGGTCAGTTCGGTGTAGGAGACGAAACCGTCGCCGCGGCGGTAGGGCTTCAGCGAGGCGTAGACCTTGCCGAACTGGGCTTCGATTTCCTTTGCCAGCTTCGGGTCGGTGTCGGAGAGCAGCGGCTCGACCGCTTCGAACGCCGCCTCGGCCCCTTCCACGTTGGCCTCGAAGTCGACCAGGTCGATGTGCGAGTAGCGCTCCTCCTCGCCGGTGATCTTCGATGCCGAGACCTCGCCCAGCAACTCGTTGGCGCCGTTGGCGATCTGGACCGCCTGCAGTTCGACCGTCTTCACTTTGCGCTGCAGGTCCTTGACGTCGATGAGCAGCTGCTTCGCGACTGGGGCCATGCCGGCGGTCGTGTCTTCGACCCAGAGCGCTTTCTCGATCCGGTGGAAGCCGCCGAATTCGCTGTCGGGCACGTCGTTTTCCCGCGCGTCGATGCGCGGATCGAGATCGCCGAAGGACTCCGCCACCGGCTCGATCCGCTCGTACGGGATCCGGGCCGCCGCGTAGAGGGATTGCGCCTTCTTGACGTCGCCCGCTTCGACCGCGGCGACGAACGGTTCCGTCGAGGTCACCAGCTCCGCGGTGTTCTTCTCGAGGTAGTCGCGGTACTGGGAGATCGCGCCTTCGACCTGTGGGCTGTTCTCCGTCTGCAGCTTGCCGGCGATGGTCAGCGTCCCCTTTTCATCGTCGCCACCCGGGCAGTAGAGGGTGTATTCGCCCTGCTCCAAGGTCAGCGAGAAGCTGCCGGAAATGCCGTCGGAGAGGTTCTCGACCTCGCCGAGGACCGTGTCCCCGTCCAGCACCTCGAGCTCGGTCACCTTCGAAGTGCCGGCGTTTTCGACTTCGAAGGTGAGTCCCCCCGCCGGAGCTTTCGCCGAGTTCGGCACGCAACCGGCGTCGGTCAGTTCAAAGGACATCGTCTTGGCGCCCTTCGGCGCGTCTTCGCCGGAGCCACAGGCCGCTGCGAAGAGGGCAAGGAGGCCGGCGGCGGCAAAGATCAGCGCTGCGCGGACTGGGAATCGGTTCATCGGGGTGTGGCTCCTTGCATTGGTGTGTGACGAGAGTTAGGGCACCCTAACAAAGGCCGATGGAAAGTCGTAATACCGGGAGGCTCAGCTCAGCAGCGTTTCGCCGACGTAGCCCCCGCGAGCCGCCCCCGGCGGAACCGCGAATATCGCGCTGCTGACGTGCTTGATGTACTCGCCCAGCGCGTCGGAGGCGCCGAGCTGCCGCTGGATCGCGACGAACTGGCGCTCCGGGTCGCGCTGGAAGCAGATGAAGAAGAGGCCGGCTTCGAGCTCGCCGAGACTCTCGTCGACGCCGTCGGTGAACGAGTAGCCACGGCGCAGGATGCGCTCGCCGGCGTTGGCGGACGACGAGGCGAGTCGCACGTGGGCGTCGACCGGGATCGTCGGCTGCCCCTTCTGGGTGGCGTCGAGATCGAGCGGTTCGAACTCGCTGCTCTCGCCCAGCGCCGCGCCGCTGTACTTGTGGCGGCCGATCGTCTGCTCCTGGTCTTCCAGCGCCGAGCGATCCCAGACCTCGAGCAGCATGCGGATGCGGCGAGTGACCATGTAGCTGCCGCCGCGCATCCACCCCGGATTGCCGTCATCTCCAACCCAGACGAAGCGCCGCATCGCGTCGGTGTCCTCGGCGCGGATGTTGGCGGTGCCGTCTTTGAAGCCCATCAGGTTGCGCGGCGTCTCCTGGCCGCGGCTGGTGCTCGAGGTGCGGCCGAAGCCGAGCTGCGACCAGCGCATGACGACGGTGCCGCGGCCGATCCGCGCCAGGTTGCGGACCGCGTGGAAGGCGACCTGAGGGTCGTCGCTGCATGCCTGCACGCAGATGTCGCCGCCGCCTTCCTCCTCGCTCAGCTCATCGCCCGGCAGCGGCGGTATATCGCGCAGGGCCGCCGGCCGCTTCCGTTGCAAGCCGAGGCCGCGGCGTTCGAACAGGCTCGGTCCGAAGCCGATGGTTACCGTGAGGCGGGAGGGGAGGAGGCCGACCGTCTCCCCGGTGTCGTCTGGGGGCGCGAGCTCGACGTCGTTGGCGTCGCCGATCATGTCGCCCGCGGTCATCTCAGCCGCCGCCTGCGACCACTCGCGCAGCAGCTCACGCAAATCGGCGGGGTTTTCAGTGACCAGGTCGAAGGCGGCGAAGTGGAGGCGGTCCTGGGCGGGGGTGTCGATCCCGGCCTGGTGCTCGCCGCAGAAAGGCACCGACCCGGTGCCGTCCGACTGTGCCTCCGCGGTCTCGTGTCCGACCAGGTAGCCGGTCGCACCGCCGAGCCCGATACCGGCGGCGCCGGCTCCGGCCGAGGCCAGCAGCCGACGGCGGGTGATCGGGTTCATCGTGAAGTAAGAACGGCTGGCCTCACGCCGGGCTTTCGGCGGGCGCGGTTCTCCCGCGCAGAGACCGCCGCCGCAGCCGCAGGCGATCCGGCCAGAGCACGTAGAGCGCCATCGGGATTGCGTAGAGCAGGTAGACCAGCGCCTCGCCGACGGTCGGCTGGGGCTGCAACCCCAGCATGCCGGTCAGCAGCGAGCCGGAGATCGTTCCCGGCTGGACCAGCCAGGTCAGGTCCACTGCCTGCCCCTGCATGGTGTTGAACCAGCCGGCCTCGTGCGCGGTGTGCAGAGAGGTCGAGAGCAGGCCGGCCGCGACGAAGACCAGGATCAGGCCGGTGATGCGGAAGAAGCGAGTGAGGTTGATCCGCACGCCGCCGCGGTAGATGCCGACGCCGATCGCGATCGCCGCGGCCAGCCCGATCACCGCGCCGGCACCGGCTGCCGTGGTGTCGGTCGAGTCCTGGAAGGCGGCGAGCAGGAAGACCGAGGTCTCGAAGCCCTCGCGCAGCACCGCGAGGAAAGCCATCGCGACCAGCGCCATCGCCGAGCCCTGGGCCAGAGCGGTTGCTGCGCTCCCTTCCAGCGCCGCTTTGATGCCGCGGGCGTTGCGTCGCATCCAGACGATCATGTAGGTGACGGCGGTGACCGCGATCAACCCGATCACCGTCTCCAGGCCCTCCTGCTCCTGCTGGGGCAGCTGTTCGCCGACGACCTTGAGCAGTACGGCGATGCCGAGACAGAGGGCGACCGCGATCGCGACGCCGACCCACATCTGCTTGATCGCGTCCTGCCGTCCCTCCTTGACCAGGAAGGCGGCGATGATGCCGACGATCAGTGCTGCCTCGACGCCCTCGCGTAGGGCGATTACCAGGGTGGGAATCATCTGGCGGGTTGCTCCTTTGCTCTCTACTCGGCCTTTTGCCGCTCAGTTAGGCGCCCCTAATTAGGCTGGCCAAAACCTAGCATAGGAGTCGGTATTGGGTCAGGGCAGCCAGGGGTCCTGCCACTGGCAGATGCCGCGAGTCAGCTCCTCGGCCTCCTTCGGCCCCCAGGTTCCCGGCGCGTAGGGATATGCCGGCCCTGGGTCGTCGAGCAGCGGCTGCACGATCCGCCAGGTCTCCTCGACCGTGTCCTCGCGGGTGAAGAGCTGGGTGCGGCCGGCGATCGCGTCGCCGAGCAGCCGCTCGTAGGGCTCCGGGTCCTCGCCCGGCACCTTCTCGAACAGCACCTCCAAGTCGGCTGCCTCGAACGCCTCCTCGCCGGCCCGCTTGGCAAAGAGGCGGATGCGGGAGCCGGGCTTGGGCTCGATCCGCACCGTCAGCTGGTTCGGCTCCGGCAGCTTTCCCCGTCCGATCCCCAGCCGCGGCGGCCGCTTGAAGGTTATGGTCACCTGGCTCGCCTTCGCCGGCATGCACTTGCCGGCGCGAACGAAGAAGGGGACGCCGCTCCAGCGCCAGTTGTCGACCTCCAGCTCGACCGCGGCGAAGGTCTCGGTGGTCGAGTCCGGTGCCACGTCCTTTACCTCGCGGAAGCCCTCGTACTGCCCGCGCACGTAGTGCTTCGGATCCGCGGTCCGCATCGCTTTGAAGAATTCCAGCTTCTTGTCGCGGATCGAGTCGTGATGGTTGCCGGTCGGCGGGCCCATCCCGACCAGCGCCAGGACCTGGAGAGCGTGGTTCTGGATCACGTCGCGCATCGCCCCGACCGCGTCGTAGAAGCGGCCCCGGTCGTCGACGCCGAAGTCCTCGGCGATCGTCATCTGCACGTGCGAGACGTGCTCGCGGTTCCAGACCGGCTCCAGCACCGAGTTGGCGAAGCGCAGGTAGGTGATGTCCATCACCGGCTCCTTGCCGAGGTAGTGGTCGATCCGCATGATCTGCTCCTCGCCGAGCACCTCGTGCAGTTCGGCATTGAGCGCCCGCGCCGACTCCAGGTCGTGGCCGAACGGCTTCTCGATGACGACGCGGGCGCCGTCGGTGAGGCCGGCGTCGGCGAGGCCGTGGACGACGGTGCCGAACAGCGAGGGGGGGACCTCGAGGTAGAAGACCGGCTGCACCTTGCCCGCGATCGCTTCGCCAAGTCGCTTGAAGGTGTCGGCGTCGGCGTAGTCGCCCTGGACGTAGGAGATGCGGGCGGCAAGGCGGGAGAAGACGCCCTCGTCGGGGTCTTCGACGGTGGCGACGATCGAGTCGTGGGCGTGCTCGAGCAGCTGCTCGAGGCTCCACTCGTCGATCGCGACGCCGACGATCGGGCAGTCGAGCTTGCCGCGCGCCTCCAGCCGGTAGAGCGCCCGGAAGGTCATTTTCTTCGCCAGGTCGCCGGTGATGCCAAAGATCGTCAGCACGTCGGCCGCATCGCCGCTGGACTTTGCTGCACCGTTGCTCATCGGGCGTCAGGCTATCCGAGCGCTGAAGCTAGGATGGGCGGCGGGCGGCACCGTGCGGGCCGCACCCCTGAGAGAAAGCGAGGTTGCGATGGATCTGGGAATCGTCGGTCTTGGTCGTATGGGCGCCAACATGGCTCGCCGCCTGATGCACGACGGCCACCGCATCGTCGCCTACGACGTCAACCCCGATGCGGTCTCCGGGCTGGCGGGCGAGGGTGCCGACGGCGCCTCCTCCTTGCAGGAGCTGGCCGCGAAGCTGAGCGCGCCGCGGGCGGTCTGGGTGATGGTTCCCTCCGGCGAGATCACCGAGCAGACCGTCGCGGACGTCGCCTCGGTGCTGGAGCCGGGAGACGCGATCGTCGACGGCGGCAACTCCTACTACCGCGACGACATCCGCCGCGCCGAGATGCTGGGCGAGAAGGGGATCGACTTCGTCGACTGCGGGACGAGCGGCGGGGTCTTCGGCCTCGACCGCGGTTACTGCCTGATGATCGGCGGCCCCAACGCGGCGGTCGAACGCCTCGACCCGATCTTCGCCACGCTGGCGCCGGGGGTCGAGTCCGCCGAGCGCACGCCGGGACGCACTGGCGACCCCTCCCCCGCGGAGAACGGCTACCTGCACTGCGGGCCGAACGGAGCCGGGCACTTCGTGAAGATGGTCCACAACGGGATCGAGTACGGGATCATGGCCGCCTACGCCGAGGGTCTCAACATCCTCAAGAACGCCAACGCGGGCAAGGTGCAACGCGAGGCCGACGCCGAGACCGCGCCGATGGAGCAGCCCGAGTACTACCAGTACGACCTCGACCTGCCCGAGGTCGCCGAGGTCTGGCGGCGCGGCAGCGTGATCGGCTCCTGGCTGCTCGACCTGACCGCGGCGTCGATGCAGGAATCTCCCGACCTCTCCGACTTCGCCGGCCGTGTCTCCGACTCCGGCGAGGGCCGTTGGACCTCGATCGCGGCGATCGACGAGGGGGTGCCGGCGCCGGTGCTGACCACGGCGCTCTACGAGCGCTTTTACTCGCGCGGGCTCGACGACTTCGGCGACAAGGTGCTGTCGGCGATGCGCAAGCAGTTCGGCGGCCATGACGAGAAGGCTTCGTAGGGGCTCACGCCGGGTAACCGACCGCGATGCCGCTCGAGACCAAGATCCTTTCCGATGCCAAGGAGGCATCGCGCTTCGCCGCCGAGGCGATCGCCGCCGCGGGCCGGGAGGCGGTGGCGGAGCGAGGCGAGTTCACCCTTGCCCTCAGCGGAGGCAAGACGCCGTGGGCGATGATCGGCCTGCTCGGCGACATGGACGGGATGCCCTGGGAGCAGACGCAGATCTACCAGGTGGACGAGCGGGTGGCGCCGCCGGGAGACGAGGTGCGCAACCTCACCCACCTGGTGCAGATGCTCTCGATCTCCCACCAGGCGACGCTGCGGCCGATGCCGGTGACCAGCCGCGATCTGGAAATCGCCGCCGCCGAGTATGAAGTGCACCTCCCGGAGCGGCTCGACCTGGTTCACCTCGGGCTCGGGCCCGACGGCCACACCGCCTCGCTCGTCCCCGGCGACACGGTGCTCGACGTCGACGATCTCCGCGTCTCGATGACCCACGGCCAGTACCAGGGCCACCGCCGCATGACCCTCACCTACCCTGCGCTGGCCGCGGCGCGCAGGATCCTCTGGCTGACGCTCGGCGAGGGGGCTCGCGATCCGCTCGCCAAGTTGCTCGCCGGCGATACCTCGATTCCCGCCGGTCGGGTCGAGAACGAGCAGATGCTCGTCGTGGCCGACGAGGCCGCCATGAACCAGTAGCTATTCGTTAGCGAATTCGCTAACATAAGTCCATGACCACTGAGACGCCGAAGTCAATGGCGATTGCTCCTGCTGCCTCGTTGGTCGATGAGATTCGGCGTCGCAGCGGCCTCAGCCAGGCAGAGCTCGCCCGCCGGGCGGGATTGCCCCGATCCGTCGTCAACGTCTACCTGCGTGGTTATCGTGAGCCCGGCGCCGACGTGCTTGCTCGGCTGGCCGCCGCCGGTGGTCTCAAGCTCGAGCTGGTGCCGCGGAAGCCCCCGGTGGATGCCGATAGGGCAGGTCGGATCCTCGTGCAGGTGCTCGAGCTCGCCGAGGCGCTCCCGTTTCGCCCTCGTTCCAAGCTCGAGTACCCCCGACTCCCGGATCGGGTCGTGGCAGGGGCCTCTGGCTCGTGAGCGAGCTCGTCGAAAAGCTGTTCTCTATCCACGACTCGTTGACCACGGCCGGCCTTCGGCATGCGTTCGGCGGCGCGATCGCCCTCGCCTATTGCACCGAGGAGCCGCGCGGTACCCGTGATCTCGACGTCAACATCTTCGCCGACGCATCCGAGGCCAAAGCCGTCTTGGCGAGCCTTCCCGGTGAGGTGAAAGTGGGAGCAGGGGATATCGCCACCGTCGTTCGCGACGGCCAGACGCGCCTCTGGTGGGAGGACACGCCGGTCGACGTCTTCCTCAACAACATCCCGCTGCACGAGGCGGTCGCCGCGGGAGTCGTTTGGGTCCCGCTCGCCGGCCGCGAGATCCCGGTGCTCGACTGCGCCTCGCTGGCCATCTTCAAGGCGTTCTTCGATCGGACCAAGGACTGGGCCGATATCGAGGCCATCGCGCTCGCTGCGCCCGAGGACATCGAAGGCGCGGCGGCGACGATCGCGGACCTGGTCGGCGAGGACGACCCGGCGCATAGGAAGTTGAAGGCGCTCGTGGGCTAAGCGCCCGGTTCAGACCTCCCCCAGGGAGACCGCGTGGTTGGCGACGATCCGTCCGTCTGGATCCCAGCGCCGCTTCACCTCGGCGAGGCGGTTGCAGACGTCGGGTGGCAGGATCGCATCGACGTCGCAGGGCCCCTCGACGAAGTTGTAGTAGCCGCCGTCGGCAGCCCAGGGCCGCATCGTCTCCTCGATCTTGCGCAGGTGAGGCGGGATCGCCTCGCCCAGCTCGGGCGTCATCGGCAGCCCGACGCTGTACATGGCGAAACCCGCGTCGAGATTGGAGAGGGCGCCGCCGCTCTCGTCACGCCGCCCCAGCGCGCCGCCGAGGTGGCGCAGCTCGCTGAGCAGCAGCGGCGAGCCCGAGCCAGGCCCGGCGATGCTGACGAAGGCGTCGATCGCCTCGTCGGGCAGCTCGCGGATCGTCTGGCCTTCGCCGATCCCCGGCACCGGGTTCTCCGGGTCCATGTGGATCCGGCACAGCCCTGCGGCGGGCATCCAGGCGAAGGTGTCCATGATCGTCTCGCCGATCTCATGCAGCGGCGCGATTGCCGCTTCGCCCTCCTCCTGGCTGCCGATGCAGGCGGCGTCGATCGTCAGCAGCGGCACCCCGCGGATCGGCTCGGGCACGTCCGGGATCGGCGGCGGGGTGATGAAGCGGACCACTGAGGTGATCTCGTCGGGCAGGGTCGTGACCCAGTCGCGGTAGGTGCGGACCGCCTCGGCGCCGACCTCGGCAGGGAAGACGAGGGCGCCCGCGTAGAGCTCGGCGATCGGCAGCAGGTCGAGGTGCAGCGCGGTGACGACTCCGTAGCCGCCTCCGCCGCCGCGCAAGGCCCAGAAGAGGTCGGCGTCGTTATCCGCGTCGACCCGCCGTGCCTCGCCGCCGGCGTCGACCAGCTCGATCGCCCTGACGCGGTTGCAGGCGAAGCCGTGACGGCGGCCCAGCCAGCTCAACCCACCGCCCAGCGTGTAGCCGACCACGCCCACGTCGGGCGCGGAGCCGGGCATCGAGGAAAGCCCGTGCGCCCCCGCGGCCTCGCTCAGCTCGAGCACGAGCGCACCCGCCTCGACCCGCGCGGTCTGGGCGGCGGGATCCACCTCGATGCCGCGCATGCGCTCGGTCTTGAGCAGGATCGTCCCGTCGAGCGGGGCCAAGGGTGCGGCGCCGTGGCCGGTGCCCTGGGCAGCGACCTTGAGGCCCTGCGCTGCGGCGAAGCGAACCGTAGCGGCGACGTCGTCCGCGCCCTCGGCGAAGACGACGGCGTCGGGGCGCTGGTCGGCCGCCAGGTTCCAGGCGAGCCGCGCCTGGTCCCAGTCGGAGTCAGCGGGGGTGGCGACTCGGCCGGCGGTCGCCAGCTCGGTGAGGTCTGTCATCGGGGCCTCCTTGTCAGGGGATCGTCAGGCGGTCCACGGTGGCTCCCGCACCGATCAGGACTTCGCTCACCATATCCGGCGGGAAGAGACCGTGGGAAGAGATCCCCGGGTCGGCCTCAAGCCGCGCGGCGAGGACCGCCGGGTCGCCGATCTCGCCGCGGAAGTCGGCGATGACGCCGCCGTCGGGGCTGTGCGGCACGTCGCGCAGATCGACCTCGGGGCCGAGTCGGGCCAGGGTCGAGCGCAGGCCGAAGGCGAGCAGCTCCAGCGGCACGGGTGGGCTGAGCGACTCGACCGGCTTGCCCGAGTCGCCGATTACGACGAAGCGCTTGGCCGCCGCCGCGACGATCTTCTCGCGCTGGTGGGCGGCCCCGCCGCCCTTGATCAGCCAGCCGTCCGGCGTGACCTGGTCGGTGCCGTCGATCGCGATGTCGAGTTGCTCCAGCTGGCTGAACTCCTCGACCGGGATGCCCAGCCCACGGGCCTGTTCCTCGGTCGCGACCGAAGTGGCGACGCAGCGGATGCCCTTCAGACCACGTTGGGCGATCGCCGGCAATAGGTGAGCGACGGTGGAGCCGGTGCCAAGGCCAACCGTCATCCCGTCCTCGACCAGCTCGGCCGCGGCCTCGGCAGCGATCCGCTTCTCGTCGTCAGCCCCCATCGGCCGCGCACTCTAGGGACGCGCCGGGAGTTGTGCACCCATATGACCTCTAAGTACCGGCACGTGGTGCGATCTATGCTCAGCGCGATGGACGCTCGGGTTTGGTTGACGGGGAAGGGCGGCGAGCCGCGCTCGTTCGCGCTGGTGGGTCGAACTACCGTCGGGCGCGATCCCGCGGCCGACGTCTGCATCGACGACGAGGCGGTCTCCTGGCATCACCTCGAGATCGAGAGCCGCGGCGGGGTCCTGATGGCGACCGACCTCGACAGCCGCAACGGGACGGCGCTCAACGGCGAGCCGCTTGACCGCCCACGTCGCCTGCGCGACGGAGACGTGCTGACTGTGGCCGTTCACCGGCTCGAAGTCTCTGACCCCGTTCCCGGCAGGGCTGGGGCGACTGTCGCGACGAGCCAGCCCTCGGTCGAGCTCAACGAGGAGGAGCGGGCGACCTCTGCGGCGCTTGTCGCCCCCTATCGCAGCGAGGGGGCCTTCGCCGGCCGTCCCGCCACCCGAGCGGAGATCGCCGCGGCGCTGCACGTCAGCGAGCGCACCGCCCAGCGCCGCCTCGACGTTCTCGCCGCCAAGCTCGAGATTGCCGGCGACGCGGGCCGCGAGCGCCCCCGCCTGATCGCGGCCCGAGTAATAGAGCTCGGCCTCGACCGCCCTCACTAGCTCCGCGAGTCTGCGTTTGTACGCGTGGGGGACGTACAAACGCAGACTCGTGGTTGGGGTGGCTCGGAGGGGGCCAAACGTGGCTCGGTGCGGGGCGGGGATGGCGTTGGCGGGCACGGCTCGAGGGCCGAGCATCGGTGGTGCAAGTTCACCGATTGAAAGGAATTGCCATGCGCTACCGATCACTGCTCATCCCGACCCTCGCCCTGCTCGCGCTCGCCGTCTCGGCGACCGCGGCTCTGGCGGCATCCCCACGCGCCGTTGTCTATTCCAAATCGACGACCGTCGACGGCGTCGCCAAAGGCGGTCTCTTCGCGGTCCGCAGCGGGCACCTGAATCAGATAACCGAAGACCCCACCGACACCGAACCGGCCTTCTCCGCCGACGGGAGGACGATCGCCTTCGTCCGTGGCGGGGATCTCTACTCGGTTCGTCCCGACGGCTCGGGCCAGCGGCGTCTGACCAGTGGGCCCGAGCTCGACTCGGCGCCGATCGTCGCACCCGATGGCAAGCGTGTCGTCTTCGAGCGCCGCGCCTCGGCCAGCGGGTCCGCCGACCTCTACTCGGTCAAGGCACTGGGCGGCGGCCTGCACGCGCTGACCAGCGGTCCGGCCAGCGATCATCAGGCCGATTTCTCAGCCGACGGCCGGGAGATCGTCTTTGCCCGTGACACCGGCGCCTCGGCGAACACGGTTGAGGATCTCTACTCGATCCGCCTCAGCGGGGCCGGCCTTGCGCGCCTCACCCGGACCAACGGCGTCGACGAGTTCAAGCCGCACTACTTCGCCGGCGGCATCCTCTTCAGCCGCGGCGAGAGCACCGAAGGGCCAGCGGCCTACGCCGATGTCTACACGATGCGCAGTAACGGCACGCGGGTGAAGTCGCTGGTCGCCGGTGTCGGGTCCGCCTACGTCGAAGACGTCTCTCCCAACGGCCACATCCTGCTGTTCCGCCGCGACCAGGGCCTCTGGTCGAAGCGGATCGGCCCCGGCGGCGCTCACAAGCTCTGCCAGCTCCCTGACGGCTCGGAGACCAACGGCGTCTTCTCCTCCGACGGACGCAAGGTCGCCGCTTTCGTCGCGGTCGAAGACCAGCAGTCGCTGGTCGGGATCGACGTTGCAAGCGGCCGCCAGACTGAGCTGGCCGAAGGCTTCGAGGCCTCCGAAAAAGACGGCACCGTGATCGGTCCGGTGATCGCATGGCAGCCGGTGCCCCATAGGGGTAGCTGATCGCGAGCCGACAGGACGTGCCGTCACTTGAGTACCTATATGGGCCTCTAAGTGGCGGCACGTCCGCCATCGGCGGCTGTATAACCGCGGGGTGGCGGATCCGACAATTGGCTCGACCCTCGCTGGCTACCGCCTCGACGCCCTGATCGCGCGGGGTGGTATGGGCGTCGTCTACCAGGCGACGCACCTGGCGCTCGACCGGCCGGTTGCCTTGAAGGTGATCGCGCGCCAGTTCTCCGACGACGAGGGATTCCGCGAGCGTTTCCTGCGTGAGTCGCGGCTCGCCGCCCGGCTCGACCACCCCAGTGTGGTGCCCGTCTTCGACGCCCGTGAGGAGGAGGGCGAGCTGATCGTCGCGATGCGGCTGATCGGGGGCGGCGACCTGAAGAAGCGGATCGACGCTGGCGGCCCGCTGCCGCCGGATGAAGCGGTCGAGCTGCTCGGTCAGGTCGCCGACGCTCTCGACGCCGCTCATGCCGCCGGGATCGTCCACCGCGACGTCAAGCCGCACAACATCCTGCTCGAGGGCGAGCGCGCCTACCTCACCGACTTCGGCCTCGCCAAGGCGCTCGGCGAAAGCGGCGTCCTCAGCGGCACCTCGGTCGTCGGCACGGCCGAATACATGTCGCCCGAGCAGTGGCGGGGGGAGAAGGTCGGCGCAACGGCCGACGTCTACTCGCTCGGTTGCGTCCTCTACGAGGCTCTGACCGGGGTCGTCCCCTATGCCCGCAGGGACGGCGACGCCGAGCCGGAGATGCCGCGGGGCTTGGACGTGGCGATCGAACGAGCGGTCGCCAAGGATCCCGCCGAGCGTTACCCGACCGCCGGCGCTTTGATCGACGCGGCTCGCGAGCACCAGGGCGCGACCCCGGCCGCGACTCGGGTGCTGTCCGACTCCGCCGACCGCCCCACGCTGGGACGTGCCGGTGATTACCCGCCCATAAGGGCGGCTAACTCCCGGCACGTCGGGCGGTGGGCTCGCATTGCTGACGCGCCGCGCCAGTGGCTGGGGGCATTGGTTGCCGTCGTCGCCGGAGCGGTCGCGCTTGCGTTTCTGCTCCTGGGCAGCGATGGCCCCTCCGTGTCGGCGCCAATCGAGGTCGGCCGCCCGCCGCTGCGCCTCGCGGTCGGTGCTGACTTGGTCTGGGCGACGAGCGCGGCCGACGGCACTCTCTCGCGGATCGATCCGGAGACCCTGGCGGTCGCCGACGCGCCGCTGCACCTCGACAGGGGGGTCTCCGGGGTGACGGTCGGCGGGAACTCGGTCTGGGTGTCGAGTCCCCGCCACGGCGAGGTCCTGCGCGTCGATCCGAGCAGCGGGCAGGTGATCGCGAGGATCGACGTCGGCGGCCGCCCGGGCGCGATCGTCGCCGGCGGCGGCCGGATCTGGGTCGCCGACGACCGTGGTGCCGGGGTGACGGCGATCAGCGCCGCCTCCGGCCGGGTCTTCAAGCGCGGCCTGCCGCCACACGTGGCCCCACTGCGCCTCGCGGTCGGTGCCGGCGCGGTCTGGGTCAGCAGCGCCTCGACCGGTGCCGTGCGCCGCATCGACCTCGGGACCGGGGCGGTGGGGGCGCCGATCCCGGCAGGTCGCGGCCCCGCCGGAGTCACCGTGGGCGGCGGCTTGGTCTGGGTCGCCAACAGCCGCTCCGACCGCGTCACCCGGGTCGACCCGGCTACCCACACTCTCTTCGGGGTCCCGATCGGGGTCGGCGAACGACCTGGCGGAATCGACGCCGGCACCGAAAGCGTCTGGGTTGCCAACTCGGCCGAGGACACGGTCAGCCGGATCGGAATCGAAAGCGGAGAAACGGAAGGTGACCCGGTGTCCGTCGGTCCGGATCCGGGCGCGATCGCGGTTGGCCTGGATGCGGTCTGGGTGGCCAACAACGGTGACGGAACGGTCACCCGCATCGAACCCTGAGCCCGTTCACAGGGCCGCCGCCGGCAATCAATAGGATCGTGTCACCGGGCATGAAGCAGGACATCGACCAGCTCTGCATCAACACGATCCGCACGCTGTCGATCGACGCGATCCAGAAGGCGAGCTCGGGGCACCCGGGGACGCCTATGGCAATGGCCCCGGTCGCCTACACGCTCTGGCAGCGCTTCCTCCGCTTCGATCCCGCCGACCCGATCTGGCCGAACCGCGACCGCTTCGTCCTCTCCGCCGGCCACGCCTCGATGCTGCTCTACGCACTTCTCCACCTGGCCGAGGTGCAGGCGGTCGAACCCGACTACGAGGTCGTCGGCAAGCCGGCCGTCTCAATCGAGGACATCGAGAGCTTCCGCCAACTCGACTCGCGCGCCCCCGGTCACCCCGAGTACCGCTGGACCTCGGGAGTCGAGACCACCACCGGCCCGCTCGGACAGGGGATCGCAACCAGCGTTGGGATGGCGATCGCCTCCAAGTGGCAGGGAGCCCGCTACGGCGCCGAGCTCTTCGACTTCGACGTCTACGCGATCGCCGGCGACGGCTGCCTGATGGAGGGCGTCTCCAACGAAGCGGCATCGATCGCCGGGCACCTCAAGCTCGACAACCTCTGCTGGATCTACGACAACAACCACATCACGATCGACGGGGCGACCCGGATCGCCTACGAGGACGACGCCGCGGCCCGCTTCATGGGTTATGGCTGGAACGTGACCAGGGTCGGCGACGCCAACGACACCGAACTGCTCAGCCGCGCCTTCGAGGAGTTCAAAGGCGAGGAGGGACGCCCGACCCTGGTCATCGTCGACTCCCACATCGGCTGGGGCTCGCCGCACAAGCAGGACACCGCCGCTGCCCACGGCGAGCCGCTGGGCGAGGAGGAGGTGCGGGAGACCAAGCGCGCCTACGGCTGGCCCGAGGACGCCCAGTTCCTCGTCCCCGACGGGGTCAGGGAGCACTTCGGCGCCGGGATCGGCAGGCGCGGCGCCGAGCTGTGCGCCGAGTGGGAGGCGAAGCTCGCCAAGTACGCCGGGGACAACCCCGATCTGGCCGCAGAGATCGAGGCGACCCAGAAGCGCGCGCTGCCCGAGGGCTGGGACGCCGACATCCCCAGCTTCGATCCCGACGAAGAGAAGGGACTCGCGACCCGAAAGGCCTCGAGCAAGGTCGAGAACGCGATCGCGGCCCGCGTCCCTTGGCTGCTGGCCGGCTCCGCCGACCTCACCGACTCGACCTCGGTGCGACTCGACGTCGACGGCGCGGTTGATTTCGAGCCCGGCGCCTACGACGGCCGCCAGCTCCACTACGGGATCCGTGAGCACGAGTCGGCGGCGATCTCCAATGGCCTCTCGCTCTCCAAGCTGAGGCCGCTCTGGTCGACCTACCTCACCTTCTCCGACTACGCCCGCCCGGCGATCCGCCTCTCGGCGCTGATGGAGCTGCCGGTGATCCACGTCTTCACCCACGACTCGATCGGCCTCGGCGAGGATGGCCCGACCCACCAGCCGGTCGAGCAGATCGCCTCGCTGCGGGCGATCCCCGGCCTCGATGTGATCCGCCCCGCCGATGCCAACGAGGTCGCCGAGGCCTGGCGGGTGGCGATCGACCGCACCCACCAACCGGTGGCCTTGATCCTCACCCGTCAGAACGTGCCGATCTTCGATCGCGCCAAATACGCCTCCGCCGAGGGGCTGCGGCACGGCGGCTACGTCCTCGCCGACGCCGACGGCGGTGAGCCCGAGGTGATCCTGATCGCAACTGGCAGCGAGGTCGCGCTGGCCGTTGGCGCGTACGAGGAGCTCAGCGCCGAAGGGGTTCGCTCCCGCGTCGTCAGCCTGCCCTGCTGGGAGCTCTTCGACCGCCAGGACGCCGGCTACCAGGAGGAAGTGCTGCCGCCTGGCGTCACCGCCCGCGTCTCCGTCGAGGAGGCGTCGACGCTGGGCTGGGACCGCTACGTCGGTCCGCACGGCAAGCGGATCGGGATGCACACCTTCGGCAGCTCTGCCCCGCTCAAGGACCTGCAGACCAAGTTCGGATTCTCCCCCGACAAGGTCGCCGAGGCGGCCCGTGAGGTGCTGGGGAGGACCGCGTGATCAAGGGGAATCAGAACGAGGAGAAGGAGGCACCGTGAAGCCGACCGAGCGCCTGCGCGAGCTGGGCCAGAGCCTCTGGCTCGACAACATCACCCGCACGATGCTCGGCGACGGCACTCTTCGCCGCTACATCGACGAGCTCTCCGTCACCGGGCTCACCTCGAACCCGACGATCTTCGACAAGGCGATCTCCAAGGGCGACGCCTACGACGCGCAGATCGCGGAAGCCGGCCCGGGTGCAGCCTCGACCGAGGAGCTGTTCTTCGAGCTGGCCCTCGCCGATCTGCGCGATGCCGCCGACCTCTTTGCCCCGGTCCACGAGCGCAGCGACGGGGTCGACGGCTGGGTCTCGCTCGAGGTCTCGCCGCTGCTCGCTGACGACTCCGCTGGAACGATCGAGCAGGCGCAGAAGCTGCACGGTGCCGCCGGTCGCGACAACCTCTTCGTCAAGATCCCCGGCACCGAGGCCGGGCACGCGGCGATCGAGGAGTCGATCTTCGCCGGGATCCCGATCAACGTGACCCTGCTCTTCTCCTCCGGGCAGTATCTCGGCGCCGCCGAGGCCTACATGCGTGGGGTCGAGCGGCGGGTCGAGGCGGGCCTCGACCCGGCCGTCCACTCGGTCGCCTCGGTCTTCATCAGCCGCTGGGACGTGGCGGTGAAGGATTCGGTGCCGGGGGAGCTCCGCAACGAGCTCGGGATCGCGATCGCAAAACGCACCTACCGGGCCTACCGTGAGCTGCTCGACTCGGAGCGCTGGCAGCGCCTCGCCAACGAGGGGGCCCGGCCGCAGCGGCTGCTCTGGGCCAGCACCGGCACCAAGGACCCCGACGCCTCCGACGCCCTCTACATCGAGGCCCTGGCCTCGCCCTTCACGGTCAACACGATGCCCGAGCCGACCCTGCTCGCCTTCGCCGACCACGGCGAGGTCGGCGAACCGCTGCCCGCGGACGGCGGCGACGCGGAGGAGGTCTTGGCCGGGTTCGCCGCGGCGGGAGTCGACGCCGATGCCCTCGCCGCCCGCCTCCAGCAGGAGGGCGCACAGAGCTTTGACGAGTCGTGGAAGGACCTGATGAGCTCGATCGAGTCCGAGCGCGAGCGACTGGGGGCCGGCGCGTGAGCGACGCGGCCCCGACCCTGCGTCAGGCCGAGGCCTGGGCGGCGCTGGAGCGGCACTACGGTCAGGTCCGCGACACCCACCTGCGCGACCTCTTCGACTCCGATCCCGAGCGCGGCGAGCGCCTGGTCGCCGACGGCGCCGGGCTCCACCTCGACTTCTCCAAGAACCGGGTCGTCGACGAGACGCTGATCCTGCTCGGCCAGCTCGCCCGCGAGCGCGGCGTCGAGGCCCGCCGCGAAGCGATGTTCGCCGGCGAGCACATCAACGTCTCCGAGGACCGCGCCGTGCTGCACGTGGCGCTGCGGATGCCGCGCCAGCGCTCGCTGATCGTCGACGGCGTCGACGTCGTCAAGGAGGTCCACGAGACCCTCGACCGGATGGCCGCCTTCAGCGAGCGGGTCCGCTCCGGCGAGTGGCGCGGCCACACCGGCAAGCCGATCACCGCCGTCGTCAACGTCGGCATCGGCGGCTCCGACCTCGGCCCGGTGATGGCCTATGAGGCGCTGCGCCACTTCAGTCGCCGCGCATTCTCCTTTCGCTTCGTCTCCAACGTCGACGGCACCGACTTCGTCGAGTCCACCCGCGACCTCGACCCGCAGGAGACCCTTTTCGTGATCTCCTCGAAGACCTTCACCACGCTGGAGACGATGACCAACGCGCACTCCGCCCGCGACTGGACGCTGGCCGGCCTCGGTGGGGAGGAGGAGGCGATCGCCAAACACTTCGTCGCCGTCTCGACCAACGCCGACGAGGTCTCCAAGTTCGGCATCGACACCGACAACATGTTCGGCTTCTGGGAGTGGGTCGGCGGCCGTTACTCGATGGACTCGGCAATCGGGCTCTCGACCATGCTGGCGATCGGCCCGGCGCGCTTCGCCGAGCTGCTGGCCGGCTTCCACGCGATGGACGAGCACTTCCAGCAGACCGACTCGGGCTCCAACCTGCCGATGCTGATGGGCCTGCTGAGTGTCTGGTACGCGGACTTCTTCGGCGCCGAAACCTCCGGCGTCTTCCCCTACGACCAGTACCTGCACCGCTTCCCCGCCTACCTGCAGCAGGCCGACATGGAGTCGAACGGGAAGGGCGCCACGCGCGATGCCCAGCCGGTGTCGGGCTACGACACCGGCCC
>DATIPC010000039.1:0-2440 GCA_035472395.1 Solirubrobacterales bacterium
CGCCTGACCATCGTCAGCCTCCCCTTCGGGCCGAAGGGGGCATTAGCGTGGAGATCCATCCGGTGTCCTCCTTGTTGCTGGGTGTCTCGACAACCCCAGCCTTCAAGGAGGCCCGGATGAACAACGTGGTTAGGAACTACATCTAGAACGCGCTCCACAGTGCCCAGCCGAGCCAGCGGGCCGCGCTCATAATCGGACCGTCCTTATAGGAACCCGAGGGTCGCGGTCCTCCGAAGCAGTGTTCCCTCCTCCGGCAACCCTCCAAATCAGGGTACCGCGAAAGACGCTGACTCGTCTCGGCCGCGGGTTCTTCCGTGCACAGGAGCTGGTTGCGCTTTCGCTTTCACGCGAGGCTGTCGCACAAAGCCTTCCGGGGAAGGCTGCGCCGCGGTAAAAAATGCGATGCGTCTTGGGCGTCTTGGAGCTGGTGAGAGAACAGACGCCGGGTTGAGCTTGACGAACTGAGCAATCGAGTTGCAGCTTTCGGAACCCATCCTTTAGGAAGGTTCCAGCGAGGCCGCCGGGGGTTATGTTCTCGTGGGCGGGAGTCCACCAGTCTTCGCCAGGCCTCCGGCGATCGCAAGTTTCGATCGCATGTGGAGCAGAAATGGATAGGGATCGGCGCAGGCAAACCAAAATCAAGGGACAAAGCCCTGCCCTTGAAAGCCACCAGGCGTCCTCAGGTGCCTCGGGGGTCGACGTGGATCGCCGTCCAGAGGACAGGGCGACTGCAATCAGCGCTTGACGGCCCGAAAGAGATAGCGGTTGAGGCTGAAGAAGTAATCGCCACTTTGAGAAAGACGGTTCAGGTCATCGCTCCAAGCGGCGGCGTCAGCCTCGGTTAGTCCCTGTCGACCGGGGACGAAGTCGGCGATCAACTCGGCCATCCCTTCGCTGTATGTGTCGCGATTACTGCGCGTGTTGAGGATCGGCACGACTTTGCACAGATCAACCGTCAGGCCCGCGTCGTCGAGCAGGCGAATCAGCCGGCGTGGAAGGTGCGGATCGACGAGGTGCTCGGCCCAAGCGTCCAGCACGTGCTTCATGCGCATGGGATCGCCAGAGTGCCAGACGATCGAATCCCAGTCGGTATCGAGCACGAGTGCGCGAGCGCCATGACGCAAGACGCGCGCTAGCTCCCGAAGCGCGGTCTCAATGTCCTCGAGGTACTCATAGACCTGGGTCGATACAACCGCGTCGAAGCTCGCATCCGGGTAGGGCAGCGCACATGCATCGGCGTGCTCAAAGTGCAGCTCGGCATCACCTACCGAGTCAAGTCGAGCCGCGGCGATCGCGAGCATGCTCTCGCTGAGGTCGGTGCCGATGACCGCGCCGCCCGGTGCGGCGCTGACCGCCATCTCCGCGGCAAGAAAACCAGGGCCGGCGCCGATGTCGAGCACCCGCTCGCCGGGCTTGACGTCAATCGCGTCGCGCACCGCTTGGCGCTGTGCGACGACATCCGGGGTGCTGTAGATCTCCTCGACCCGTCGTGATGCCTCATCGTCGAACTGCAGAGTCGTGCTCATGGCGACGCACCCTTCTTACCCTTTGGAAACAGCTTCCGGTGCAGAGCGGATTTTCAGACCCTGCTCGGCTCCAGCCTAATGCCCCACCCGAGTCCACGGGTCGGATTTCTGCTTCCAGGCGAGGGCGGAACCCGGTGCGACCGTCCCCAGGGGCCCCAGGGGTTCTCGCCCCTCGCAGGCAGGAGGCGTGGCGGGGGTGGTGTCCGCTCGATCGTCAAGTGGTACAATCGGGGTGCCCCAGTCGCGCCCAAACCGGCCCACGAACCCTGACTGTCACCTCGACGGCAGGCACTGAAAGGCAGTCCAATCCAGGCGTACGGCACCCCGATCGCACGGCCCGAGACCAAGTATGCGCGAAGCGGCGAGGTCCACATCGCCTACCAGGTCTTCGGCGAGGGCGATCTCGATCTCGTCCTCGTGCCCGGGTTCACCACCAACCTCGAGCTTCTCTGGGAGTACGAGCCTTCCGCACGGTTCCTCGAACGCTACGCCTCCTTCGCCCGCGTCATCAACTTCGACCGTCGCGGCTCGGGCCTCTCGGATCCAGTCACCGACGCCCCCACTCTCGAGCAGCGCATGGACGACGTCCGCGCAGTCATGGACGCCGCCGGCTCGCAACGGGCCGCGCTAGTTGGGATGTCCGAGGGAGTGCCGATGAGCATCCTGTTTGCCGCTACTTACCC
This sequence comes from Solirubrobacterales bacterium, assembly GCA_035472395.1. Classification (GTDB taxonomy): domain Bacteria; phylum Actinomycetota; class Thermoleophilia; order Solirubrobacterales; family 70-9; genus VRUE01. Next base: position 2,210 of record DATIPC010000039.1, read on the forward strand.
CCAGCGCGTCCAGGCCCTGGTTTGCTTGGGGGGGATGGCGCGCTCCACCTACGCCGAGGACTACCCGTTCGGGCCACCGGCGCAGACCCTGGTCGAGTCGGGATTGGAGCTGATCCTGCCCCACTGGGGCGACGGATCGACCATCGAGGTAGCGGCGCCCAGCCAGGCCGACGACGCGGAGGCGCGCGCCTTCTACGGCCGTCTTGAACGCTCGACCGCGAGCCCGGGAAT
>DATIPC010000040.1:0-2485 GCA_035472395.1 Solirubrobacterales bacterium
CCATCCCGGCGCCCGCCGAGAACCCACCTGCCGAGGGCGAGAACGTAGTCCCCTTCCGCAAGGCCGAGGGCGCTTGAAGGTCGGCGTGCTCAAAGGCGGTCGCTCGCTCGAGCGCGGCGTCTCGCTGCGCTCGGGGGCGCGGGTCGAAGACGCGCTGGAGCGGCTCGGTCACGAGGTGTTGCCGCTTGAGGCCGACGGCGAACTAGTCAAGCGGCTCGCGGCCGAGCGGCCCGACGTCGCCTTCGTCGCGATGCATGGGCCGGGTGGTGAGGACGGCACGGCGCAGGAGCTGCTCGAGATCCTCGGCATCCCCTTCACCGGCCCCGGCATCGCCGCCTGCGTACGCTGCATCGACAAGGTCCTGACCAAGCATGAGCTGCGCTCGGCGGGAGTCCCCACCCCGGACTGGTTTGCCTTCAACGAGACCGCCTTTCGCGAGCTCGGCGCCGCCGACGCGCTCGCGGGACTCGAGGAAAGGCTCGGCTTCCCGCTGGTGGTCAAGCCAAGCCGCGGCGGCTCGGCGCTCGGCATCAAATTCGCCGAGAACTGGTTCGACATACCGGAGGCCCTCGTCTCTGCCTTCAGCTACGACGACCGGGTGGTGCTGGAACGTTTTGTCGACGGGCGCGAGCTTGCGGTCAGCGTGCTCGGGGAACAGCCGCTGCCGGTGGTCGAGGCGATCCCGCAGGAGGGCGACAGCTATGACTTCGAGGCCCGCTACGAGATTGGCCGCACCTCGTTCGTCTGCCCGGCTCAGCTCAGCGATGCCGAGGCCAGCGCAGTCACCGAGGCGGCGCTGGGCGCCTACCGAGCGCTGGGCTGCTCTGGCTTCTCCCGCGTTGACTTGATCCTCGCCGAGGACGGACCGCAGGTGCTGGAGGTCAACGCGATCCCCGGCCTCACCGACACCAGCCTCCTCCCCCAGGCGGCCGAGGCGGCGGGGATGAGCTTCGAGCAACTAGTCGAGAAGATCCTCGACTTGGCACTCGCGCCGGCTCGGGCTTAGGCGTCCTCGCCTTTGGCGAAATCCTCCGGGGAGACCTCGTCGAGGAACTCTTTGAATTTGTCAACGACCTCCTCGGTGTCCTCGACGTCATGCTCGAACTCAATCGCCGACTCCTCGATTACGTCCTCGTCGGCAAAGATCGGCGCCGACACGCGTACCGCCAGGGCCAGAGCGTCGGATGGTCGCGAATCGATCTCCATCTCGGTGCCGTTGACCGAGACCGTGATCGAGGCGTAGAAGGTGTTGTCACGCAGCTCTGTGACCGAGACCCGCTCGCATTTTGCGTCGAGCTGCTCGAGCAGATCGGAGAGCAGGTCGTGGGTCATCGGCCGCGGCGTCGAGGCCCCCTGCAGCTTCATCAGGATCGCCGCCGCCTCCGGGTGCCCGATCCAGATCGGCAGGAACTTGTTGCTGTCAACGGTCTTCAGCAAGACAATCGGCTGCTTGCCGACCATGTCAAAGCTGACGCCGTAGATCTGCATCTGTTGCACGAGTGGGCGATCCTGGATTCGAACCAGGGACCTCGTCCTTATCAGAGACGCGCTCTAACCAACTGAGCTAATCGCCCGCAGCCAGGCGAAGGATAGCGAGGGAATCCGGCTTGGCTGCCGCGGTCTTTCAGTCGCTGCGACGGCCGAGGCTGCGGGCGAGCGCCAGAACCTGATCGAGATCGTCAAGGCGGATCTCGATCGCCAGTGCGCCTCCCTTGGGGCGCAGCTTCACCTCATGTCCGAGTGCGGCCTCGAGCTTGTCCGCTGCCTTTCGCAGGGCCTCCGCCTCCTGCGGCGCAAGCACTGGCCTGGAGCTCCTCCCCTTTTTTGGCTGGCTGGCCAGCTTAGCCCGATTCTCGGTCTCCCGGACCGACCAGCCCCCCCGCGCTGCGTCGCGGGCAAGACGACGGCGTACGTCGTTGCCATCGGCGCTGAGCAGGGCCTTGCCATGCCCCTCGCTCAACTCACCCGCCTCGAGCAGCTCGATTGCCTCGTCGGGAAGATCGAGCAGGCGGATCAGATTGGAGACGGCGGGGCGGCTGCGGCCGACGCGTCGGGCGAGGTCCTCCCTGGAGAGGCCGAGCTCGTCGACTAGGGCAGAGCAGGCGCGGGCCTCGTCGATCGGGTTGAGGTCCTCGCGGACCATGTTCTCGATCAGGGCCACTTGCAGGCGCTCGGCCAGCTCCTGGTCGCGGACGACGACCGGCACCTTGGCCAGCCCGGCCTCCTGTGCGGCGCGCCAGCGGCGCTCTCCTGCAATCAGCTCGTAGCTGCCGTCGGCGAGGGGGCGGACCAGCAGCGGCTGCACGACGCCGTTGGATTCGATCGAGGAGGCAAGGCCTGCGAGCGACTCGGGGTCGATCTTGGTGCGCGGCTGGTTCGGGTTGGGCTTGATCAGCTCGGTCGGCAGCTCCCGCAGCTCACCTGCGTGCTCGGCGGGCGTCTCGGGCAGGATCGCCGATAGGCCGCTGCCGAGGCCGGGCTTGGC
>DATIPC010000041.1:0-6188 GCA_035472395.1 Solirubrobacterales bacterium
TCGTCGAGGAGCGCATTCCGTAAGAAGGGCCTGACCGATCGCCCCGGTGGGCGCTAGGCTCCCCTCGCTCTGGTTTGGGAGAGGGGAGGAGGCATCTTGAAGCTGGTGATCGGCATCGTGCGGCCCGAGAAGGCCAACGACGTGCTGGAAGCTCTCTATCGGGCAGAGGTGCGCGGGGTCTCGATGAGCCGTGTGCAGGGCCACGGCGGGGAGCTCGACCGGGTCGAGACCTACCGCGGCACGACCGTGAAAGTCGGCTTGGAGGACAAGACGCGCTTCGAGATCGCCGTCTCCGACGAGTTCGTGCAGGCGACCATCGACGCCCTCTGCGACGGTGGCCGCACCGGCGAGGTCGGCGACGGCAAGATCTTCGTCGTGCCGCTGGAGCGGGCGGTGCGGATCCGCACCGGCGAGTCCGACCAGGCAGCCGTGACGCCGGTGGACAAGTGAGCGCCCTGCCGATCGCGGCGGCGGCCGCGGAAATCGACACCGGCGACACCGCGTGGATGCTCGTCGCCACCGCCTTGGTGCTGATGATGACGCCGGCCCTCGGCCTCTTCTACGCCGGCCTGGTCCGCTCGAAGAACACCCTCAACACCTTCATGATGTGCGTCGGTGCGATCGCGGTCGCCGGCGTCGTCTGGGCGCTGGTCGGCTACTCGCTCGCCTTCGACGGCGACGGCTCGCTGATCGGCGGCCTCAACTACGTCGGTCTGCACGACGTCACCTTCCTGCCCCGCGAAGGGACCGCGATCCCGCACCTGCTCTTCATGGCCTTTCAGGCGACCTTCTGCATCATCACCGCCGCTCTCGTCTCCGGCGCGGTGGTGGAGCGGATGCGGTTCGGCCCGTTTCTGATCTTCGTCGCCCTCTGGTCGGTCCTCGTCTACTCGGTGCTCGCCCACTGGTCCTTCGGCGGTGGCTGGCTCGCGGCCGGCGGCACCCTCGACTTCGCCGGCGGCATCCCGGTTGAGATGGGCTCCGGCTTCTCGGCGCTTGCCGCGGCGGTGGTGGTCGGCGCGCGCAAGGACTACGGCCGGCAGGCACTGCTGCCCCACAACGCGATGTACGTGCTGCTCGGCGCCGGGTTGCTGTGGTTCGGCTGGTTCGGCTTCAACGGCGGCAGCGGCTTCTCGACCGGCAACCCCAGCGTGCTCGCCTTCACCAACACCCTGCTGACCCCAGCCTGCTCGCTCGTCGTCTGGTTCCTGCTCGACCTGATCCGCGGTCGCAAGGTGACGGCGATCGGCGCCGCCACCGCGATCATCGTCGGCTGCGTGCTGATCACCCCGGCCGGCGCCTTCATCAGCCCCGGCTGGGCAATGGTTCTGGGCGCGGTTGGCGCGCTGCCCTGCTACGCGATGATCGTCTGGCGCCCGCGGACCCGGGTCGACGAGACGCTCGACGTGCTCGCAGCCCATGGTGTCGCCGGCTTCACCGGCATCCTCTTTATCGGCTTCTTCGCCTCCTTCGCCTGGAACGGCATCTCCGACGGTCTCTTCTTCGGCAATGCCTCCCAGCTCGGCGACCAGGCGTTGGCGGCTCTCGTCACCCCCGCCTACGCCTTCGGCATGACCTATGCGCTGCTGCGGGTCATGGGCCTGTTCACCGCGCTGCGTGCCAGCGAGCACGAGGAGGCCGTCGGCATGGACGTCGTCCAGCACGGCGAGGAGGCCTATGCCTCGGGAGAGGGCGCGATCCTCGTCCTGCCGGACGCCGACGGCGAAATGCTGGTCGCCGACCCGAGCTAGGGCTAGTGGCCGAGTACCTGCAGGTGTTGACGACCGCCGGCTCCGAGGAGGAGGCCGAACGGATCGGCGCGGCGCTGGTCGAGCGGCGCCTCGCCGCCTGCGTCCAGGTCGTCGGCCCGATCGCCAGCCACTACCGCTGGCAGGGCAAGGTCGAGCGGGCGCGGGAGTGGATCTGCCTGGCCAAAACCGAGGCCTCACGCTACCCCGACCTCGAGGCGGCGATCCGCGAGCTCCACTCCTATGAGGAGCCGGAGATCGTCGCCACCCCGATCGTCGCCGGCAGCAGCGGCTACCTCGACTGGATCGGCGAAAACCTGGCCTAGCCGGCCCGCCTCAGCCCTTGACGACCTCGAACTGGGTCATCAGGCCGTGGTCCTCGTGGTCGAGCATGTGGCAGTGGATGACGAACTTGCCGGTGTAGTCGGCGAAGTTGCCGGCGAGCAGGATCCGTTCGCCCGGGTAGAGGAAGAAGGTCTCCTTGAGGCAGTCTTCCCAGGGCGGCGGGGGCTTGCCGTTACGTGCCAGCAGGTACCAGTCGGTGTGGTGCAGGTGCATCATGTGGGCGACGTTGGTGCGGTTGACGATCTCCCAGGTCTCGGTGGTGCCGAGCACCGGAAAAGCGTCGGCGCGAGCCGGGTTGAACGTCCGGCCGTTGATCAGCCAGGTCGTCTTGAAGGCGCCCCCGATCGAGATCTTCCAGGTGCGATCCGGGGTCCGGGAGGCGTGCCTCGTCCATGCTGGCAGCGGACGCAGCTTGCGCGGCACCCGGGTCCGATCGAGAACCCGTTCGGAGCCGACGCGGAACTGCATCAGCGCCCCTGCATAGGGGCTAGAGCCGCTGCCTTCGCGGCCGCCATGGCGGGGCCCGCTGCGCAGCTCGACCGCCTGCCCGGCGGCCCCGGCGAAGTCGACGATCACGTCGGCCCGCTCCGCCGGGCCGAGCAGGATTTCGCGGCGGCGAACCGGCTTCGGCATCAGGCCGCTGTCGGTGCCGATCTGAACCATCGGGGCGCCGTTGGAGAGGTACAGGTTGTAGGCACGGAAACCGGAGACGTTGAGCAGGCGCAGCCGGTAACGCCGCGGGGTCAGGCGATGGTGCGGCATGTAGGCGCCGTTGACGAGGACCCGCGCCCCGAGGACCCCATCGGCGGGGGGCCGCAGGCCGGTGAAAGGGTCGGTGAGCTGGTTATGGCGGTCGAAGCTGCGGTCGGCGATCATCAGCGGGATCTCCCGCTCGCCCGAGGGCAGCGGCAGCGACCGGTCGAGCTCGTCGTCGACGATCCACATCCCGGCCAAGCCACGCCAGACGTGGCGGGCAGTGTGGTCGAGGCGGTGATCGTGGTACCACTGAAACGCCGCCCTTTCGGGCCGGCCATCCTCGCGGAGGTCGTAGACGTAGGTTTTCCGCCCGCCCGGCTCGATCAGGAAGTCGTTGCCCGACTCGCGCGGTGAGAGGCCGCGCGGTATGTCGCAGTAGAAGGACTTGCGATGCGACGCCGTCAGCCCGCCTGGCTGACCGTCGAACTGGGTGCGGTTGTGTCCTCCGTGCAGGTGGACCGTCAGCTCGCCCGCCTCGTGCGGAAGCTGGTGGTGGAAGGTGACCTCGGTCCTCTGCCCGGCGGGACGCCTGATCGTCGGGCCGGGAAAGGTGCCGCCGTAGGTCCACATCCGGGTCGGGGCGCCGGGCAGGATCTGGACGTCCGCCTCGCGGATCGGGATGTGAAGCCGCGCCTCGTGCAGCTCCTCGGGGATCGGCAGGCGGGCCCGAAACGGAGCCGGCGCAGCGCGGTGCGGCGACCCGGATGCGACCGGCGCCGCGTCGCTCGCGCGCGGATCGAACGGCAGCAGCGCGGCCAGGGCGCCGCCGCCCAGGGCGCCGAGGAAAGCTCGGCGCCCCAGGAGTGGCTGAGATTGCGGCGTGTCGTCCGTCGTTAGCTGCCCGGAAGAACTTCGATCGAGCCGTGCATCCACGGATGGATCGCGCAGATGAAGTAGATCGTCGTCGGGCCGGCCGCGGTTTCGGCGCTGACCGGCTGCTCGAACGATGCGTGCGGCTTGCTTCCCGTGAACCAGGAGTCGCCCTTTTCGGTCAGGCTGCCCAGCGTGTCCCAGCCCACTGCGCCGACCTCAACCGGGTTGATCGTCGGCGGCCCGTTGCCTTTGACCCCGTGCCAAGAGGCGATCGCTTTGCAGATGTGACCTTTGGTGAAGCAGAGCTGGCGATCCTTCTTCGTCTTGGGGATTTCGGATTTGGCGACCAGCGAGAAGGTGTGGGGACCGATTTCGCGGGCGTTGGTCGTGTTTTCGATCTTCAGGTCCTCGCCGGCGACGACCGTCTTCGGGGCGACGAAGCGGAGCTTTTCGTGCGCGCTTCCCTTGATCAAGACGGTCGCGGTGGGCGATGCCGTGGTCGACGGCGATTCGCCGGGCGGGCTATAGGGAGCCGCGAGTGCCGACGCGGATATACAGAGGGCGGCGACGGCGGCTGCCGCCACGACGAGACGAAGCTGTTTCAAGTTGATTCCTTTCTGCACCGCAATGTGCGGTGCCCTGCACGAGTTACGCTGAAGTAACGGCAGGAAAGGTAGAGGCTGGCGGGGCCTCGATCAAGCGTCCAGTGTGATCCGTGCCTACGCCCGCAACCGGTAGCCCCTCGAGAACAGCCGCAGATTCACCGCGAAGAGAACAGCGGTCGCAGCGGTCAGTGCCAGCAGCGAGAGGGCGATGCTGACTTCGGTGAAGCCGACGAAGCCGTAGCGGACGAGGTTGATCATGTAGAAGATCGGGTTGAAGTGGGTCAGGGTCTGGAAGGGCTGGGGCAGCAGGGTGGCCGAGTAGAAGACCCCACCGAGGAAGATCAGTGGCTGCAGGACGAAGGTCTGGGCGAAGGCGACGTCGTCGAACTGTTCGGCGCGAACGCCGATCAGCACCCCCAGCTGCGAGAAGAAGAAACCAACGAGGAAGAGCGCCGGGATCAGGACGAGGACGTGTTCGACCGGCAGGTCGACCAGCAGCGAGGCGGCGACGAAGGTCAGCGTCGCGACCATCAGGCCACGCACGAAGCCGCCGAGCGAGAAGGCGAGCAGCAGCTCCAGCGGCGAAGCAGGCGAGGAGAGCTGGTCCTGGATCGCCCCCTGGAATTTCTGCTGCAGGATCGAGGAGGAGTTGTTGGCGAAGGCGTTGATCGAGAACGACATCATGATCAAGCCCGGGATGACGAAGACGACGTAGTCGATCCCGTGCAGTTCGCCGACCCGCGAGCCGAGCGCCGCGCCGAAGACCGAGATGTAGAGGAAGGTTTCCAGCAGCGGCGCGCCGAGCGTCTGTTTCTTGATCTTCATGAAGCGGTTGACCTCGCGCCGCCAGAGGGTCGCGAAGCGGATCTGGGCGGCGCTCACAGGACCGGCTCCTCGATGCGGGAGCGGGAGAGCTCCTTGCGTCCGACCAGGGCCAGGTAGGCGTCCTCGAGGTTGTCGACGCCGTAGCGGGCGGCCAGCTGCGAGCTCGTTCCCTCGCCGACGATCTGGCCTTCGTTGATGAAGGCGATCCGGTCGCAGAGCTGCTCCGCCTCCTCGATGTAGTGGGTGGTGAGCAGGATCGTCATCCCCTCCTGGTTGATCCGCTGCACGTAGTGCCACAGCTCCAGGCGCAGCTCGACGTCGACCCCGGCGGTCGGCTCGTCGAGGATCAGCAGGCGGGGCCGGTGCATCATCGCCCGCGCTAGGATCAGCCGCCGTTTCATCCCACCCGAGAGCGTGCGGGTGCGTTCGTCGCGCTTCTCGGTCAGCGAGAAGGTCTCGAGCAGCTCCTTGGTTCGCTCGCGCCGCTCGCGCTTGGGCATGCCGAAGTAACCGGCGTGGTAGTCGAGCGTCTCCTCGGCGGTCAGGAACCAATCCAGGTTGACCTCTTGCGGCGCCAGCCCAACTGCCTGCCGCGCCTCGCCGTAATCGTCGATCGCATCGTGGCCGAAAACGTGGATCGAGCCGCCGGTCGGCTGCGCCAGACCCGTCGTGCAGTGGATCAGGGTCGACTTGCCGGCGCCGTTCGGTCCGAGCAGACCGAACAGCTCCCCCGGCTTGATCTCCAGCGAGACCCCGCGCAGCGCCTCCACCCCGGTCGGGTAGCGCTTCTGCAGATCCTCTACCTCGAGTGCGTTCACCCCCGGCAATCTAGGGAAGCGCCGCCACCGGCAGTCGTCCTGCTGGACGTGCCGCTGATTGAGTACCTATATGGGCCTCTAACTTGCGGCACGTCGGGACAAGCCCTCAGCTGGTGTGCTGGAGCTGGTGGAGGACGGACTGGGCGGCGTTGTAGCCGTTCATCCCATGCGCGCCGGCCCCGAATGGGGTCGCCGCCGAGCAGATGAAGACGCCGGGGATGCCGGTGGCATAGGGGTCGAGCGCGAAACGCGGCCGAGTCAGGGACTGCAACGGCGTG
>DATIPC010000042.1:0-11361 GCA_035472395.1 Solirubrobacterales bacterium
CGTGGATGAGTCGCTCGTACGGATCGAGCGCCTGCTCCGGGCCGCCGAAGCTGTCGCCATAGCTGAAGCGCATGTGCGCCTGTCCCAGACGCATCTTCGGACCGGGGACCTTGGCCAGGAAGGAGGTCGAGATGCTGCCGGGCTCGCCCAGCTCGAAGGTCAGGTGGTCGAAGCCGAAGGACTCCGCGAAGTGGCTGCAGTCGAGGGGAAACATTCGCCGCGGCGGCTCTCTGAAGGCAACGGTCACCAGGTGGCGGCTCTCGGCGAGTCGCTTGCCTGACCGTAGATAGAAGGGCACGCCGGCCCAGCGCCAATTGTCGACGCAGACGCGCAGGGCCACGAACGTCTCGGCGTCGGAATCGGGTGCGACCCCCTCTTCCTCGCGGTAGCCGGCGTACTGACCCCGGATCACCTCGGAGGGGTTGAGCGGCTGCATCGCGTCGAAGACCTTCTGGCGCTCCGCCGTCAGCGCCTTCGCGCTCAGCGAGGTCGGCGGCTCCATCGCGACGAAGCCGAGCACCTGGAACAAATGAGTGACGACCATGTCCCGGAAGGCGCCGGTCTGCTCGTAGAAACCAGCCCGCATCCCGATCGAGAGCGTCTCTGGGACGTCGATCTGGATGTGGTCGATGTGGTTGCGGTTCCAGACCGGCTCGAACATGCCGTTGGCGAACCGCATCGCGAGCAGGTTCTGCACCGCCTCCCTGCCGAGATAGTGGTCGATGCGAAAGACCTGCTCCTCCTCGAAGACCGAGCGAAGGTGCGCATCCAGCTCCCGGGCGGAGGTGAGATCGGTGCCGAACGGCTTCTCGAGGATGACTCGCGCCCCCGCGCCGAGCCCCGTCTCCCCCAGCTCGTCGATGACCCCGGCGTGGGCGCTCGGCGGCAGCGAGAGATAGTGCAGCAGCCGCGGGTCTCCGCCCAGCTCGCCCTTGGCTCGCCCAACCGCCTCTTTGAGGGCACCGAACCCACCGCCGATTGCAGTGAATCTGAGCGAGGCGGCGAACCGCTCCCAGGCCTCGGCCGAGGGCGGCTCGCGACACTCCTCGGCCAGGGCTTCGCGCGCGAGCTCGACGAAAGCCCCCTCGTCGAGCTCGCTCCGCGCGGCGCCGATGATGATGAAGCGCTCGGGCATCTGTCCCGCCTCGGTAAGCCGGAACATGCCGGGCAGGAGCTTCCGTTTCGCCAGATCGCCCGTCGCCCCGAAGAGGACGATCACATGGTTGTCGGGAACCGCGGGCGCCTCGGCCGGGACCGGAGCATCTGCCATTTCGACGGCCATCGACCTCAGCCTGACAGAGTTGGAATCCGGCAAGGCGTCCAAGGTGAAGCGATCGAGCTAGCTGTACGGTTCAGCCGTGCACGGTTCGGAGCAAAGCCGCGTCGAGAAGCCGTGGGGCCATGAGATCTGGTGGGCGCAAACCGACGACTACGCCGGGAAAATTCTCGTCGTAAACGCGGGGCAGCGGCTGTCGCTGCAGCAGCACCTGAAGAAGGACGAGAGCTCCTACCTGCTGTCGGGTCAACTGCGCCTCACCCAAGGCAAGAGTCAAGCCGAGCTGACAGACCGGGAGATCGGCCCCGGCGAATCCTGGCGAATCGAGCCCGGCGTCATTCACTCGATCGAGGCCCTCGTGGATTCCGTGGTGCTGGAGGTTTCCACCCCACAGCTCGATGACGTCATCCGGCTGGACGATCGCTATGGGCGGGCGTCGGCACCTCCCCCCAGTGGCGACCCAATCGACGAAGCGGCCGTCGATGATCCTGCTCTCCAATAAGGGATCGAGCGGGCGTAAGCGCGCTTTGCAGGCCGCTCCTTCATCTGAGCTGAGGCAATACGCGCTCGCCGAAGAGCCTGAGCTGCTCGGAAAGCTTTGGTAGGCCCTCGACCTCGATGCCGGCCCAGGAGTGCAGGGTGAACGGATCGGTGAACGAGACGAGGGCGTGGTCGAGGCCGGCGGCTGAGTACTCCGTAAGCCAGTGCAGCCAGTCGTCGGGCGTGCCGGCGACAACCAGGCGGTCGGCGATCACGTCCGGGGTGGCCGCGAGGGCACGCTTGACATCGCCGGCGGCAAAGGCCTCGTTGACCTGGGCAACCTCATCGAGGGCGATTCCGTGGCGGTCCAACAGGGCGGGCGGCATCGACGGGATGTAGAAAGCGGCGAGAATCCGGCCAGCGCGGCGGGCCGCCTCGCCATCAGTCGCGATCGCACCAAGCAGCGAATCTCCGAGGTCAAGTCCCTCCCGGTTCCTGCCCGCTCGCTCTACGCCAGCCTCGAAGCGCTCGACGGCGTATCTCAGCGCATCGGCGGAGTATGCGCATGCCGTATGCAGGCCGTCAGCGATCTCGCCGGCGAGTTCCATCGACTTCGGACCGCCCATGGCGCCGATCTTCAGTGGCAGGTGCTCCTGGATCGGACGGGCTGCAGTGCTGACGCCGGAATAGGCGTAGAAGTCACCGGCAAAGTCGATCGAGCCCTCGTCGAGCAGGGTGCGCATGATCTGGTGCGCCTCGCGCAGGCGGGCGATCGGGCGCGTGCCTCGCCACTTCATTCCATACTGCTGAAGCATGGCAATGTTGCCGATTCCGAAAACGACCTCGGCGCGCCCGTCGCTGAGCTCGTCGAGGGTCGCGGCCAGCTGCGCAACGTAGGTGGGGTCGCGCATGTAGATGGGCGCCACACAGGGTCCCAGCCTGATTCGCTCGGTCTGCCGCGCTCCCGCGGCAAGAAGCATCCAGCCGTCCTTGTGGTAGATCTCGTCGGCGCTGTAGCAGCCGTAGAAACCCAGTTCGTCGGCGATCCGAATCGACTCCAGAAGCTCCTCGGCTGGCTGCTCCGGCAGCATCTGGAAGCTGGCCAGCACTAACTCAGCCTAACGGGGCCGGGAGTAGGAAGTAAAGACAGCAAATCGGAGCCAACACAGTGTCAAAGACGCCACCCCTTCCTGGCGAACCTCGTCAATCGCTTGCCGCGCAATCTCCCGTCGCCACGCCCGCGCGCGGCCTTCGGACCGCGAAGAACTCGGCCAACATCACCTTTGTGTCCTTGACCATCAGCCGCAACTCTCGTTCGGGTGCCAGTCAGCGCCAGTGACAACCGGCTTCAGCCAGTCTCAGTCGGAAGACCCAAAAGGCGCTCAACCCCACCGACAGACGGGTCCCCCAATACGCAGCGAAGGCGCCTACCGGAATCGAACCGGTGTAAACGGCTTTGCAGGCCGCTGCGTAGCCACTCCGCCAAGGCGCCGAGCGGAGGAAGCGTAGCCGCTGGGTGACTAGGGCTGTCTAGCCCTCATAGCCCTCGACGGTGCCGGAATCGCGGGGGCTTGCGTCCTCGGGACTCATGCCGTACTGGCGCAGGGATCGGCGCTGGCGCAGGAAGTCCCACGCCCGATCGAGCTGGACCTTCAGCTCCTCGAGACGCGCGTGCTCTTCCGCATTCAGCCTCTCCTCACCCTCGTGGCGGTGGAGCAGGCTCTCCTCCTCCTGAACCAGCTCGTCGATGCGGTTGAGGATCTGTTGATCGTCCATCTGCCCACACAGGCTAACTGGCCGACTATCGACCCCGAGGCAAAGAGGAAGCGGCTTACGGACGTGGGATGCAACACAGCTGAGCACCGCCAGTGGCGAGCAGGCGGCCACCCGCATCCCAGATGCGCCCGCTGACGCCGAGCAGGCCGTCACCGGCCACGGGGCATTCGTGGTCGACCAGGAGCCACTCGCTCTCTGCCGCGGACTGGTGGAACCAGACGCTGGTGTCGAGATTGGGAGCGACGTAATCCGCTCCGCGGTACTTCTGGTAGGCGGCGGGCCAACCGAAAGTGTCCAGCAGAATAAGTGGACGGGCGGCATCGATGAATGGGTCCTCGAAGCACGATGTCGGCTCGAATCTCACCCACTCCCTGATCCTCGGCGAGATCTCAGCCTGAGCCGGGCCCAATTCCGGTCGGCGGCAGCTCACGTTGTTCCAGAACCTGAAGATCGGCTTGCCGTCCTTGGTTCGCTTGTACGGCTCGGATTCGCCCGGCGGCGTGACCTCGGGCGCATCCGGCTCCTGGTGCTGGTAACCCGGTGCATCCGCGGCGGTCCTGACAAGCGCGATGAGGACCGGCTTCTCGTTCTGGGTCATCGTCACAGCGAGTGACTCGGATCGGCGACCTCGCTTGAGCAGCTCGACCGTCAGCTCGACGTCATCGAAATCCGGTGAGCTGAGGAAATGACAGTAAAAGCTCGCCGGACGAGGAATCTTGGCGCACCTGCCCGCCGCGCGCAGGGCGATCGCCGCGAGGTAACCACCGCTGGGCCCCCAGATTTCCCATGCCTCGCTGAGTCGGACGGCATACCTGCCGCCATCACCCTCGAGATCCGTCGCCTCGTCCAAGTCGGCCGGGTCAATCACGCCACTCACAAGCCGGAAACAGCGTCTCGGGGTTGGCCACTCGTCGACACGACGTCGAGCTTAGTTCTCGCCAGCTATGCGAAACATCTAGCCGAATCTGACTTTGGAAAATTTAAAGCGGCTGATGAGATCGACCCACGACCTTCTGCAGGCCCCCGGAGTGGCTCGACCGGCTGCTGCAGCGGCTCTCAGTCGAGCCCGCCCCGGCGACCTTTTCGCCGACCGGCGAACACCCGGTCGCCGAGGGGGCCTAGCCACTCAGGTGGAGACCACGAACCGGCCCGTCGCCGACCTGGACCAGAAGCGTCACCGGCCTGCGGTCGCGCAGCAGAAACCCCGCCGCGAACACGGTTCGCGGCTTGTCGTCGCAGGGCACATAGGTGACCGAGGCGTAGGCGGGGCGGGGATGCACTCCGAGGATCCCGACGCGATACCGCTGCGCCTCTGGCACGGAGATCGTCACCGGACGATGCCCGGCGACCATCGTCGGCGTCTTCACCGTCAGCAGGCCGCCTTCGAGTGCGCCTTCGTCGAAGTCCGGGCCTGGGCCGGGACCGGCCAGCCCGAACGGGCCGATCCACAGGGAGTGCTTGCGCCAGTCGGCCGGGCCGGGACCGTCGAAGGTGATGTCGCAGTCGCGGACCCTGGAGCCAACCGCGAGCTTCGGATAGGTCGGCGGGGTGCGCGCGCCGGGCGCGATCCGTGCTGTCGTGTCGTCGGGCTGGGAGCCCTCGCCGCAGCCGGGGAGCAGGGTCAGGCAGGCCGCGAGGACCAGCAGTAAGCGATGGTCATATCTGCTCATGCCCCCGATACGGCCGAGAAGTGTCGGGAGGTCCCCCTGTGCGCATCGAGACTCGGGCGGAAGTGCCTGAAATCGCGGAGGCCGGCTTGACGTGCCCGGGGCTCGATCAGCTCGAACCTGGATTCCTTACCACCGAGCACATGACGATCCAGCGGATGGAGCACGTCGGCATCGTAGTTGACGACCTCGCGGCCGCAACCGAGTTCTTCGTCGAACTCGGACTCAAGCTGCAGGGCGAGGCGCCGGTCGAGGGCCGCTGGGTGGACCGCGTCGTGGGGCTCGACGGCGTCCGGGCAGAGATCGCCATCCTGAGGACCCCAGACGGCCACGGACGACTCTCGATTTGACGAAATTTCACACGCCGTCGACCCAGAGCGGCAACCGGCACGCGCCGGCGAACACACCGGGGGGTCGCTCCCTTGGGCCTCGTGGCGTGTCTACCCTCAGAGGCCAGGGCAAAACACGTTGCCTGCGCTATAGAGCCAGCGCAGCGGCCTTCAGATGCAGCGCCTCGAGCCGCCTTAGCTGGTTGGTCGCCCGTTCGGCCAAGGCGCCGAGATCGAAGCCCGGCAGGTCGCTGGCGTGGGTGTGTTCGAGCGCCCGCCACAGCCGGCGCTTACCGAGGACGCCGATCTGCAACAGCTCCAGCTCGTCGAGGCGGCTCAATGGGGAGTAACCCCATAGCTGTCCGTTCAGCTTCAGCCGACCCAGTCGCTCACCGAAGACGGCGGCGAGCGGTCTGAGCTTGCTCTGACCCACCGCGAGCTGATCCATAACTGCCCTAAGCGTCTCTCGGTCGACCTCGATCTCGGTGCAGACCTCGGCCAGCACCGGCCCGAACTCCAGGTCGTCCTGGTTGCTGGCCCGCAACCTCCTCGCCAGCTCAACCCCCAACGTCGCCCCCGCCAGGTGGTCATTGAGGTAGATGGCGAGTAGGTCCCCCACGCGCTGCCGCTACCCCAATGGCCGCTCCGTAAATCTTCCAGGCGGAGGCCGTGAATTTGCAAAACTTCTCCAATGCGTTTGGCCTCGCAAATAGCGGGAAGACAGACAACCTGGGCAAGGAGGAGCGAGTTCGGCCGTCCTACCGACCCAGCCCAATAAAACCGCTACCTCGTAAGGAGGGGCCATATGGCTCAGACCAAAACCCGTGGGTCGAAAAAAAGCTCTCCGGCTTCGGCCCGATCACGATCACGTAGTCGTAGTCCCAAACCCCAGCCGAGTTCGAAGGCGCGATCCACCAAACAAAGTTCGAGCGCGACCGACCGTTTGCGAGATGTCCCGCAGGCCGTTGAGAAAACCGGCAAGAAAGTGGGTCGCAATGTCGGCAAGGCAGCGAGCAAAGCCAAGACCCCATTGCTGGCAAGTGGTGCCGCGCTGGCCGGTGCGGCGGGTGGCGTGGCGATCGGCGCAATGCGCTCACGTCATTCGCACAGAGGGCTGGTGTCTAAGACCCTGCAGCCCAAGCGGGTCAAAATCAGCTCGCAGGACATCGCCAAAGCTGCAAGAGGAATCGGCACCGTCAGCCAGCACGTCGCCGACCTTACGAGCGAAATGAATGGCGAGCAGCGTCCCAAAAATGGCAAGCGCAAGTCTCCGGTTGAGATAGTTCTTGACGGGCTAACGACTCGTCGCTAATTCCAGGCGTTTCCAGGCGCCGTGCTGGGTCGGCTTTTCGGTCTTGTGCACGTGGACCTTTCCGTCATCCGTCTTTTCGATCACGGCGGCGTCGAAGGTCCCGATCGCGCCGGCGCTGTGCAGCGCAAGAACCGCCTCAAAGTCGGCGTCGGCGATCGAGTCTGGCGGGGAATGTGGAAGAAATGCCTCCGAAACGCTCACCGCCCGGGACGGTGCGTACCTCCCCGTTATCCGAGGCAGCGAACTACTGCGCGGCAATCAGCGCAATCGTTCCGAGCGCGAGCACCGTCCCAAAAACTGCTGCCACAAGGCTGCCGGGAGAGACCGGGTGGCGACCTACTCCTCCGCGTATGGCACCAAAGATGAAAAGCCCTGCTGCATATGCCGCAAAGCCAAGACCGAGCAACACATATGGCCAGCTGTGATCCACGACGGCGATCTCAGGTAGGAAGCGCCCCACAGCAAGTGCGACGGCAAGGGAGGCCAGAGCCGTTCGCCACCATGCGAGCATCGTTCGCTCACTGGCGAGGTCGGTGCGCTTGGCGGCACTCTGGTCGGCGTCCATCAGGTGATCTCTCCCTATTTTGCCGAGCTTGCCTCGACAGCGCGATGGACATTGCCGTGGACGTGATCTTCCCCGATCTTGCCGATGAGCCCGTCGGCCCGCAGGACGGTCCACACACTCGGCTTCACCCTGGCTAGGCGCAGTGAAATTCCCTCTGCGCTGGCGAGCTCCGCGATCTCGGTCAACTTCGCGGCGCCCTGGGAGTCAATGAAGTTGACGCCCTCGAGATCGAGGACGAGCGTGCGCAGGGGTGGATCGGCGCCGTCCTGAAGTTCACGGATGCGGTCCTCAAACGCCTCTGCGGTGGCGAAAAATAGCCCCCCGTCGAGCCGCAGCACCGCTAGACGTGGCAGCGTCTCGTCGTCGGGGTTCTCGACGAGGTCGCGAAAGACCTGGGTACCCGGCTCGCGTCCAAGAACTGGAATCGATGGGCGCGTCGCGACGTAAATCAGCCACCCCAAAGAGAGAACGACTCCAATCACGACACCGGCAAGGACGCCGGCGGACAGCACCGCGAGAATCGCCGCTGCGGCGATCCAGAAGTCGAATCTGGTGACCCGATACAGACGACGCAGCTCCGCCAAATCGATCATCCCGAACACCACGGCGTCGATGATTATCGCGGCGAGGATCGCCTGGGGCAGCTGGGAGAAGAGCGGCGCCAGGAAGACGAGCGTGGCCAGAACCAGGGCGCCGGTGGTCAACGAAGCGACAGGCGTTTTCGCCCCAGATGACTCGTTCAGAGAGCTGGCCGAGAGACTGGTCGATACCGGCATGCCCTGGAAGAACCCTGCGCCGACGTTCGCCATCCCCTGCGCCACCGACTCCTGGTTCACATCGATGCGGTAACGGTGTCGGGTGGCAAAGCTGCGGGCGTCCCCAGCCGTCTGTGAGAACCCGATCAACAGGAGGGCAACCGACGCGATCACGATCACCGACAGGTGGTCCGCCATCAAGTCGAGGCTGGGGACCTGAGGAGCCGGCAGCCCACCTGGGACGGAGCCCACCAGCGCCACCCCATGCGAGCCGAGATCGAACAGATGAGCAGCAATTAGCCCCCCGACCACAAGCGCCAGGGCGCCCGGCAGCTTGGGGCGCAGGAACCGGAGCGCGAGGATCACGGCGAGCGCGGCAAGGCCGACGAGCAGCGTGGCCCAGTGAATGTCCCCGAGGCCGCCTATCCACGAGCCCAGCTCCTGCCACGCGGTGTCACCGTCCGCAGAAGTTCCCGTCAGCTTCGGCAGCTCGCCTATCGCCACATTCACGGCGGAGCCAGCCAGGAAGCCGGTCACGACCGCCTTGGAGAGAAATTGAGCGATCCACCCCATCCGAAACAGGGCGAGCAAGAGGAACAGGATGCCCGTGACCAGGGTGATCCCGGCCACGAGCTGGGCGGCCGAGTCTCCGGTGAGGCTCGTGACCAGGACCGCTCCCCCTGCAACGGCCGCCAGCGAGGAGCTCGGACCAGTCGAGATCTGCCGCGACGTACAGAAGAACGCATAAATGATCGCGCCTGCGGCAGCCGCGTAGAGCCCGTTCTGCACGGGCACCCCGGCGATGGCCGCGTAGCCAAGGTCCTTCGGCACGATCATTGCCGTTACGGCAATGCCGGCTGCGAGGTCACCCGCGAGAAGCCCCCGGTCGTAGCGCGGAAGCCAGTCCAGAATTGGAACCAGCCGTCGAAACGGTCGCGCTGACTGCACACTCCTTCTCGGGCTCACGACGGCCGATCCTCTCACGGCATTGGAGGCCGCGCCCGAATCGGGACAGCCGCGAGAGCCGGTGCTAGGCGGCTTCCAGCTCGGAAATCAAGGTCTCGACACGCCGGGCTATCTCATCGCGGGTTTCTCGAACCACCTCGACCGACTGGCCCTTCGGGTCGGGAAGATCCCAATCGACGTATCGCTTGCCGGGAATGTAGGGGCACTCGTCGCCACAGCCCATCGTCACCACCACGTCCGCCCATTCGGCGTCCTCGCGGCTCAACTCGCGGGGCGTGCGATCGGCCAAGTCGATGCCAAGCTCGGCCATCACCTCGACCACCTCGGGGTGAACATGCTCCCCAGGCGTCGTACCCGCCGAGCGGGCCTCATGCCGTCCCTGGGCGGCGCGGGCGAAAAGGGCCTGGCTCATCTGCGAGCGGCCGGCGTTGTGCAGGCAGACGAAGAGGGCGCGGGCCATCAGGCGCTCTCCGCCTGCGGCTCGACTGGATGCTCGCCGCGGACGAGCTGGTAAGCCACGGCGCCTACGATCGCCCCGACCAGTGGGGCGCGACGATGTAGATCCACAGGTCATGCAGCTCACCGGAGACGAGCGCGGGGCCGATCGAGCGGGCCGGGTTCATCGAGGCGCCCGTGATCGGGCCGCCGAAGAGCGCGTTGAGGCCCACCTGCCAGGGGATTACCAGCTCTGTGGCTAAGGCCAGTTTCCGATCCTGATGACCGTCTTACCACGCGCGCCACGCAACTCTCGCGCGGCGAGGAGGACGGGGGCCTCCTCGAGGGACAGCTCGGCCTCGATGACCACTCCTATGCCGTCGCCATCGATGGCCTCGGTCAGCGTTCGGAGAAACTCCGATGCCCTTGGGTGCTCGCGCAGACTGAAGTTCACAACCTCAACGCGCTCGGAAGCCAAGAGCTCGGCTTGCGCGGCATATCTGAGCGATACAGCCCGACCACCGTCGCGAACCATCTCGACGTTGCTGGAAAACGACTCCGGGTCGCTGACCAGATCGAGCAAGACATCTATCCCGCCCGGTGCGATCTCAGGGATCTGCCCCGCGACAGATCGCTGTCCGTAGTCGATCGTCTTTGCCGCTCCCAGTGAGCGCAATCGCTCCGCCGCATCCGGCCGGGCGGTGGCCAGCACGCACGCCCCCTTCGCGCCTGCCAGCTGCACGGCAAAGCCACCAACCCCACCGCTTGCGCCGACGATCAAGACCGTCTGCCCTGCGGCGATCGCAGTCTCATCGACAAGCCCAACCGCCGTCATGCCAGCTCCGGGCGCCGCGGCCGCTTCCAAGAGCGAGATCCGCTTCGGCGCAGTCTCGATCGAGGAGTCGCTGGATATGGCGATGTACTCGGCGAAGGTTCCCCTCCCAAGTGGGAGGTGCGCGAAAGAGCCGTAGACCTTGCTGCCTTTCTCGAAGCGTTCGACTCCCTCGCCGACCTCCTCGACGATGCCGGCGCCGTCGAACCCAATGACGAGCGGGAAGCTGTGAGGGAGGTGGCGCAGGAAGCCGTCATAGACGGCTCGGTCGAAGGGGTTAGGAGCGGCCCCGACCAAGCGGACGAGCACCTCGCCAGCTGCGGGCGTTGGCTTGGGCAGCTCCATCAACCGGGGAGCCTCGCCGAACCCCGTGACCGCAACCGCCTTCATGAGGAGGTAAATGCGGAGCGCATCTTGGCCGTCCGCTCGTAGATCTTGCGGTCCACAACTGCAGGTGCGAGAGGACGCAACTTCGTCGCCATCCTCTGCTGCGTGGAGGAGAAGCTCACCTCTCGCCGTCGCTTTACGATTGCCTCCAAGCACTTGCTGGCCACCGTGCTCGCCGGGACGCGGGACACGTCGTTGCTGCGCCGAACCGAGAGGTCGACCTTGTGCTCGGTGCCATCCGGCCCGAGCACCGTCCGCCCCGCTCCATCGTCGCTATACATCTCGCCGGGATCGATCGCCAAGACATCCACTCCGTGTGGCGAGAGCTCCAGCCGCAGGGTCTCGAAGAAGCCGTTCATCGCATGCTTGCTCGTCGAGTAGCCCAGGTATCCCGGCATCGGAAGTCGCCCCGCGCCGGAGGTGACAAAGGCGATCGCGCCCCGACTCGCGATCAGATGCTCAAGAGCGAGATAGGCCGGATAGGCGGCACCGAAGAAGTTGGTCGCCATCGCCTCGCGAATCGGGGCAAAGGACTCCAGGTCCTCGAGGGCGCCAAACGTAGCCGAGCCCGCGTTCAGCAC
>DATIPC010000043.1:0-14080 GCA_035472395.1 Solirubrobacterales bacterium
CCGTCCGAGGGACCGCCGGAGTTGTCGAGGGCCACGCCGGTCACCAATCCGAACGGGCCACCCGGAGCATCGGCGCCTTCGAAGCTGCCTTCGGGGGCGTGTACGACCTCGGCCATGGTGGGGGCGGCGAAGGCAAGGAACACAGCAAGTACGAGTGCAAGGGCGGTCGCGATCGTCCTAGCGGGCATCGTCTCGGTCTCCTTCTGCGCGGTTGAAGCGGCGGTCCGGTGGCTCTTGCGGCACCTGGTCATTTGCCCGCCCCCCGGTTGCTGCGCCTACAGCGTTTGGCGTTCCTGCTGATCTGTTCGCCCTGCTTCGCCAGCTGCGCTGCCTGGCGGCGCAGGCGCTTGGCCCCCTGCTCGCTGCCGGCCTGGTTGGCGCGGCGACTCAGGCTCCTGGCTTCACGGCTGAGCTTCTGCGCACGGCGGGCAGTCAGGCCGCAGTCGGCTTTGTGGCCTTTCGCCTGGTTGCCGGGACCCTGGAAGGCTGCCGTGCCGGCGCCCGATGACGACGGGGCGCTGGTGCCGGCGCCACGGCAGGCTTCGCCCTCGCATCCGGGCAGCGGCGGCGGTTCGGGGAAGCCGCCGCCGACATGGGCGTCGTAGAGAGAGGTGGCGCCGTCCCTATCGCTGGAAACAAGGGCGCCAGCGGTGACGAAGAAGGCGTCGCTGCCGTCGGCGGTCGCGTCGAGGAAGTCCGAAGCGCTGGGCTCGGTGCCGCCCGAGATCAGGTGCGCCCCACCGTTCTCCCACTCATAGACGTCGACGGCTTCGTTGATGTCCGCGGCAGCCAGTGCCCCGCTCGTGGTGAAGAATGCCTGGCCGTTGTCCAGGACCTGGTTCTTTCGCGCCGGCGCGGATCTGCCGGCATTGGACACGGCGCTGAACAACGTAGCCTCAGCCGGCGGAGCCGTCGTTGGTGGGCAGGAGATGCAATTGAGCTGATCGGTCGCAGCGTCATAGAGGAAGATCTCGGTGATGGGGTGCCCACTGTCAGGATCGGTGTTGTCGTAGCCGGTAATGCTCTGGTAAGAGGTGAAACCGAAGAACCTGCCATTGGGCGAGGCCTGGGCCGAGGCCCCATCGGTACGGTGGCGTAGAAGAGTCGTGCCGTTGTAGTTGAACCGCGAGAAGAAGGGCGCCCCAGCTTGGAAGGTACCTACGTCATCGACCGAGAGTGCGGCGACGAAGTGAATCGTCCCTTCGTGCAACAGGTAGAGATTGCAGGTGTTCCCCTGAACGTAGTGTTCGCAATCGCCGGGCAGCGCCCCGGGAGCAAGGGCGCCTTCGGCGACGAAGTAAACGTATGAGCCGTCTTCGCTGAAGCCGCTTACCGCCCATACGCCCGCCGGTTCCCCCGCGTTGACGGTGAGGTCGGTGAGGTCACCGGTGTCGACATCGAATTCGTAGAGGTCTTCTCTGTTCGCAACCGCGGTCGAGTCGGGTGTCAGCTTGTGATCACTGGTGAAGAAGGCTTTGGAGCCATCCGGGCTGGCGAATTCGAAATTGCCGCCGCCGCTGGCACCGGGGCCCTGAGATTCATCCACCTGCAGCGTGCAGGCCTTCGCCGGTTCGGTGCACGCGCCGCCGCTAGTCGCACTCGGGGGCTGGTCGGGATTCAATCTCACATAGAGGTCTCCACCGTGCCTGAAGAAGATGCGGCTGCCATCGGAGGACATGAAGTGTTCGTACATGCCCCCCGCGGGTGCGTAAACTCCCAGTTCTTCGCCTGCGACGGGGGTGCCGTTAGGGAGGTAGGTTACGAGTCGAACCACTTCCCCAGACGAGATGAAGAGGTTGTAGCCTCCATCGAAGTTGGGAGCAAAGCTAGGGGCGTCTGGGGTGAGTTGCGCTTCGGAGCGGAAGGCGATCTTGCTGAAGTCAGTGGAGGCACCCACGAAGTAAGAATTGCCGGGAGTGCCGTCTTCGTTGTTGAGGCTGACGAGTTCGTAGCCGTCACTTGCCGCGTCGTGGATGAAAAGATTGCGATAGCCATGCTTTTCGCGGGGATCGAGTATTTCTTGGTTGTGTTCGCAGTTGCCTTCGGAGTTCCCTTCTACCCCTGGGTACACGTGATAGTCCTCTTCGAGGACGTTCTTCGAGAAGTCGGGTGAGAAGAACACCGACGCTGTGCAGCTGAAAACGCCACCAGTGTCGGGGGTTTCCTGGGGGATGACGTTCTTGGGAGACCAACCGCCGGGGCCGCGAGTGGAGACGTAGAGCTGGCCGCTGTGTTCGGCGCCAATGGCGGGGTATTTGGAGCGGTAGAGGACCTGGTTGCCGCTCGCCGAGGCACGGGCGGCTTCGGCGAAACCGCTACCCCCAGTCACGTGCGGCTGGCTGCCGGGGCTGGCGTTCTCGTAAGCGCGGCAGTCAGGGAGGGCGAGGGCGGAGACACCCTGTTCCTGGCGGCGGATTTCGTTGGGGCATTCTGCCGCGGCGGCGGGCGTCTGTGCAACGGCGAGAAGGGCGACGACGCCGGCCAGCCCGACGAGGACGAGGGTGCCGATCAAGGGCGCACTGCCCCCTCTGTCGCCGAGGGAGGACGAACGGGTCGCGAAGGCTCCACGGAAGAAGCGGCCGAGGCCGTTGGCCTGGCGCTGGGTCGATCCCGCGGCCGATGCCTTCGCGTGGCGTCTCACGTAGCTCTCTCCTTGTCCCTTGAGCCCCCCTGCCGACCGCTCCCTCTGCGGCCCCTGAACGAGACTCGGTTATGTCCCTGAAGTCCCTGCCCGTCCCTCGGGCTGAACTGTTCCGTACATGGAACAAACAGAAAGATAGACAGTTGCGGACATAAAAGTCAAGCGAGATCGCGAATGTGCAGCACCAGCTACCGCTGAAGCCGTTTAAGCGCAGCGGTTATCCCCCTCTACCATGAGGAAATCTCAGGTACGCCCGTGTCTCTTAAAGAGAGTCGAACTTGTAGCCGACGCCGCGCACGGTGAGGACGAGCTCGGGGTTCTGGGGGTCGCGCTCGACCTTTTGGCGGAGGTTGGAGATGTGGACGTCGCAGGCGCGCTCGTCACCGTCGAACTCGGTCTGCCAGAGCTCCTCCATGATCTGGCGACGGGGGAAGACCTCGCCGGCGCGGCCGACGAGGAGGCGCAGCAGCTGGAACTCGGAGCGGGTCAGGTTGACCGGCACGTCGCGGACCGTGGCGACGTGGCGGACGAGGTCGATCGCGACCGGGCCGGCTTCGATCTTGACCGCCTCGGCGAGCGGACCGCGGTCGAGCTCGCGGCGGCGCAGCTGGGCGCGCACGCGGCCGAGCAGCTCGCGCACCGAGAAGGGCTTGGTGACGTAGTCGTCGGCACCGACCTCGAGGCCGACCACCTTGTCGACCTCGGCGTCCTTGGCGGTCAGCAGGATGATCGGCACGGCGCTGCGCGAGCGCACGTCGCGACAGATGTCGAGCCCGCTCGGGCCGGGCATCATGATGTCGAGGATCAAGAGGTCGTAGGGAATGCCGTCGCCGACCCGCGCGGCCGCCTCGTCGCCGTCGGCGACCGGGGTCACCTCGAAGCCCTCCTGGGCGAGCGCGTAGCCGACCGAGTCGCGCACCGAGGGCTCGTCGTCGGCGATCAGGATCCGCCCGCTGCTCATCTTCCCCCCGCCCTTCTCATGCGACCGGGGTGGGGCTCGGCTGGGCAACGGGGAGGCGGACCCAGAAGGTGCTGCCCTCGCCCTCGACCGAGTGGGCGCCGATCTCGCCGTCCATCACGTCGACCATGCGGCGGGCGATCGCCAGGCCAAGGCCGAAGCCCTCCTGTTTGCGCGACTCGTCGCGGCGGTAGAAGCGCTCGAACACGCGCTCTATCTCCACCTCCGGAATGCCGGGTCCCGTGTCGATCACCTCCAAGATCACCTCTTTCTCGCCGTCGCGACGGCCGCGAACGGTAACGCGCCCGGGCAGCGGCGTGTGCTTGAAGGCGTTGGTCAGCAAGCCAACCATCACCTGGCGCAGTAGGGTCGGGTCGCCCTTGGCGGCCAGATCGGGCTCGACCTCGGTCGCCAGATCGATGTGGGTGGGGGCCTCGACCGCGGCAACCGTGTCGCGGATCGCCGCTTCGACGTCCACCACCTCGGTCTCGCCGGCGCCGATCGACTCGACCCGGGCCAGGGTGAGCAGCGCCTTGGTCAGCCGGTTCATCCGCTCGGCGTCCTCGGCGAGGCGGCCGAGGAAGTGATCGAGCGCGTTGGGGTCTTCTTTGGCGCCTTCCTGCAGCACCTCGATCGCGCTGGAGATCCCGGCGAGCGGGTTGCGCAGCTCGTGGGCGGCGTTGGAGATGAAGTCGGCTTCGGCCAGCTCGCGGCGCATCTCGTCGGTGCGGTCGCGGGCGACGACCAGCACGGCGCGCTCCTTCGGCAGCGCGCGGGCGCTCATCGCGTAGGCACGATCGCCGATCCGCAGCGCCGGGTGGGCGGCGAAGCCGAGGGCGGCGGCGCGCGCCAGATGCGGCCGGATCGAGTCGGGCGGGTGGCCGGCGGGGTCGAGCAGCTTCGAGGCGGCCCGGTTGGAGAAGCGCAGGGCGCCGTCCTCGTCGACCACGATCACCGCATCGGTGAGGCCGTCGAAGATCGCTTTCAGCTTGTTGCGGTCGGCGGTGAGGACGCCGAAGCTCTCCCCGAGCGAGGCGCGCATCGAGTCGAGAGCGCGGGCGAGGTCGCCGATCTCGTCGCGCCACCCGGCCTCCAACTGCACGTCGAAGGAGCCGGCGGCCAGCTCTCCGGCGGCCCGCGAGAGGCGCGTCACCCGGTGGGAGATGCCGACCGCGATCAGGAAGCCGGCGAGGACGCCGAGGGCGATCGCGCCGAGCACGGCGCGGGGCCGGTCGCCGAAGGTGTAGACGACGCCGGCGGTGAGCAGGGTCACCGCGGCGAAGGCGCCAACCAGCCAGAGCCTGATCCCGATCCGCCTCATCCTGGTCTGAAACCCGCCCCTTTCTTTTCCATGAAGGTTTACTAACACAATGGCGGCTGGCCCGCGTGGGAGAATCGGCGCATGAGGACGCTTGTCTTTATCCCGGCCTGGAACGAGGCCGACTCGGTCACGGCGGTCATCGCCGGCGTGCGCGAGTGCCTGCCCGACGCCGACGTGCTCGTCGTCGATGACGGCTCCACCGACGAGACCGCGGCCCGCGCCGCCGGGGCGGGCGCGACGGTTGCCACGCTCCCCTTCAACCAGGGGCTGGGGGCGGCGCTGCAGACCGGCTACCTCTACGCGCTGCGCGAGGGCTATGACTTCTGCGCCCCCCTCGACGCCGCCGGGCAGCACCCTCCGGCCGAGGTGGCACGGCTGCTGGAGGAGGTCTGTGCCGACCGCGCCGACCTGGTGATCGGCTCGCGCTACCGCGAGCACGGCGACGGCACCGGGAGTGTGGCGGCGGGCTCCGGCGAGGACTACAAGCCGACGATCTCGCGGCGGATCGGCACCAGCGTCTTCCGCTTCTTCCTCACCCTGGCCACGCGGCAGCGCTTCACCGACACGACCAGCGGCATGCGGGCGGCGAACCGGCGGGTGATGGCGCTCTTCAGCGAGAGCTACTCGCCCGACTTCGCCGAGATCGAGTCGCTGCAGCTGGCGGTGCGTCAGGGCCTGCGGGTCGAGGAGGTGCCAGTGCGGATGCTGGAGCGGGTCGGCGGCTCCTCCTTCCTCACCCCGCTGCGCTCCGCCTTCTTCATCTTCAAGGGAATGATCGTGCTGCTCGTCGGCCAGTTCCGGCCGCGCAAGGTGGGGACGGAGAGGTGAGCGCGGCGGCGCTGCTGGCAGCGGCACAGGACCCGAAGGTCCACCTGACCTCGCAGACGCGGATCCTGGCCGCGGTGATCGCGGTCGCCTTCATGCTGATGATCCTCGAGCTGATCCGCCGCGACCGCCTGCAGGAGCGCTTCAGCGTCGTCTGGTTCGTTGCCGGGCTGGTGATGCTGGTCGGCGCTGCCTTCCCCGGCCTGCTGGGGAGCGTCGCCGACCTGATGGGCGTCCGCAACACCAACGTCGCCCTCTTCTCGATCGTCCTCCTGCTGCTGCTCGGCCTCGCGCTCAACTTCAGCGTGATCATGTCCCGTCAGGCCGCCCAGATAACCCGGCTGGCCCAGGAGCAGGCGCTGGAGAAGGCACGCGAGCAGGCTGCCGGTGAGCGCAACGGCGATTCCCCTGCACCGCGGCGCTCCGGCGCGGGCGGGGCAAGCCCCGGAACTTAGCCCTCGATCAGCGGCGCCTCGAGCGAGGCGGAAACTCGTCCGGGTGCTTGACACCGTAGTCCGCGATACCGATGCCCATCGCCATCGCATAGGCGAATATGGCTATCCCCCCGAGGTTCGGCGGCGGGTCGACGAGATCAAGAACGATCGTCAGGAGAATACCGCCCAGGATCATGAGACTGCACCGGATCAGGAGGCCACGAGGCATGCCGTTCAAGTATAACTCCAAAATCGCGTCAATGCAGACAATAGCTATCGCACAAACTGCACCAGCGACAAAGCCGATTGCGGTCATCCGTTCGATCCGCTCGTGCGGCTCCCTCGTCAGCACAGCCCAAGCGCGCGTAGATCCCGCAACCACCCCAGACACGCCCACGACCGTGCCAGCAATGCTGGATACGAACTCAGTCAGGACGGCAATTGGGGCAACGTCGGGCACGACAAGAGACATGTCCCGACGGTAGGAATCCCAGGCGCACGGGTGGCGCGCTCTACATGGCAGAAGTGGAAATTCTCTAGGCCAACTCGCGCGCGAGCCTGAACGAGAGCGCTTCCAGGGCCAGCTCCTCGGAGACGTTGAGGTCGAGGCGGCGGCGGGTGTCCTGGACCAGCTCGGCGCCGCGGCGGGCGCTGCTGGGATCGAGGCCGGCGCCCTGGGATTGGAGCTGGGCGAGGCGATCGCGGTTGTAGAGGATCTCGCCGGCGCCAAACGCGGTTGCGGCGAGGTCGCGGAGCCAGGCGGCGACGAGGCACAGGCCGAGGTCGAGCAGGTCGGTGCGGCGGCGGCGGCCGGCCCGTTTTGCCGCGTCGGCGATGTCGCGGGTGGAGCGCTTGAGGCCGGCCTCCTTCTCCTCTTCGAGCGCGTCGCGCGCGGCCGACTCGGCCTCCTCCCCAGCCTTCTCGGCGCCCGTCAGGAGTGCTTTCCAGGGCGTCGCCGCGGCGTCCGCTTCGCCCAGCACGGCGGTGACGAGGTGCTCGGCCTCGGAGCGCATCGTCCGCCCCGTATCGGTCAGCAGCAGACGCGCGAGCTCGATGTCGCCGGCCGCGAGGCGAGCGGCGGCGGCGATCTCGTCCGGATCCCCCATCTCCCCTGGGCCGTCCCGCAGCGCGGCCTCCAAAGCCCCCACCGGCAGCGGTGCGAAATCGACCGATTGGCAGCGCGAGGCGATCGTCTCCAGCAGCGCCACCGGCTCGGAGCTGAGCAGGATCAGGTGGACGAACTCGGGCGGCTCCTCCAGCGTCTTCAGCAACGCGTTCTGGCTCTCGTCGCGCATCGCCTCCGCGGCCTCGACCACGAAGACCCGCTTGCCGCCTTCATAGGGCCGGTAGGCCGCGGCGCGGATCACCCGCTCGCGCACCTCCTCGACCATGTGCTGGGCCCCCTTCGGCGCCAGCCAGACCAGGTCGGGATGGGGAGAGGGGTCGAGCAGGGCGCGGCGGCGGGCATCGGCGGCGTCCTCAGCAGCGCCCGCGAGGATCTCCGCCGCAAAAGCCCGCGCCGCGCTCCGCTTGCCCGCTCCACGCGGGCCTCGGAACAGGTACGCATGCGACGGCCCCGCCGCCAGCGCCGCGCTCAGCGCAACCCGCGCTCGCGCCTGATGCTCGGTCGCGTCATCCAGAGCGGTGGACATGCACGGCCTCCATCACCCGCTTGTGAACCTCCTCCACCGACCCCTCAGCGTCGATGACGACGACCCGGTCGGAGGCGACCTGGGCGATCTCCTCGTAGGCCTGGGCGACAGCGCGCTGCAGCTCCGGCCCCTCGGCCTCGAAACGATCCTTGCCCTCGGCGCGCTCCAAGCTCAGCTCGGGGTCGATACGGAGCAGCAGCGTCAGGTCGGGCCAGAGCCCTTCGGTGGCTGCGTCGGTGAGGGAGATCACCTCCCCCACTCCGAGCCCGCGGGCCGCCCCCTGGTAGGCGACGCTGGAGTCCGCGAAGCGATCGGAGACGACGTCGCGGCCAGCCTCGAGCGCCGGGCAGATGACCTGGGCGGTGAGGTCTGCCCGTGCCGCGAGGAAGAGCAACAGCTCCGCCAGGGGGTCCAGCACCAGTGCCGGGTCGGCGAGCAGCACCCGGATCTGCTCGGCGGCTTCGGTCCCCCCCGGCTCGCGGATCTGCAACGTGTCCGGTCCGAGCGCCGCGGCGAGCAGGCCCGCCTGGGTGCTCTTGCCCGAGCCATCGACGCCCTCGAGCGAGATGAACAACGCCTACGGCCTCAGCCTTTGGCCGCGGCTTTGGCGCGTTTACGCCCCCGCGTGGCGGTGTCTGCTTTGGACGCTTTCGTTTTCGCTTTCGCGGCGGCGGCGTCCTCGTCGCCCACGACCGGCGGTTTTTTGCTCATCGCCGCTTTTGCCGCTTTCGCCGCTTCGCGCTCGGCGCGGCGTTTCTTCATCTCCTGCATCGACTCGCAGTCGTCGTTGAGGCAGAGGTTCCAGGGGCGACCGCGGAAGGGGACGACTTTGAGCCGCGGCGTCTGGTCGCAGATCGAGCAGCGGTCTTCGAGCTTGAAGACGTCGCCGCGCTGAGGCAGCGGGAAGGTCTGGTCGCAGGAGTCGGGATCGTCGAGGGTCCAGCCGCTGCAGCCGACGAAGCGTTTGCCGGATTTTTTCGCCCGGATGATCCGCAGCATGTGGGGCGAGCCGTCCTCCTTCTTGCGACCGGCTTCCTCGCAGACCTTGCAGGGACCGAGGATTCGGTCCTCGTCCATCCCTTTCCAGATGACTTTGGCGAGGTCCTCGCGGCTCTGGTCGATCTCCGACCAGGTCTTGTGAAGAAGGTCGCGGCTCTCGCCGACGACTGCGCCCTTGGTCATCTCGCCGGCGGCGATCCGGTCCATCTCCGCCTCGAGCTGGGCGGTCATCTCCGACGTCGCCATCGCCGGCACGTAGTTCTTGAAGGCCTCGTAGAGGGCGATCCCGGTCTCCGAGGGGACCGGCGGGTTGCCGTAGACGTAACCGCGGTCGAAGAGCTTCTGGATGATGTCGGCGCGGGTCGCTTTGGTGCCGAGGCCGCGCTCCTCCATCATCTCGATCAGTTTGGCCTGGGAGATCCGCGAGGGCGGCTGGGTCTCCTTGTCGACGATCCAGGGCTCGCCGTCGAGCGCCAGCTCCTGGCCCTCCTGCAGCGCCGGAATCTCCTCATCGGAGGAGCGGGCGTAGGTGTAGATCCCGGCGAAGCCGGGATCGACGACGACCGAGCCGCGGACGAAGTAGGTCTCCGAGCCGGCCTCGATGTCGGCGCGGGTGGACTCGGTGATCATCGGCGGGCTGAAGGTGGCGAGGAAGCGGCGCACGACGAGTTCGTAGACGCGTTTCTTCGGGCCCTCGAGGGCGCCAGGGTGGATCGCCTGGGTCGGGTAGATCGGCGGGTGGTCGGTGGTCTCTTTTTTGCCGCGGGTCGGCGTCAGCTGCGGCTGGTCGAGTAGGCCGGCGGCAGCGGAGAACTCCTTGACCTTGACCAGCGAGGAAACCAGCTCGCGCAGCGGCAGCGAGACCGGGTAGACCGTGTTGTCGGTACGCGGGTAGGAGATGAAGCCGTCCATGTAGAGGTCCTCGGCGATCCGCATCGCGCTGGCGGGGGTGATGCCGAGGCGGCTGGAGGCGTCGGTGCTGAAGGCGGTCGTGTTGTAGGGGGTCGGCGGCTTGCGCGTGTTCTTGCGCGCCGTCACCGACTTCACCGTGCCCGGGGCCGAGGTGCCGGCGAAGGCGGCGTCAGCCTCGGCTTTGTCCCAGAATTTGTCGACGCTGTGGTGGGTCTCGAAGCTGCCGTCGGGGTGCTGGAACTTGGCGAACAGCTCCCAGAACGGTTTGGCGACGTGGGCGCGGCGCTCCATCTCGCGCTCGACGATCAGGCCCAGGGTCGGGCTCTGCACGCGGCCGACCGAGAGGAAGTTGGAGCCGAAGCGGCGGCTGGCGAGGGAGACGGCGCGGGTCAGGGTCGCGCCCCAGAGCAGGTCGATGTCCTGGCGGGCGGCGCCGGCATTGGCAAGCGGATAAGAGAGCGTGTCGAGCTCGGCGAAGGCACGCTCGATCTCCTCCTTGGTCAGCGCCGAGTAGCGGGCGCGCTTGATCTCCAAGCTGCCGTCGGCGGTGCCCTCGCGCGAGCCCAGGTCCGGGTTGGCGTCGAGCATCTCCTCCAGCGCCTCGAGCCCGATCAGCTCGCCCTCGCGGTCGAAGTCGGTTGCGATCACCAGCTCGTCCGCCTCTTTGGCGACCTTCTTGATCGCTTTGACGACGTTTTTGTCGGTCGGCTCCTTGATCAGCTCGGCGTCGATCAGGTCGTGCAGGTCGGTCTTCTGCCAGTTCGAGTAGCCCTCGGGGAAGGCCGGGCCGAGCACGTGGCCCTTGAGGCCGATCGTCATGTGCTCGCCGCCTTCGTCGTCGGTCCAGGTGTAATACGGGACTTTGAACGTTTTGTCCGTGGCCGCGCTGTTGCGGCCGAGGATCTCGGCGATCTTCTTGGCGCTGTTGTTCTTCTCGGTGACTATCAGTCTCATGGGGCGGCGAGGGTAGCAGGGGAGTTCGGCGACCCTGCGTGGCGAGCAAGCGCCCATCTCCATAGGATCGGCGCGCCGATGAGGACGATGGTGACTGGCGGAGCGGGGTTCATCGGGTCGAACCTGGTCGACGCGCTGCTGGCGCGAGGCGACTCCGTGACCGTGGTCGACGACCTCTCGACCGGGCGGCGCGAGAACCTCGAAGCGGCGCTGGCCGCCGGGGTCGAGCTGGTCGAGCTGGACATCCGCGAGGCGGCGAAGCTGGCCGAGCTGGCGGCGGAGGCACGGCCCGAGGTCATCTTCCACCTGGCGGCGCAGATCGACGTCCGCAAGTCGCTCGAAGACCCGGCCTTCGACGCCTCGATCAACGTCGGCGGCACCGCCAACCTGCTGGAGGCGGCGCGGAAGGCTGGCTCGCCCCGCGTCGTCTTCGTCTCCACCGGTGGCGCGATCTACGGTGAGGGAGCGGGTCAGCGGCTGCCGCTCGACGAGGACACGCCGATCGCGCCGCTCTCCGCCTACGGCCAGAGCAAGTTCGCCGCCGAGGGCTACTTGGCCCTCTATGAGCGGTTGTACGGCCTCTCCGGCGTGAGCCTGCGGCTCGGCAACGTCTACGGCCCGCGGCAGGACCCGCTCGGCGAGGCGGGCGTGATCGCGATCTTCTGCGGCCGGCTGCTGGCCGGCGGGCGGCCGACGGTGTTCGGCGACGGCAGGCAGACCCGCGACTACTTATATGTGGGGGACGTGGTGGTGGCGGCCCTCGCCGCGGCGGCGAGCGAGCTCAGCAGGCCGATCAACATCGGCACCGGGGTCGAGACCGACGTGCTGGAGCTGGCGCGCCTGCTCGGCGAGATCGGCGGCATCGCCGACTTCGAGCCCGAGCTGGCTCCACCGCGTGCCGGCGAGGTGGAGCGCATCTCCATCGACGCCGGCCGAGCCGAACGCGAGCTGGGCTGGAAGGCTGCAGTCAGCCTCGAGGATGGCC
The DNA here is from genome assembly GCA_035472395.1 of Solirubrobacterales bacterium. Taxonomy (GTDB): domain Bacteria; phylum Actinomycetota; class Thermoleophilia; order Solirubrobacterales; family 70-9; genus VRUE01. The sequence goes on from DATIPC010000043.1 coordinate 11,682, forward strand.
TGCGGCTCACGCTCGACTCGCTCTAGCTGGGGCATTCCGCTGCGTCTTATGCACCTGCAAGCGACATAAAGCGCAGCGGAAGCCGATCACTAGTCTTTGGGCCATGCCCGCTCAGGCATACGCCGGCAAGGAGTGCGTCTGCCAGCTTCGTAAGGGGATCTGCGACCAGTCGTGCGTGCGCGACATGCTTGAGACCCCCTTCTACATCGCCTGCCTGAAGCTGACGGGCCGGCGCTGCCTGGTTGTCGGCGGCGGCGACATCGGCCTCGAGAAGGTCGAGGGGCTGCTCGCCTGCGATGCCGACGTGACCCTGATCGCGCCGGTCGCCCACCCCGAGCTGGAGTCGCTGGCGGCAGAGGGGTCGATCGCCTGGGAGAAGCGCCCCTACGCCGGAGCGGCCGATCTGGAGGCCGTCTTCATGGCGATCGCCGCCACCGACGACAGCGAGGTCAACATCGGCGTCTTCGACGACGCCGAGCAGCGGGCGATGCTGGTCAATGTCGTCGACGTGCCGCCGCTCTGCAACTTCATCCTGCCGGCGATCGTGCGGACCGGCCCGCTGGCGATCGCGATCTCGACCGCCGGCGCCTCGCCCGCCCTGGCGAAGCGGATGAAGCGCGAGGTCGCCGAGCTGTTCGGCGAGGAGTACGCGCGGCTGGCAGTGATCCTCAACGACGCCCGCGGCTGGGCCAAGGGCACGCTGCCGACCTACCAGGACCGCAAAGAGTTCTTCGAGGGGATCGTCAACGGCGACCCCGACCCGGTCGAGCTGCTGCGCGAGGGCGAGGAGACGCAGGTCCTGGCGCTGATCGAGGCGGCAAAAGAACGCGCGGCCTCGACGCTGGCCTGAGTCAGCCCGAGCCGCAGGCGGAGGAGCGCACCCGCTCCAGCATTCCGCGCAGCTCGTCTGCCTGGCTGTCGCTGAGGTTGGCGGCAAAGGTGAGCCTGAGCTCGGCGACGACCACGGGTCGCATCTCGTCGAGCATGTCGCGACCCGTCGGCAGCAGGGTCGCGTAGCTGACCCGTCGATCCGTCTCGCAGAAGGTCCGCTCCATCAGCCCTGCCTTGATCAGACGGTCGACGAGCTTGGTCAGGCCGCCACGGGTGATTACGAGCGCCTCGGCCAACTCCCCCATCTTCATCCGTTCCTGCGGCGCCTCGGCGACGGTGGCGAGCACCTCATACCAGGGCAGCGGCGGGAAGTCGGACGCGGCGAGCGCATCCTGCAGGCGCCCGGCGATCGCCGCGTGGGTGCGGGTCAGCGCACCCCAGGCCTCGCCGTGGGGGTTGCCGGTGGCGCGGGGGGCGTCCGGCTCTGCGGTCGCGATCGTCTGCTCGCCCATGAGCGCATGATCCCAGAGAAACTTTGTCGAGTCAATAGTTGAGAAGCTAACTACTTCTGATATGATTGTTTCTACGTCAACAATTTATCCGACAACCAACAGCGTGTCTGAGCTTTCGGGCCTATATGGACCCAAAAACTCGGACACGCCCCACGGAGGGCAGTGATATGAGCACGCAGACCATCGAGCAGCAGATTCCCGCCGGCACCTACGTCGTCGACCCGGTCCACTCGTCGATCGGCTTCGCCGTCGCCCACAACGGCGTCTCGACCTTCCGCAGTGGCTTCGACGAGTACGAGGCCGGCTTCAGCGGTGGCGAGAGCCCGCGGCTGGAGGGCACGGTCGATGTTTCCAGCATCCAGATCGACGAGCCGCAGTTGAAGGGCCACCTGCTCTCCCCCGACTTCTTCGACGCCGAGCGCCATCCGCGGCTGCGCTTCGAGTCGAGCGAGCTGGAGATCGACGAGGATGGCTCGGCGACGATCCGCGGCGAGCTGGAGATCAGGGGCGAGAAGCACCAGGTCGAGGCAAGCGGTCGCTTCGCGCATCTCGGCACCGACCTCGCTGGCAAGTCACGGGTCGGGCTCTCCCTGGCTGCGACGGTTGATCGACGCAGCTTCGGCCTCGACTGGCAGGCGGAGCTGCCGAGCGGCGGCGAGGTGCTCGACTACGAGGTGAGCATCACGGTCGAGCTGGAGCTCGCCGAGGAGGCCGAGTAGCGATGCGGGTGCTCGGCATCTCGGGCAGCCTGCGCCACGACTCGCACAACAGCGCCCTGCTGCGGGCAGCCGCCGAGCGGCTGCCCGCCGGGGCGGAGCTGATCCCTTTCGAGCGACTGACCGAGGTCCCGCCCTACGACGAGGACGTGGAAGTGGCCAGCGTGCCGGAGGTCGTGCGCGAGCTGCGCGCGGCGATCCGCGGCGCCGACGCGGTCCTGATCGCCACCCCCGAGTACAACCACTCGATCCCCGGCCAGCTCAAGAACGCCCTCGACTGGGCCTCACGGCCGGCGGGCGAGAGCTCGCTCAACGGGACCCCGGCAGCGGTCATTGGAGC
>DATIPC010000044.1:0-31328 GCA_035472395.1 Solirubrobacterales bacterium
GCACGTCCGGAGGCGGGGGGAGATGAGCGGGCTTGACCCGGTCAGCCTGCAGGTGATGATCGGCGGCCTGCGCGCCGCCTGCGACGAGATGGGGGCGGCGCTGATCCGTTCGGCCTACTCGGCCAACATCAAGGAGCGGCGCGACTGCTCGACCGCGCTCTTCGACGCTCGAGGCGAGCTGGTGATGCAGGCGGAGCACATCCCCGTCCACCTCGGATCGATGCCGGACGCGGTCGCCGCCGTGCTTGACGAGGAGCATCGCCCGGGCGATGCCTGGATCCTCAACGACCCCTACCGCGGCGGCACCCACCTGCCCGACGTGACCCTGATCTCCCCGGTTTTCTTCGCCGGCGAGCTGCTCGGCTTCGCCGCCTGCCGCGCCCACCATGCCGACATCGGTGGCCCCAGCCCGGCCGGGATGCCGGCCCGCTCGCGGACGCTGAAGGACGAGGGCGTCGTGATCCCACCCACCCGCATCGAGGGGGATCGGCTGGAGCGGCTCGCCGCCCAGATGCGCTCCCCCCGCCAGCGGCTCGCCGACCTGCGGGCGCAGGAGGCGGCCAACCGGACCGGCGAGCTGCGACTTGTCGAGCTGGCCGAGCGCCACGGCCGCGAGCGGCTGCGCGCCGGCATGGAGGAGATCCTCGCCTACGCGGAGCGCCGCACTCGCGCCGCCCTGGAGGAGCTGCCGGACGGCGCATACACGGCCGAGGACGTGCTCGAGGACGATGCCAACGGCGCGCCCCACGACGTCACCCTGCGACTGGAAGCGACGGTCCGGGGCGACCGGCTGGTGCTCGATTTCAGCGGCACCGATGCCGAGATCGAGGGCAATCTCAACTGCCCCCTCTCGGTCACCAGATCGGCGGCGTTCTTCGCCGTGCGGATACTGACCGATCCCGACGCCCCTCCCTGCGCCGGCGCCTACCGGCCGATCGAGGTACTCGCGCCCGAGGGCTGCCTGCTCAACGCCCGCTTCCCGGCCGCCGTCGCCGCCGGCAACGTCGAGACGTCCAGCCGCGTCGCCGACCTGACGATCGCCGCCCTGGCCGGAGCCCGGCCGGTGCCGGCCCAGGGCCAGGGAACGATGAACAGCTTGACCCTCGCGGGCGAGGACTTCACCTACTACGAGACGCTCGGAGGCGGCCAGGGCGCCTGCCCGGATGATGAGGGGCCGAACGCGATCCACGTCGCGATGTCCAACACGCTCAATACCCCGGTGGAGGCGCTGGAGACCGAGTTCCCCCTGCGGGTGCGGGAGCTGTCCCTGCGCCGCGGCAGTGGCGGCGGCGGTCGTCATCGCGGCGGCGACGGGATCGTGCGTGAGGTCGAAGTGCAGGCGCCGATGCGCTACACGCTGATCGGCGAGCGGCGGCGTCACCCCCCTCGAGGCCGCGAGGGAGGCGATGACGGCGCAGTCGGTAGGGATTTCCTCAATGGCGAGCCGCTGCCCGGCAAGAGCGAGGGAAACCTGCGTCCTGGAGATACTCTGCGGATCGAAACCCCGGGCGGAGGCGGCAACGGCCCGGCCCCATCTTCCTAAACGACCATTAATTTGGCGATTCGGCCGCCCTCGTCTAGAATGCGCGCTCTTGGGCGGGCTACCGCCTGGACAGGGTCCAAGGCGCCAACCTCCCGGTTACAGATTTCAGTTACAGATTTACACCTGCCTTCTTAGGTAAGACTTCAAATGCCGATCGCTATAAAGGAATGGGCTGTAACGGTGCGCGCTCTCGCTGAGGGCGAGCAGCTGCTGACCCTGCGCAAGGGCGGAATCCGCGAGGACAACAAGCACTTCGAGCTCGACCACGAACGCTTCTTCCTCTATCCCACCTTCGATCATCAACGCAACAACCTGGTCCGCGAGTCCCATCACCCGGAGCTGCGGCGGGCTCTCGAGGAGGGCGTCTGGCCCGATGAGGAGCCGCCCCCCGCTGCCCTGATCCAGGACGGCGGCATCCCCCAGCCAGATCGCGTCCGGCTGCGCTGCTGGGCCGAGGTGACCGACCATCTGACGGTCACCAACCCGCGCATAGTCGACGACCTCTCCCCCTACTACGTCTGGACCCCGGACTACGCCGAGAAGCGGCTCAACTGGAAGCGGCGTCACCCGCTGCACATCCTGCTGCTACGGGTCCACCGCATCCCGCGGCCGGTCACGGTCCGAGTCCGCGAGGAGTACCACGGCTGCCGCTCCTGGGTCGAAATCGACCGCGACCTGCCCTTCGAGGGCACGCCGGTGATGGCGGATGAGGAGTTCGATCGCGCCCGCGCGGAGATCCACTCCGTTTGCACCTCATCCGAACCAGTCTTGGTTTAAGACGGCCCTAGTAGGCTCGCCGCATTCCTTGGGTCGAGACGCACTCGCTTAGCTTTTCCGCCCGCCATGACAGCGGCGACGCGGCGTTCGCCGAGCGCACTCTCGACCGCATGGAGGAACTGCGGCTGCGGCTCGAGGACCGCTTCGATGCGGTACCCGGCGACGTCACGGTCGTCATCCACACCAACCCAGCGCTGCTGGCCCTGGCCCACCCCTTCCTGCCCGCGGCGCGCTGGTCGGCGGCGCCGGCCGGGCGGCGCTATCTGGCCGGCTGGGCGATGGCGACCGAGCTGCACGTGCTCAACGACCCTCACATGGAGCGCCGCGCCGCCGGCGACGACTCGCGCGAGGCGCTGCGCGGCACCGCCGAGCGCCTCTATGCGCAGCTCGTGATCGCCGCCAACAACGCGGACCTCCCCCCTTCCTGGACGCCGCGCCGCTTCGCCCGCTACCTCGGCTGGGCCTGGCTGGTCGAGGGCGCCGCCCAGTACTTCGCCCGCCAGGTCGGCCTCTACCGGGCGGCGGTGATCCGCCGCCTGCGCGAGAGCGCCCGGCCAGCGTTCCCGCCCTCGCGCCGCGACGCCGTGATCCTCGGCGGCACGATCTTCGACCTGCTGGAGACCGAGCGCGGGCCGGAGGCGTGCGAGCGCCTCGCTCTGCGCATCCTCCCCGGCGGCAGCACCCCAACCCTCGAAGCCGCCTTCGACGCGAGGATCGGCGAGATCGAGGGCGCCTGGCGCGACTATCTCCGCGCGATCGCGCGCCCCAGCCCCGCCTAGAACGGCGGCATCAGCGAGCCGGAGGAGCTCCCGCCTGCGCCAGATCGACAGCCGCGCGCTGCGCGTCGGGCAACGCCCGAGCGGCGGCCGGCCCGAGCACGCGTCTCCAAATCGGCGCCAGCGCTCCCTCGATGTAGATCGTGTTGCCGAGGCGGCTTCCACTGCCGGCACTCGGCTCGACGAGGTGACGGTGCCCCATACGAGCCCCGGGCAGGCGGGCCTCGTCGGTGAAGAGGCGCCCCTCCTCGTACTCGACGACGCGGAAGCGAAGCCGCAGGCCGGTGCGAAAGATGATCCGCGCCATCGCGCCGAGGGCCAGCGGACCATCGAGAGTCGCACTCTTGATCTCGCTGTTCCATCTCGGCCAGGCAGCGGCATCAACGTAGGCCGTGGACCAGACCGCCTGCGGCGTTGCGCTCGCCTCCAGCGCGCTCGACGTCTCCCACCGGCTCATCGATCTTCAGGTGGGTCCTCGCCGCTCCAGTAGCCGACCTCGTCGGCCCGGTGGAAGAAGCCGCGCAGCCCGCCTCCCTTCGGCAGCCTCTCCCCCACGCCGATCTTTTCGGAGTCCGGGTAGACGACCACGTCCGGGCGGCCGTTGCTCGAGATCGCCAGGAAGGTCACCGTCTCCTCCGTGCGGTTGAAGATCTGGTGCGCCCCCTCCTCGCCGAGGGGGAAGCGCAGCACCTCGCCCTCCTCCAACTCGCGGATCCCCTCGGGCGTTCGCATGCTTGGCCGCCCGGAGAGGACGATCACCAGCTCCTCGTCGGCGTAGTGGAAGTGGTACGGGTAAGCCGCTTCTCCGGCGGGCAGCTCCCAGAGACTGGCGCCGATCAGCTCGGCGCCGAGCTCGTAGCCGATGCGAGCGCGGCGCGAGCGAAACCCCGCCGGCCGCTCGCCCTGCTCGAAGCTCGGTCTGTAGATGTTCGGCATGGCGCGATCCTACGGGTCCGGCTCGGCCCCATCGGCGCCGCCCCACATCTCGCCCGCCTGGGCGCGCTCGAAGCCGACCCAGAGGGAATTCATCGCCGTTGCGACGATGCGCTCGCGGGGGACCTCCGGGTGTTCGGACCACCAGACCGCCAGGCCCTGGAGGACGCCACGCAGGACGACCCAGACCATTTCGATCCCCTCGTCGGCGACCGAGCCGGCGACGTTCTCGGCGCCCGGCTCGGCGGCGAACAGCGGCAGGATCGCCTCCCGGCTCTGCGCCGCGACCTCGGCGTGGACCGCCTCGATCTCGGGATCGGTGCTGTAGCGGAAGAGGACCCGACCGGCGAAGGGATGGATTTCGACGTACGCGAACCAGGCGTCGAAGGAGTCGGCGACCCGGCGTTCGAGCGGGGCGGCGCCGGCGAAGTGCTCGCGCCACACCTCCCGCAGCTCGGCGAAGTGGCGCTCCAGCAGTCCCCGGTAGAGCTCGCGCTTGGAGTCGAAGTGTTCGTAGACGACCGGCGGCGTCACCCCGGAAGCGCGGGCGATCTCCTCGATCGAGGCGCCCCGGTAGCCACGCTCGGAGAACAGCACGGCGGCCGCGTCGGCGATCACCTGACGCCGTGCCGCAGCCGTCATCCGCCGCCGCGGTTGCTCCATCTTGTCGGTGCCGGTTGACAACTTAGTTGCGCCTAGGTACGGTGCGGGAAGTTCCTAATCGTTCCTAGGTTAACTCCGGGAGGAGGCTGGTGCCGTGATCGTCTCCGTTCATCTCGCCGAGCTCGGCTGGCGCCGGGTGCCGGGAGTGCTCCGCAGCCAGGTCGACCCTGCCGGCGTTCCAGGGATGACCTACGCCGAAACGGTGCTCGGCGCCCCGCTCCGTTCCGGACCGCTGCCCAGCCCGGGGCCGGGGCGAGCCGGGCTGATCGCCGCCTGGGAGGACGACTCGGCGCTGGATCGCTTCCTCGCCGACCACCCCCTCGCCCGGCGCCTCGCCGCCGGCTGGCACGTCCGGCTCGAGCCGCTGCGGGTGTTCGGCGCCTGGCCGAAGATGCCCGGCCTGCCGAAGCGCGAGCTTCCGGTGGACGACGGCGAGCCGGTGGCGGTGCTGACGATCGGCAAGCTACGACTTGGCCGCAGCCTGCCGTTCCTGCGCGCCTCGGGACCGGCTGAGAAGAAGGCGGCCGGCGTTCCCGGCGTCCTCGCGTCGACCGCGCTCGCCCACCCCCCACAGCTGGTCTCGACCTTCTCGCTCTGGCGCAGCGCCGCAGAGATGCGCGAGTACGCCTTCGACAAAGGCGGTCCTCACCAGGCCGCGGTCAGGGCCGACCGCTCCAAGCCCTTCCACCACGAATCCGCATTCATCCGCTTCCGCCCCTACGCCTCGGAGGGCAACTGGGGCGGTCGCGACCCGCTTGCGACTTCGGGCCCGCCGGCGCCGAGCGCCGCGGCCTAATCGGATCCCGGGGTCCCCTCGAGCACCTCGCGCGCCTGCTCCGCCAGCTCCTCGGCGACGAGCACTTCCCGCGGCCCGGCGGCGAGAAAGTCGGGGACGTCCCACCCAGCCGCGCGCCGCAGCATGCTCGGGATGCCGTGCTCGGAGAGCAGGCCCTGGATCATTTCCGCCTCAGCCTGCTGCTGGCCGTAGCCGACCTTGACCAGCTTGCCGCTACTCGACGACAAGCTCTGCCTCGGCAATCGTCTTCTCCTTCAGCCAGAACGCCTTCACCTCGGGCGACTCCCGGTCCTGCAGCGAGACGATCAGGTACACCTGTTCGGGCCAGCTGACAGCCTCGTTCAGATCGGTCTGGGACGGATAGGCGGTGCTCTTGGTGTGGGAGTGGTATATCGCGATCAGCTCTTCGCCCCGGTCGCGCATCTCCTTTTCGATGATCCGGTACTGGTCACCGGGGTCGACGCGGTAGCTGAACGGGCTGGCAAAGGCGTTACGAGCGCGGTAGAGGGCTTTCGCCTCGCCGTCGCTGCCGCCGACCAGCCCGCAGCACTCGTTGGGCAGGTCCTCGCGAGCGTGCGCGACCATCTCGTCGATCATCGACTGGGGAATCCGCATGGCCGGCCGAGGCTAGCGGACCCGTGCCGCGGCGGTGCCGGCGACGTACCGGAAGGCGTGCCACGCCGGCTTCGCCCTGTCATCGGCATCGAAGAGACCGGCGTACTGACAGAAGACGCAATGGGGGTCTGGCCCAGGAGCATCTCGCCAGGTGAACCAGTCCACCGTGGAGATTCGCCAGCGACGCCGGCGCTCGAGCAGGAACCGGTAGGCGCGCCGCAGATAACGCGCCTGGCCACGTCGGCCCTTGTCGAAGGCATTCGGATAGGGACCGGCGGAGGCAACTCCAAGCTCGGTGATCGCGAGTGGCTTGGCCCGATCGCCGTTTCGGTCCATCACGCGCCTGGCCCGGCGCACCTGGTAAGGCCGTGGCCTCGACCGAGCCGCCGTAGGGGTGGAGCCCCACCGCGTCGAAGGATCGGCGGACTCCGGGGACCCGGTACATGCGCTCCAGAAATGCCCAGGGCAGCATGCCGGCCTCGACCGGCGCGACCCCGGCGGTGACGATGCTGGCATTCCGGTCCTCGCGGCGGATCGCGCGAGCCGAGATCGCCAGCAGGCGGGCATATCCGGCGGGCGCGGGACGCGGGCGCCAGAAGAGCAGGAAGTTGGGCTCGTTCCATATCTGCCAGGCCACGATCGGCGCTCGGCGCGTCCGACCTTCCCAGAAGTTTCCGCCAGGTCCGTAGCGGGCCACGAGCCGGCGCAGGAACGCCGCCCAGCCGGTGCGCTCGCGAGCGGTGGCGAGCGGTGGCTGCGCCGGATCGGCGGTGAGCCAGCGCGGCGTCCCGTATACATAGGGCCGCACCCGAACGCGATGGTCGGCCGCCTCGCCGACCAGCTCGTCGGTGGCCGCGAAGTCATAGCTCCCGGGCCGCGGCTCGATCTGCGACCAGTCGAAGGCGACGCGCACCGTCCCGGCGATCCCCTCCATCCGGGCGAAGTCCGGGGCCGACAGCGACTGCGCGGTGATGCCGAAGAATCCACTGGGAGCCGCAGCGGTCGAGGACGCCACGGAAAGCGACAGGACCAAAGCCAGCGTCAGCACCAGGGCCCCACAGGCCCGCAGCGCCCGGCCGCCTCCGAACGCCACAGCGACCACGGGTCAGCCTACGAAGCGGACCAAGACCGGCGCGGGCGGGCAGGTCGATCGGCAGGTGAAGATCCGCTGGTTGAAGAGGAGCGGATGCGAACCGGAATAGGCAGCGACCACGCCCCCTTCTCCACCACCGGCCCCCCGCACGAGTGCCCCCTTTCTGCCGCTGAAGGATCGATCGAGCGCGCCGCCCGATTTGAGACGGAACACGACCAAATCGCCCGAGGAGGCGTCCTCGGAGACGGCGAAGGTGCGGTTCCGGGGGTCGGTCGCCGCGGCGTCGATGGGCAAGCCGGGCAGCCGCGTGCCGCCGCGTCCGAAACGCCTGTCGGGCATTCCGTCCGCCCGCAGCCTGAGCAGGAATCCACGGCGGTCAGCTTCATAGCGGCCCCACTCGACCGAACCGGCGAGGTCGACCTCGCCGCCGCGCCCGAGCATCAGCGCGTTGACGAAGACCCCCTGGCTGCGCCGCAGCCGGCGCAGGCCGGGGAGGTGGGCGAAGCCGCGATCGACGCGCCCGCCGGCAAGGATCCGAACGAGGTAGGGCACCGGGTGAGGAGAGCAGCAGGTCCGTCCCGCGAGCAGGACTCCCCCGCGTCCGGGACGAACCGCCATCGCGGTCGGCGGGGAGGCGCGCCGGAAGCTCGCCTTCACGGTCCCGGTGCCTCCGAACGAGGGATCGGGGCGTCCGTCGGGCAGGAACCGGGTTACCGACACCGCCGTCGTCGCCTTGCCTGCGTCCTTCAAGTGGCCATTGCGGTTGCCGGGGTGCTGGATGTACCAGTCGCTCTCGACGACGATCTTGTCGTCGGCGGCGACGGCGAGATCGATCAAGGAGTTTCGTGCGCCGGGGGCGACGGCCTCTCCCCTGCTGCCGAACGAGTGGTCGGGGCTGCCGTCGGCGGCGAGCCGGACGACGTGGACGGCGACGCCCTCCTTGACGGCTATCGACGCCCGCCCCTGTGAGTCGACGGCGAGCCGAGCTTCCCCGTTGCCGACGAGCGCCGGCATTGCGCTGCCGCGGTCGCCGTAACTACGGTCAAGGGACCCGTCGGCGCCGTAGCGCGTGACGATCATCGGATAGCGGCATCCGACGGGGCTGCATTCGTTGGCGACGGAGAGGACCAGAACCGTTTCGTCCGGCCCCGGAGCCATGTCGACCGCGTAGGCGAAGAGGCCGGGGAATCTTTCCGTGGGAGCCCGCGCCAGGTCGATGAAACCGCCTTCACCGAAGGTGGCGTCGAGGTCGGCTGGACCGGCCCAGGCCGGCGCCGGAAGCAGCAGCAGAGCGCAGATGAGGCTGATGACGATCGCCGCCGGCTCGGCGCTACCTCGACCTGACTTGACCCTGGCCATCCGCGACTCAAACACGGTCGCTCCCGAGAGTTGCGCCGTCGGCGCCTACCACCAGACGGTGGAATCCAGGTTCTCGATCTCGTCGATTGGGCGGGTGTAGACGCCGGAGGAGAGGTACTTCCAGCCGTCGTCGGGGATGAGGAAGACGACGTTGCCGCCGTCGAGCTCTTCGCCGATGCGGACGGCGATGCGGGCGATCGCGCCGGAGGAGACGCCGGCGAAGACGCCCTCCTCGTCGAGCAGTTTGCGCGTCCAGACGATCGCGTCGCGGTTGGAGACCATGATCTTGCGGTCGAGCAGGGAAATGTCGATGATCGGCGGGATGAAGCCGTCGTCGAGCGAGCGCAGGCCGTGCACCATCTCCCCCTGCATCGGCTCGGCGGCGACGATCAGCGTCTCGGGATCGTGCTCCTTCAGCCGCCGCCCGTTGCCCATCAGCGTGCCGCCGGTGCCGAGGCCGCCGACGAAGGCCGTGACCTCGTCCAGCTCCTCGAGGATCTCCAGCGCGGTGCCGTTGTAGTGGGCGTTGGGGTTGGCCTCGTTGCCGTATTGGTAGGGCATGTAATAGCGCGAGTCCTTGGCCATCTCCAGCGCCACCTCGACCGCGCCGTTGGAGCCCTTGGCGCCCTCCGAGTAGGCGATCTCCGCCCCATACATCTCCAGCAGCTGGGTGCGCTCAGCGGTGACGTTGTCCGGCATCACGACCTTCAGCGGGTAGCCCTTGCGACGGCAGATCATCGCCAGCGAGATGCCGGTGTTGCCCGAGGTTGGCTCGAGGATCGTCTGCCCCGGCTCAATCGCTCCTTCGGCCTCGGCGGCCTCGATCATCGATTTGGCGACTCGGTCCTTGACCGATCCGGTCGGATTGCGGCCCTCGAGCTTGGCGTAGATGCGAACGTCGGGCTTGGGAGAGAAGCGCGGCAGCTCGACCAGCGGCGTGTTGCCGATCGACTCGACGATGTCGCCAAAGCGGCCCCCGCAGGGTCGGTTGAGTAGCTCGTCGCGCGGCATCTCGATCTCCCGTTACTTCAAAAAGTATAGCCAGGGGCCCCGCGCCCGGGGCGCGTTACTGACCCTATGGGGCAGGAAGGCGCCCCGGGCGGTTCAGCCGCCGGCCATCGCCGGGAGAATCACAACCGTGTCGCCGTCGGCGACCGCGGTGTCGAGCCCGTCGAGCACCCGCACGTCCTCGTCGTTGAGGTAGACGTTGACGTAGCGGTTGAGGTCGCCGTCGGGGCCGAAGAGCTGCTCCTCCGTGGCCGGGTGCTCCGACGTCAACGCGCGCAGTACCTCGCCGACATTCGTGCCCACTGCCTCAACCTCGGTCTGGCCCCCGGTCTGGGCGCGCAGCACGGGTGGGATGCGAATCGTTGCCATCGGGACGCGATCCTATTGAAGGCCGACTGCGATGGCTCTCATCCGGCGCAAAAAGCGTCGTAATCCGGGAACTTGCCGAGATCCGCATCGGCGATCTCCGGCGCGTCGGGGCCGCAGATCGGGCAGCTGGGGTCGCGGCGCACCTTCAGCTCGGTGAATCTGGTGCTGAGCGCCTCGAAGAGGAGCAGGCGACCGATCAGCGGCTCGCCGATCCCCAGCACCAGCTTCAGCACCTCGTTGGCCTGCAACAGGCCCATCGTCCCGGCCATCACGCCGAGCACCCCGTTGGCCGAGCAGCTCGGGGCCAGATCGGCCGGCGGCGGGGTCGGGTAGAGGCAGCGGTAGCAGGGTCCCTCGAAGGGGACGAAAGTCGAGATCTGGCCGTCGAAGCTGAGGATCGAGGCGGAGACGACCGGCTTGCGCAGCCGCACCGAGGCGTCGTTCAACAGGTAGCGGGTGGGGAAGTTGTCGGCGCCGTCGACGATCACGTCGTACTCGCTGAGGATCTCGACGATATTGGAGGAGTTGAGGCGGAAGTTGTGCTCGACGACGTTCACGTCTGGATTGAGCGCCTCGATCGTGAGCCGCGCCGACTCGGTCTTCGGCACGCCGATCCGTTCGGTGTTGTGGATCACCTGGCGCTGCAGGTTGGAGGCGTCGACGACGTCGTCGTCGACCAGGCCGAGGGTGCCGATCCCGGCGGCGGCGAGGTAGAGCGCGGTCGGCGCGCCGAGCCCGCCGGCGCCGACCAAGAGCACATTCGCGTTCAGCATCTTCAGCTGGCCGTCGACCCCAACCTCGGGCAGCAGCGTGTGGCGCGAGTAGCGGTCGCGCTGCTCGGGGGTCATCCCAGTCGCGGCGACGACCGGCAGCCCCTGCTCCTGCCAGGCGAGGATCCCCCCCGCCATCGAGGCGACGTCCTCGTAGCCGAGCGCCCGCAGCTGCTCGGCCGCCTTATAGGAGCGGTTGCCGCTGCGGCAGTAGAGGATCGTGCGGGCCGACTTGTGGGGCGCGGCAGCGGCGATCTCGTCGCCGAGCAGTCCAGGGGGAACGAGCTTGCCGTTCTCGAGGTGAGCCTCCTGGTACTCGTGCGGCTCGCGGGTGTCGATCAGGACGACGTCGCCGCCCTCGATCTCCTGGGCCGCCTCGAAGGGCTCGATCTCCTCGACCTGCTGCTTGGTCTGCGCCTCGGTAGCCATCAAGTCTCCTAAGGACCTAGATAAACAAATACCTTAATTCCGATCCGGCTTTACTTCAAAAAGTATAGCGAGGTGGTACTCGCCCTTGAAGCGCCGACTCAGGTGGCAGTGCGACGATCGGCCTGCGACCCGACGGCCTGGGTGGGAACGAGCAGGTACCGGAGCAGGAGATCGTGGTCCTTGGGAAGACGCTCGGCTTCGCCGGCGAGCACTCGGCCCGAAAGGTGAGAGGCAAGGCCGCCGGCGAGCAGCCGCGCGGTCTCTTCCGAGATCACTTCCCCGCCCGGGAGCTCCGCTGCCCCCGTGCGCAGGCTTTCCCCGAGCAGCACCAGCGAGCGCTCGTGCTCGAGCCGAGCGGGACGAGCGGCGGCAAGCGCCTCGACGAAAAGCAGATACGCAAGGGGTGGATCGGCGGCTAGAAACTCGAGCCCGGCGCTCAGTCCGGCTGCAAGGCGGGCAGGCCAGTCCTGTTCTTCCGCGGCAGCTGCCTCGACGGTGGCGGCGAGGCGGTCCACCCCATCTTCGTAGGCAGCGGCAAAGCAGATCTCCTTGCCTTTGAAGTGCTCGTAGAAGGTGGCACGCGAGAGGCCGGCCAGTTCGACGATGTCGGTGACCTTCGTGTCCTCGTAGCCGTGGTAGGCGAGGGCGGCGGCAAAGCCGTCGAAGATCCGGCGCCGCTGGTTGGCAACCACCTCGGCACGGGACAGACCCGAACGAGGCGGAATGCGCTCGACTTTTGGCGGCGGCAGGTCCGGCCGGCGGCGCGACCCGCGCGGCTCGCGGGTCGCCATCTCAATACCAGCGCCGTTCTTAGCTGAAGACACGCAGCAATACAAACACGTCAGTTCGCATTTGTCAAGATACGCACGTGGTATTTATGAGCATCATTGAGCAGCGTGATTGTGCTTCCGCTTCCCACTGCAATCAGCCTGCATCACTGGGTTGGCCTTGAATTCCTTGCCGTTTTGCCCCGTGAATTCCACATTGGCCTTCGAAGTAGCCCCGCAAAGATTGCGGCTGTTGATGATCAGGCCCTTTTTCCCGCCCTGCATGTGCAAGAGCACTTTGGAGAGCGGAGCATCGGGTGCCGATTCAACGGTCGCCCTGATCCCGCCTTGGGCGGAGTCGATCCTGGTCACGACTTCGACATCGACAAGTCCGTGCAGATCGAAGACGAGATCGGGCAGCTTGTGGTTTGAGGATCTGAGGTAAACCGGCCCTTCAAGCGGGGTGTCGAGCAAAGGCGTCCAGGCTTTGATGAAGCCGTACTGGGCTCCTGGGGGACAGGCCTTCGCCGCGAACTGAACCCTGGTGCAGATCGTCCTGATGTGAGCCTGGTCGAGGAAGGCGGATCGCGGCAGGCGAACGACTAGGCCTTTGACGTTTGCATCGCCTTTCCTCGGCTCATAGTTGGCGATCAGAACTGGATGGCCGCCTCGTTTGGTGCCGCCTTTGAGCTTGAGTGCGAGCTTTGGCTTGAAACCGAGGTTCAGGCAGTTGGCTGCCTGGTAGCGGCTGGAGAGATCCACCGGGACATCATCGGCCGGGCTGAAGACGTCGAGGTAGCTGCCGAAGAGAGTTGCTTTGGCGCTCGATGGATCGCATGAAGTCGGGTTCAAGGTGAAGTTGGGCCTGTCGACGTAGACGCGCAGATCTCTGAGCTTCAAGACGATCCCCTTGATGATGTGGGGGATTGGGTCTGAGGCGGCTCCGTCGACTTCGACTTCTGCCGTCTTCGGGTTCAAGGTCAAAGCCAGCTGGACAACAACGGTTCCGGCGTCAAAGGGACCGGCCACCGCAGGCGTGATTGCAATCACGCTCAAGGGATCGCCGTGGTAAGGGCCGCCGAGGTAGATCTGGCCGCCTACATAGGTCAGGGCTCCCCCCACTCCAGCTCCGGCCAGGGTGTGGCCGATCAGCGAGTTGGCGGGACAACTCGGCGAGGCAAGCTCTTGCCTGCCGGTCTTTGCCTTGGCGGCGTCGATCGCAGAGTCTGGGCATTTGCCCACCCCGGCAAGCGAGCCAAGCTCACCCGGCGGCAGGATTGAGGAGAACTTGGTCATGTCCTGTTCGCCGTCAGATCTGATCAAGCGCATGTTGAAGGGCGAGAAGCTGCCGGCGTTGTTGTTGATCGCCCCCGCCTGGAACTCAGGGTGGAAGGGCGGGATCCCCGCGGGGGGACATGGACCTCCGTTTACCCCCGAGGTGACGTTGAAGGAGGAAGTCGTGCTCAGGACCTGATCCGGGTTTGCCCAGGGCGTGAATTCGGCTTTGGTCTCATAGGTTCCGCAGGTGGGCGGGGTGACCAGCGGTGCTCTGGCGCCTTCCTTGAAGTGGAAGTTGAAGTGGCTGATCGGGGTTTGGACGTTTTCTTCGAGTGTCACCACCAACTGCCCGGTTTTGGGATCGGGTTCGACCTTGAGCGGCTCTTTGATGATCACGCCCAGGGCCGGGTTCTTCAGCACCATGTAGAGAGCTATGAGGCTGTCGAAGGGGTTCTCGGCTCCAGGTTCGGTGGTTGACGGGTCGTCTTGTTGGGCCAAGAAGACAGAGCCGTCGATCGCCTCTTCGATCAACGGCGTTTCGGCCTCGAGAGTTCCCAGCTTTGAGGCGTTGGGACAACCTTCGCCCGGGGCGGCTGAGAGGGTTTCGCGCTTCAGGTCCGCCGGCGTGCAGACGGCAAGCCCTTCTCCCACCGAGGGGTTGATCGTCATCCCCGGCGGCAGGGTGACGGTGGCGTCTTTGATGTCTGACTGGGCTATGCCCGAAGGGTTGGTCAGCCCTTCGTCGTGGACGTCGACGCTGAAGTCAATGCCGGTTCCGGTCTCGGCTTGAGAAGTAGTTGCTCTTGAGCCGATCGTCGGGTTAAAGCCCAGTTTCGAGCAGCCGGTCATGCCTTGGGGGTTGGGCGGGATGGAATTGTCGTGGCTGATCAGCGAGCCGAAGAAAAAGGAGCCGGGGTTTTGCCAGGAGTCAGCTTCATAGCTGCTGGTAAGGGGGCCCTGACAGCTCCTGGGCAGGGTCAGGAAGGGGATTTCTGGGCTGCTGGTTGGGCAATTGCCCTTCGATTTGAATTCAAAGGAAACTCCGCCCTGAGCTAGGCAGCTCCCCCGGTAGGGGTCATGGGCATGGTCGGCGGGATTTCCCCAGAGCTGTAGGTTGCCGCCGAAGAATTCAACCACCTGGGGAATATTGAGTAAGCCCGAGGTGACGTTGTTGGGGGGCTCCTGACCGACCCTCACCTCGATCACCACCGGCACGGTTTCCACCCAGAAACCGAGTTTGGCGACCGTGCCGGGTGGCGGGGACAGGTTGTATACCGGTGCGACCTCTCCCCCGGGACCAGGCGTAAAGAGAAAGGCCCTGGCGACCCCGATCGCGGTGCTGTCGGAGCATTCGGGTCGTCCTTCTCCTGCTTTGCTGATGGTGAGGAAACCCGCGGTAGAGCACTTCGGCGTCGTCAGCGGGCTGCCGGTGAACCCAGGCGGGAACTCGATCCGCAGGTCCCTGATATCCCCGTCGGGGCCCAATTTCCCTGATATGGGATCGAGCTTCGCGCCGACTTCGAACCCCGCATTCATCGCAAAAGGATGCGAGCCCGCCTGGGTCGCCGGGGAGCCGTCTTCGTTGGCGAAGGTCGAATCGAAATTCTTGACTTCGAAGGCGGCTTGGGAAGTCGGAGCGACAAAAAGGGCGACCAGCGCCGCGATCACAAAGATCGGTGCGAGGCGCTTCATCGTGCGGCCCTCCGGTTGTTGGCGGCGTGTCGGCCCTTGTGGCGCTTCGCGGCGTGCTTTTGCTTCTTGGCGGTGCAGCGGCCTTTGCGCCGAGCCTTGCCTTTGGGGCAGCGGCCGCGGGGTTTGGTGGTGGCGTTGCCGGCACCCCTGAAGGAGGCCGAGCCCGGCGTCGGGTCGTTGGGCGGTGAGGACGAGTTCTGGCAGGCTTCGCCCTGGCAGGGGCTTGCCGGCGCCGGCGGCGCCGACAAGCCTCCGTTTGCCCGAGCGTCATAGATATCGGTCAAGCCCGGGTCCTGGGACAGGAGGCTCGAGGCGGTGGAGAGGAAGATGTCGTCGCCGTTGGAGGAGGCATCGAGGAATTGGGAGTCGCTGGGGCTTTCGCCCGAGGAGATCAGGCTGAGGCAGCCCCCTGAGCTCGCGACGTAGAGCTCGGCGCCCTTTTCTTCGCAGGCTTTCTGGCCTGGCGCGCTCTCCCACTCATAGACGTCCTCCTTGCCGTTGGTATCGCGCGGCAGGAGCGCGTCATAGCTGTTGAAGAAGAGGCGCCGCCCGTCCGGGGAGAGGACGTGGGGAGAGTAGAGCTGATTTTCGGGCATCGCCAGCGAACCCGCCGTAGCGAGGCTCGTGGATGAGGTCCCGGTCCCTTGGATCACCCGCCCGGTCGGCCGCGCCCCGCTCGGGTTGCATGACACGCATACCGGCCCCCCCGACCCGGCTTCATAGAGGTAGACCTCCGAATCCGCTTTTCCGTTGGCCAGGTCGGTGTTGTCGTAGCCGCTCAGATCCTCGGTCGAGAGGAAAGTAAGCACCCGCCCGTCGGCCGTGGCCCTGGCGGCGTGAAAGGCGGCCTCGGAGGTGGCATCGGAGGGAATCCTGATCGAGCCGGTTTTCAAGACCCCCGCGTCGGCTTCCGAGAGCGTCGCGATGAAGGTCTTCGTCCCTTCCTGGTTGAGGTATAGGTTGGGCTCGCCTTTGACGGCACCTTCGACGATCGCTTCCGCGGAGGCTTCTTCGGCAACGAAGTAGATCCGCGAGAGGTCTTCCCCGGCGCCCGCAACGCCGAGCACTTCGCGGGCGATCAGCGAAGAGCCCGACCCCGGGATGAATTCGTAGAGATTGTCCGCTTTTGCGCCTTCGGTGACCGTGAAAAGCGCCCTCGAGCCGTCGCTGGAGGCGACCCAGAACCGGGATTTAAGCGCCGACTGGGTTTCCGAGACCCCCACCGTGCAGGCTTTTTCGGCTTCGGTGCATTCGCCGCCGCTGACTTCGCTCTGCTCTTTGCCGGGGTTGAGACGCAGGTAGACCTTGCCCGACCCCGATTCTTTGTCTGCCGAGTCGGTCCAGTAGACCTTGCTCCCGTCCCTTGAGATCGCCCGGGTCAGGCTCCCCATGCGTTCCTGTATCGGAGCGCCTACCTGTTCCGGGCCCGTCCCCGCTGAGCATCTGCCCCCGCTGGGCAACCCGCTGGGCAAGATGCAGACCAAGTGCAGTTCCCCCTCGCTTGCGTAATAGGTCTGCCACCCGCCTGTCGCGTCTTCGGTCAGCTTGTCTTCGACCGTCAGGATCGCCTCCTTACCGTCTGCCGAGGTCCCCTCCAAGATCGGGAAGAAGGCTCCTTTGACGACTTTCGGTTCGACTTGGACCAGCGCTTCATAGCCTCCCCCGCCGCAGTTGTCGCGCCGATAGGGCTCGATGTAGCCGGGGGGCGCGCCCGTCGCCAAGGTTGGTTCGGCCGCCACCATCGACCAGCCGCTGCAGAGGTCCGCCGAGAAGGCTTTGTAGTGGGTCTCGAAGGAGTTGCGGTCAAAGCGGGATGCCTGGGCGGGGTCGAGCCCTTCACTTGACCAGCCGGCTTTCGGGTCGCGGGTGGCGAGGTACTGGGCGGTGTAGGGGGCGGCTTGGGATGCGCCGAAGCTGCGGTAGGAGGAGTAGGTGAACCTTTCGCCGTTCTCCGCACTCTGGCTGAGACTGGTGTTGAAGCCCGGGAGGTCGAGCTGCGTCTTGATGTCGCCGCCGTTTTTGTCGATCGGGCTGACCATCTCGAAGGCGCGACAATCGGTCAACGGGGCTGAGAAGCCGGTGCGGAATACCTGGTTTTGACAGTCGGTTTTGAATGGAGCCGGAGCGGGATAGGTGGTGAAGGTGCTTTCTTCGCCGTCCGCTCCAACTTTGCCGCCGACTCCGCGCACGGGTCCGCCGCCCGAGCTCTGGGCGACGAAGCGGTAGTGGTAGGTGGTGCCGGGCTTCAGGCCTTCGAGGAAGATCCCGGCGCTCGGCAGTTCCGCATCGAGTACTTTCGTGGTCAGGATCGCCCCGGGCGCCAGGGGCTTCGCTTCTTCACAGCCCCCTTCCGAGCATTTGCCGGTGCCGTACTGCACGTAGTAGCGGGTGTTACTCCAGAAGTGGGGATTGATATCCGCCGCCACCGTCGCGTCGTCGCGCCCGACCGAGCTGGCGAACTGGGCGCTTATCGTCGGCGGCACCTTTGCCGCCCCTTCGAAGCTCACCGGGCCCGGGCCGAAGAGGCGGATGAAGTTTTCACCGCCGGGGACCCGGTTGGCGACGTAGAGGTCGCCAACCGCGTTGGGTCCCAGACCTTCGATGCTGAAAGTAGGGGCTGGGACGCAGCAGCTTGGCGGCGACAGCGGTTTGCCGGCGGAGTCGAACTGCAGCACCGCTCCTTTCCCTCCCACCGTTCCCGTGGCGTAGACGTTGCCGGCGGGGTCGGTGGCAACATGGCCGGAGACCCCTCCGAGTTCGCCGACTTCTTCACCGGTGACGGGGTTCAGCTTGTGGATGCCTGTTTCGGGTTCGAACCATGCGTAGAGGTCGCCGCTGACGGGGTCGAAGGCGAGTCTGCTCACGCTCTTGCCCGGAACCGGGATCGAGGCTTGGAATTCGCCTGCGAGGTTGAAGCGCTGGATGCGTTCGTTGTCGGCGACGAAAAGCGCGCCGCCGGTGCCAATTGCGATGCCGGGGTGGTTGCCGGCGGCGAACTGACCCGGGCCGGTACCGACGGTGCCGATACCGCATTCATCGCCACCTTCAAGCTGCGCTTTGGTGCAGATGTTTTCGTTCGTCGTCTTGTCGACTTCACCGCCGAACATCAAAAGGAAGCGGCCGGCGGAGTCGAATTTCTGCACCCGGTGGTTTTCGCGGATCTCCGTCACGTAGACGTTGCCGTTGGCGTCCACCGCGACGCTGCCCACAATAGGATTGAACTCCCCCGCCCCGGCGCCTCTGAGCCCTTCCTTGCAACCCGATTCCTCGGTGCAGGACTCAAGGCCGGTACCCCCCGCGGTGCCCTCGGCGCGGGTCCTCACTTCGAGGCTGCTCGAAGGCACCCCGCCGCCGAGCGGCGTCGTGCCGTTGGCGATGGTGATTTGGGCGGCGTTGGTCCCCGCCAGGGAGCCTTTGAAGGCGACCACGTAGATGTAGGGGGTTTTGCCGTCGGGGATGCCGGGGACCGCGCTGACGCTGACATTTGCGCTTTCGCCACCGATCGAGGGCAGAGCGTTCAAGGCGGCTTCGACGCTTCCCGGACCTTCGCTTTCGGCGCCGGGAGCGTTGAAGGCCAGGTCGGTGGTTTCTTTGCCTTTGAATTCGAGCTTGAACTGACCAGTGGCGGCTCTGACCCTTACTTCCTGCTGCTCGTTGACTGCTCCCGGAGAGACGTCCCAGCCGAAGGCCTTGACGAAGTTGCCCCAGGGGGTGAACTCGCTGATGCGGTTGTTGCCTTCCTCGGAGATGTAGACGTGGCCGGTGACGGGATCGGTGGCGATGGCGCCAGGACCCTTCAACTGACCCGGGCCCGAACCGACGCTGCCGAACTGGGTCAGTTCTTCTTCGTCGCTGACCGCCCCGGCAATGGCTCCGGGAGCTGCGATCGTGACCAAGGCCGCGATCGCAAGCAGTGCGGCAGCCATGGCGAAGAGCTGCCCGCGCCGACCGGTGGAGCAGGCGCCGTCAGATGTGCGCTGCGAGAGATCAGAGTGTGTCATTTTGTGTGTGCCTCCCGCGGCGTACATGAGGACGCCTTGGTGTCGGTGTGGATGTCGGCATTTCGACTGTGGTGTCGCTATCGGTTTAGGAGTGAACATGTGTCGGCTTGCCCACCTCGACGGCTCGTCGTCGAGGTGGGCAAGGAGCGCACGGGAGCGCGGCTATTCTTCTTCGGCCGTCACCGCCCAAGTGCCCGAACCTAGCTTCCCATTGGGTCCGCCAAAATATTGGAACGAAAGAACTGCGCCGATTGTTGATGCGCCTGGCGAACTTTCTTTGTCGCCCGCTTGAGAAATCCATTCATTGAAGGACAGGTTGAGTTTCGTAGTCGCCGTGGTGTACACACAGAGGTTGCCGGGATCCGCGGTGGGGGCAGCCGCAGACCCGTGGCAGGCCGTCGAGGCCACTCCTTCTTCCAAGAATGCTTCTTCAAACGTGCCGACCTCTTTGGCATTGGGGTCGATGTAGTGGACCCGACAGGTGCTTGGCACGTGTGGGGGGGGTCCCGGTTCTACGGTGCCGCAACCCGTGCCGCTCAACCCCGTAGCAAGCGGGATGCTGAAAGAGATCGGGACCTGCTGATATCCAGCTTCTGTATCTGTTTCACCAAAAGCCCAGGAGCCGGTCTCGGTTGCTTTGGATGGCAGGGTTTTGGTGAACCCGGTCGTACCGTTAGTGCCGTTTTTGCCCGGCGTGCCCGGAATGCCCTGCGGGCCCTGAGGGCCTTCTTTGCCCTGGGCACCGGCGTCACCCTTATCGCCCTTGGCACCCGCCGGTCCGGCGGGCCCAGCCGGCCCGGCAGCACCCGCGGGTCCAGCCGGGCCCTTAGGTCCGCGCGGTCCCTTCTTTGCCTTGGCCGAAGCGGTTGCCTTGCCGCCGGAGTTGTTGGTGGCGGCGTAGGCGCCGCCCATCATCGCGAAGACGAGGGCGATCACCGAGATCACGCCCGGGATGCCGAAGCGGTTGCGCAGTGGTGAGAGCATCGAAATCTCTTCTCCTTGTCCCGTGAGCCCCTCTTGCGGTCGCTTCCCTTAGCGACTCTTCCCGGTGCTCGGTTGTCCCTGTTCCCTGCTTGCGTCTTCGTTGGCTATACCGGTGTGGTTCCCAACTGAAGACGTGACCAGATGTAAACACTCTGGTTCAAGGTTGTCAAGATACGCACATGGTATTTCTGATGCGCATTCATGATTTCCAGGGATTTCTGGCCGAAGATTTTCCCTCGAAACCCCAAGGGTTCCCAGATAATTAGCCGTTCGAGCTGGGTACGCGCGGTTCTGGACTGCTAGGCGCTGGCTTGTTTGCGCTGCGCCTCGACCGACTCTTGCGCTTGGCGCGACTCGGACTCGAAAGGCACGAGCTTGCCCTCTTTGGGGCCGGGCTCGGAGAGGCGGAAGAAGGCGAGGAGGTACTCGACCAGGGGGGCCGACAGGTCGCGCAGCTTCGCCGCCTTGCCGTTGAGGACCTCGCTGGCTATGCGCGAGGCGACGCCTCCGACGATCACACCCTCGACCTCAGGTGCAGGCTGTGCCTCCCGAGGCATCTCGGGGGCGGCAGAGCGGAGCAAGGTGCCGTAGCGCCCCAACCACTCGTGGTAGCGGAGGGCGATTTCCTCCCCCGCCGAGGGCGCCTCGACGAAGAGGAGCCGGGCGACGTCAGGGTCGGCGGCCAGCGCGTCGAGGCCTGCGGCGAGCGAGAGCTCCACCCGCTCTTCGATCGTGGCGCCCGCTTCGCATGGCTGCGTGAGGATCTCGAAGAGCCGCTCGTGGCCGACCTCATGCGCGGTCGCGAAGCACTCCTGCTTGTCGCTGAAGTTCTTGTAGAAGGCGTTGCGCGAGACCGCCGCCGCCTTGACGATGTCGGCGACCGACATCGCTTCGTAGCCGTGCTTGGCGACG
This sequence comes from Solirubrobacterales bacterium, assembly GCA_035472395.1. Classification (GTDB taxonomy): domain Bacteria; phylum Actinomycetota; class Thermoleophilia; order Solirubrobacterales; family 70-9; genus VRUE01. The sequence continues at coordinate 20,766 of DATIPC010000044.1, forward strand.
ACCCCCGGCACAGCGGCTATCAGCCGCTCGCGCTGGTCCCGCAACACCTCGTCCGGCGCGAGCGCGTGCCTCCCGCGCGGGAGGCGGCGCGACGCTGCGGATTTGGATCTGACGCGGGCCTTGGCCATGTGTGCGAACGGACTATCCCGTTACACGTACAGGGTAGTTCTTAAATACCCCCCGGTCAACGGCCTCTCCATGAAAAGAAGAAAGGCCCGCTACGCGGGCCTTTCTCAGGACTAGAGCGAAATGTCAGCCCAGCGAGGGGCGCATCTGGCGCAGCCTTTTCACCCGCTCCTCGATCGGGGGGTGGGTCGAGAAGAGGCCGGCGATGCCCTTGCTGGAGAAAGGCTTGACGATGTAGAGGGGCTCGGCCGCCTGGTTGACCTGCATCGGCATGTCCGTCGCCCCCTGCTCGAGACGCAGCAGGGCGCTGGCCAGCGACTCCGGGTTGCCGCAGATTTCGGCGCCGCCGGCATCGGCGGCGAACTCGCGCTGGCGCGAGATCGCGAGCTGGATGATGCTGGCCGCGATCGGGGCCAGCAGGACCATCGCCAGCGAGGCGACCAGGCCCAGCGGCGAGTTGTCGTCGTCGCCGAACCAGAGCAGCATGTAGGCGAGATAGGTGATCGAGGCGCCAATCGCCGACGCCACCGACTGGATCAGGATGTCGCGGTTCCTGACGTGCGTGAGCTCGTGGGCGAGGACGCCGCGCAACTCGTCCTCGGAGAGCAGCTTGGTGATCCCGCGGGTGACCGCGACGGCGGAGTGCTTCGGGTTGCGGCCGGTGGCGAAGGCGTTGGGCTGATCCTGGGGGATCATGTAGAGGCGCGGCATCGGCAGGTCGGCGCGCGTCGTCAGTTCGCGCATGATCTCGTAGAGCCGCGGCGCTTCCGATTCCTCGATCGGCTTGGCGCGGCTCATCCCCAGCGCGAGTTTGTCGCTGAAGAAGTAGGAGCCGAGGTTGATCAGGAGGGCGATGCCGAGGAAGAGAGCGGCGGTCGAGGGACCGCCGATCAGGGCGCCGATCAGGACCAGCAGGCCGGAGAGGCCGGCGAGCAGAATCGTGGTGCGCAAGGTGGCGCCGAAAGTGGACTGCCTGGTGGTCTTCATCGCGTTCGCTCCTGTTCGGGTTCGCGCAGCTTCCGAAGTATCGCCGCGAAACACCGATCCGACCATAGGGGTCACCCCCTATTCTCGCCCGATGACGACCGTGGCAATCGTCGTGCTCGTCGTCGTGGCGGTTGCGCTCGCCGTCAACCTCGTCGTCCTGCGGCGCCGGTTCGCGCCGCTCGAAAGCCTGATCGAGGAAATGGAGAAGGTCGACCTGAGTCGGCCCGGACCGCTGCTGCCCCGGTCGATCGACGGCGTCGGCGAGACCAAGGAGGTGGAGCGGATCGAGCTTGCCTTCCTGCGCATGATGCACCGGCTCGAAGCCGAGCGGCGGCGGGCGGGAAGCGCCGCCCTGCGCGCCCAGGAGCAGGAGCGGACGCGGGTCGCCCGCGACCTCCACGACGAGGTGAACCAGTCGTTGACCGGGCTGCTGCTGCGGCTCGAGGCGGTCCGCGAGGCGGCGCCGCCCGAGCTGGAGCCGGAACTGGCTCAGACCAAGGCCCTGGCGAACCAGGCGATGCGCGAGCTGCTCTCGCTTGCCCGCCAGCTGCGGCCGACCGCCCTCGACGACCTCGGCCTCGTCGCCGCGATCGGTGGCCAGGTCGACCAGATCGGCCAGGGAGGGATCGAGGCCACGCACAGCGAGGAGGGCGAGTTCTCCGACCTCGGCGACGACGTGCAGCTGGTCATCTACCGGGTCGCTCAGGAGGCGCTCTCCAACGCCGCCCGCCACAGCGGCGCGGAGCATGTCGCCGTAAACCTCACCCACGTGGGGAGTGGGGTCGAGCTGGAGGTCTCCGACGACGGACGGGGCTTCGCCTTCGAGCGATCCGAGGGAGGCCTCGGGATCGCCGGGATGCGGGAGCGGGCGCTGCTGATCGGCGCCGAGCTGACGATCGAGTCCCGCCCCGGGCACGGCACCACCGTGCGCCTCACGGTCCCCGGCTAGCCTTACCGGTGGCCGCAAGGGTCGCCGAGAGCGTCTCCGCCACCCGGTCCGGCTCCTCCTCTATCTGCTGTTCGGATAGCCGTATGACCTCGAAGCCGAGACGCCTCAGCTCGAGGTCCCGGCCACGGTCATCCTGGAACGCCGCCTTTCCGCGGTGGTAGACATAGCCGTCGGTTTCGACCACGAGCCGGCACTCCCGCCAGAGAAAATCGACCAGGTACGGACCGATACGGACATTGACACCGGGAAGCGGCAGGCCGTAGCGGCGGCAGAGCCGCAGGAAATCTCGCTCGAGGTCGCTGCGCGTCCGATCCCGACCGCTCTCTTCGCCGATCGGCAGGCCAAGCACATTCGCTTGGCGGACGACCCTTCGCAGCTCGCGGGAGGAGATCGCGCCGGCGATGCCCGCTGCGATCGCGGTGCGCAGATCGGCGATGGTCCGAGCGGGAGTTGTGACTGGGATCCCACGGCGAAGGGTGACATCGGCTTGGCCAAGCGAGCGCGGCCGGTGCACGCGAACGCCGCGGCGCCTGGCTTTGCCGCTACGTCCAGCGACGACTACGTCCACCGGGACCCAACACCCAGGCAGGAGCCCCCAGAGGCACGCGGCGCTGCCATGGCTGACCGCGGCGCCCCATCCGTCCAGCACGGAACCGCCGCCTTGGCGCGGACCTCCACCAAGCGCGAGCACCGCCGCCAGCCAGCGTCCCTCGGGCGGCAGGGCCGCATGGCCCACCGCGTACACACCTCGATGCACACGGTGCAATCGTCCCGCGATCACGCGTGCACGGATTGCGTTTTCGCTGACGCCGGCGCGCCGTAGCTGATCGACCGAGATGACGCCATGCTGTCGGCCGGCCACCCGCGCGACACCCAGGTCCGCCCGGACGGGTTTCAGCTCTGGCGGGGCGACTTTCCCGTTCATCTCACGGGTAAGTCGCCCCGGAGCGTCGGTCTCCCCCCGGGGTAGGAATATCTCGCCGCACGATGGGACACTGCTCGGATGCTGAGGATCCTGATCGCAGACGACCACGGGATCGTCCGCTCCGGCCTGCGGCTGCTGCTCGAGCGCCAGCCCGACATCGAGGTGGTCGGCGAGGCGGCGGACGGCGCCGAGGCGCGCGAGCTGGCGATCCGCGAGCGTCCCGACCTGGCGATCCTCGACGTCAAGATGCCGAAGCTGACCGGCCTGCAGGCGACCCGTGAGATCAGGGCCCAGGCGCCCGAGGTCTCGGTCCTGATCCTCTCGATGCACGATGACGAGCGCTACCTGTTCGAGGCGCTGAAGGCCGGCGCGTCCGGCTACGTGCTGAAGGCACAGGCGGACACCGACCTGCTGGCGGCGATCCGGGCGGTGGAGCGCGGCGAGCCCTTCCTCACCCCAGAGGCACAGCGCTCGCTGATCAAGGACGTGCTGGAGCGCGGCTCGGCGGGCGAAGAGGAGCTGACGCCGCGCGAGGAGGAGATCGTCAAGCTGGTCGCGGAGGCCCACACGACGAAGCAGATCGCGGCAATCCTCCACCTCTCCGAGAAGACGGTCGAGAACCACCGCGCCAACGCGATGCGCAAGCTTGGCATGCGCGACCGGGTCGAGCTGGTCCGCTACGCGATCCGCCGCGGCCTGATCGAGCCGTAACCCCGTGCGGTCGCAGTTGTTGCCGGATACCGGGCATAAGTGCGACCGCTGACGCCGGCGCAGCTATTTGCTTGACTGAGGTGACCGGATGACCTCCACCCAAGACTTCAGAGAGAAGCGCTGGCTGGCCCTCATCCTGCTCTGCTCGGCGCAGTTCGTCGTCGTCCTCGACGCCTCGATCGTCAACGTCGCGTTGCCGACGATCGGCAAGGCGCTCAACTTCTCACAGGAGAACCTGCCCTGGGTTGTCAACGCCTACATCCTCACCTTCGGCGGCTTCCTCCTGCTCGGCGGCCGCGCCGCCGACCTGCTCGGCCGTCGCCGCGTCTTCATGGCCGGCCTGCTCGTCGTCGCCGCCGCCTCGCTCGCTGCCGGCTTCGCCTCGACCGAGGGGCAGCTGATCGCGGCGCGGGCGGCGCAGGGGCTCGGCGCGGCGATCATCTCGCCGGCGGCGCTCTCGATCGTCACCACCACCTTCAGCGACGGCTCCGAGCGCAACAAAGCGCTCGGCGTGTGGGGCGCGGTCGCCGGCTCCGGCGGCGCCGCGGGCGTGCTGCTCGGCGGCGTCCTCACCGACGGGCTCGGCTGGGAGTGGGTGCTCTGGGTCAACGTCCCGGTCAGCCTGATCGCCTTCGCCCTCGCCCCCAGGCTGATCGCCGAAAGCCGCGACGAGCAGGGAACCCGCGCCTTCGACGTCGCCGGCGCGGTCACCGTCACCGCGGCGCTCTCGGTCCTCGTCTACGCGGTAGTCGACGCGACCAGCTCCGGCTGGGGATCGACCAAGACGCTCGGGCTGATCGCCCTCTCGCTAGCCCTGTTCGCCGCCTTCATCGCGATCGAGCTGCGCACGACCAAGCCGTTGGTGCCGTTCTCGATCTTCCGCATCCGGACGCTGACCGGCGCCAACATCGTCGGTCTGCTGGTCGGCGCCTCGCTCTTCTCGATGTTCTTCTTCATCTCCCTATATATGCAGCAGGTGCTCGGCTACAGCGCGATCCACGCCGGCCTCTCCTACTTCCCCCTGGCGCTGACGATCATGATCTCTGCCGGCGTCGCCTCCCAGCTCGTGACCAAACTCGGCTACAAGCCGGTGCTCGCCGCGGGCCTGCTCTTCATCGTCATCGGGCTGGTTTGGTTCAGCCGGGTCTCGGTCGGCGGCGGCTTCACCACCGACATCCTCGGCCCCTCGCTGTTCGCCGCCGCCGGGCTCGGCTTCGCTTTCGTGACGACGACGATCGCCGCCGTCTCCGGGGTCGAGGAGAACGAGGCCGGCCTGGCCAGCGGCCTGATCAACACCTCGCAGCAGATCGGCGGCGCGCTCGGGCTCGCCGTGCTCTCCACCGTGGCCACCTCGCGCACCGAAGACGTGCTGTCCTCCGGCTCCTCGAGCCTGGCGAACGGGCTCACCGAGGGCTTCCAGGCCGCCTTCCTCGGCGGCGCCGCCATCGCCGCGCTTGGCTTCGTCCTCACCCTCGTCCTGATCAGCAGCCGCGACAGCCGGGCGCATGTGGAGCTCAGCACGGACGAGGGCAACGGACAGGAGGCGACCGAGGCCGCATCCGCATAACCGACCGCTTCAGTAGGATTTACTCATGCTGTTCTCGACGAAAGCGGAGTACGGAGTTCGCCTCATGGTCGAGCTGGGTCGCCAGCCCGGGTCCGCCCCGGTCTCGCTCAGCGCCGTCGCCGAGGCAGAGCGCTTGCCGCTCTCCTATCTGGAGCACCTGGTGGCCAAGCTACGCAATGCCGAGCTGGTCACCTCGACCAGGGGCGCCCACGGGGGCTATCGGCTCGCCAAGCCGGCCGAGGCGATCACCCTCGACGAAGTCGTCGAGGCGCTGGAAGGCCAGATCGCGCCGATGGAGTGCTTCCACGAGACTCCGGAGGGCAAGGTGCTCTGCTCGCACGAGAGCGACGGCGACCGCGCCTGCGCGACGAAGCTGCTCTGGACCCGTGTCCAGGGCGGCGTCACCAAGGCACTCGCCGGCACCACGCTGGCCGAGCTGGTCGAGTTCGGCAGTGGCCCCGGCAGCGCCGCCGAGAAGGCGCCCGTCGGCAGCGCCGCTTAATCCCCAATCAGGAACGGAGTGACATTGGCTGAGCTGGAGATACGCAACCTGCACGTGAGCGTCGAGGACAAGCAGATCCTGCGCGGACTCGACCTCGACGTCGAGAAGGGCAAGGTCCACGCGCTGATGGGCCCGAACGGGTCGGGCAAGTCGACCCTGGCCAACGCGATCATGGGTCACCCCTCGCTCGAGGTGACCGAGGGCTCGATCGTCTTCAAGGGCGAGGACATGACCGAGGCCGACCCCGACGAGCGCTCCCGCGCCGGCCTCTTCATGGCCTTCCAATATCCGGTTGCCATTCCCGGTGTCTCGGTCAGCAAGTACCTGCGGATGATCCTCAACGCCCGCCGCGAGGCGCGCGGCGAAGGCGAGATCAAGATCAAAGAGTTCGCCAAGGTCGCCCAGGAGGCGATGGCGCTGGCCAACATCCCCAAAGAGTTCTCCAGCCGCTACCTCAACGACGGCTTCTCCGGCGGCGAGAAGAAGCGGATGGAGCTGCTGCAGCTGGCGCTGCTGAGGCCGGAGATCGCGGTCCTCGACGAGACCGACTCCGGTCTCGACATCGACGCGCTGCGCACCGTCGCCGACGGGGTCAACACCTTCGCCGGGCCCGATATGGGCGTCCTCATCATCACCCACTACCAGCGGATTCTGCACATGGTCAAGCCCGACTCGGTCCACGTCATGTTCGAAGGGCGGATCGTCAAGGAAGGCGGCCCGGAGCTGGTCGGACAGCTCGAGGAGAAGGGCTACGGCTGGATCCGCGAGGAGGTGGAGGCGGGCGTCATCGCCTAGCCTCGCGACGATGGAGCCGGCGACGACCAAGCCCGCGGCGTCGGCCTTCGCGATCGAGAAGGTCCGCGCCTCCTTCCCAGCGCTGGAGCGCGAGGTCCACGGGCAGCCGGTCGCCTACCTCGACAGCGGCGCCAGCGCTCAGCGGGTGCTGGCCTCGATCCAGGCGGTCGACCGCTACGAGCGCGCCCACCACTCCAACGTCCACCGCGGCTCCCACACCCTCTCCGCCGAGGCGACCGCTGCCTACGAGGGAGCGCGGGCAACGGTCGCCGACCACATCGGCGCCGGCGACCGGCGCGAGGTGCTCTTCGTCCGCAACGCGACCGAGGCGATCAACCTGGTCGCGCGGGCCTGGGGCGACGCCAATGTCGGCGCGGGCGACCGCATCGTGCTGACCGAGATGGAGCACCACTCCAACATCGTCCCCTGGCAGCAGCTCGCGGAGCGCACCGGCGCCGAGGTCGATTGGGTCCCGGTCGGCGAGGACGGCCTGCTCGACATGGACGCCTTCGGGGCGCTGCTGGAGCGCGGGCCGAAGCTGGTCGCGGTCGCCCACGTCTCCAACGTGCTCGGCACGGAGAACCCCGTTGCCGAGATCGCCCGGCTGGCCCACGAGGCCGGCGCGCTGGTGCTTGCCGACGGCGCCCAGGCGGCGCCGAAGCTGCCGCTCGACGTCGGCGAGCTGGGCGTCGACTTCTACGCGCTGACCGGCCACAAGCTCTACGCGCCGACCGGGATCGGGGCGCTCTGGGCGAAGCTCGACCTGCTGCGCGAGATGCCGCCCTTCCTCGGCGGCGGCTCGATGATCCGCAAGGTGACCAAGGAGGGCACGACCTACGCCGACCCCCCCGCCCGCTTCGAGGCCGGAACGCCGGCGATCGCGCAGGCGATCGGGATGGCCTCGGCGCTGCGCTGGCTCGACGGCCTCGGGATGGATGCCGTGCTGGAGCACGAGCGACGGATCGCCGATTACGCGCTGGAGCGGCTCCCCGGCGTGCCCGGCCTGCGCGTGTTCGGGCCCGAGCGCAGCCCCGAGCGCGTCGGCCCCGTCTCCTTCGAGCTGGAGGGCGTCCACGCCCACGACGTCTCCGAGATCCTCGACCGCCACGGCGTCGCCGTCCGCGCCGGCCACCACTGCGCGCAGCCTCTGATGGATCGCCTCGGCGTCGCCGCGACGGCCCGCGCCAGCTTCGGCGTCTACACCACGACCGACGAGATCGACCGCCTCCTCGACGGCCTCGAAGACGCCCGCCGCGTTTTCGGCCTCTAGCCCGAGCGGCTCCCGCCGCCCTCTAATCGATCGAGACCACTTTCGATTTCGAGGCCTTGCACTTGCCGCGGGCAGCGACCGTCGCGTAGTACGAGCCGGAGGTCAGTCTTTTCCCGATCGGGACAGACCACTTGCCGTTGTCCTCGCTCTGATCCGTTCCGAGCAGCTTGTCGGGTCCGCTCTTCTCACGGTAGACCTTCATCTTGCGGCTGCCGAGACAGCCCTGCCTGGAGGATTGGAGGCTGCCGTGAAAGGCGGGGTATTTGAGGCTGAGGACGATCTTGGTCGAGGAGCTGCCCGCGCCCGAAGCCGACGCGGCGGGCAAGACCAAGCCGACCAGGGCGGCGGCGAGAACGGCGAATAGGACAGAGCGGCGGGCAACCATTCGACCTCCTATTTCGAAATTTGCCGCACTACTGTAGAGAGGTAGGACAAACTAAACCGTTCCTAACAACGCGCGAGCTATTGTCCCGTCCCGGCACCTCCAACCGCTGCGCTAGCCTCGAAGCATGGACGAGCTCTACCGCGACCAGATCCTCGAGCACTACAAGCGGCCGCACAACTTCGGCCACCTCGACGATCCCGACCTCGAGTTCGAGGACACCAACCCCTTCTGCGGCGACGAGCAGCGGGTGACGATCCGCCTCGACGCTGAAGATCGGGTCGCCGAGGTCGCCTTCGAGGGCAAAGGCTGCGCGATCTCCACCGCGGCAACCTCGCTGCTGACCGACGAGCTGGCGGGCAAGACGCGCGAGGAGCTGCTGCGACTGCCGAAGGAGTACGTGCTGGAGCTGCTCGGGATCGAGATCTCTGCCACCCGGATGAAGTGCGCGATGCTCGGACTGAAGATCGTCAAGAGCGCCAGCCTCGGCCAGCCGGCCGAATGGGAGGACGAGGGTGAGGTCGGCGACCCCTCAGAAGCGACCGCCGACCTCGGCTAGCTAACGGCCTGCGGCCTCCCCGGACAGCTTGATCACGGCGAACGCCGCGCCGTGTGGGTCCCGGATGACAGCGAAGCGGCCGACCGGGATGTCGACCGGGCCGAAGGCGACGCTGCCGCCCTTCTCCTTCGCCGTCTCGATCGCCGCGTCGGCATCGTCGACCGCGAAGTAGGTGAGCCAGTGGGCGGGGATCTCGTCGGGAAGGCGCCCGCTGATGTCGAGCATGCCCCCAACCGAGCCCTCGCCGAGCTTCCACTCGGTGTAGGTGCCCATCTCCCCCATGTCGTTGTCGGCGGGCTCCCAGTCGAAGACGGCGCTGTAGAACTCTTTCGCGGCGCCGGGGTCGCGCGTGCCGAGCTCGTTCCAGGAGAAAGCGCCGTGCTCGTTGACGAGGCCGGCACCAGGAAAAGCGTTGGGCTGCCAGACGCCGAAGACGGCGCCGGTCGGGTCGGCGAAGATCGCCATCCGGCCGAGCTCCATCACATCCATCGGCTCGGCGATGACGGTCCCGCCGGCCTCGGTCACCTTCGCCGCCGTGGCGTCGGCGTCCTCGACCGAGACGTAGGTGCTCCAGGCGGGCGGCTGGCCCTCCTGCATCAGCGGCATCATCCCGGCGGTCGGCCTGCCGCCCTGCATCGCCTGCCGGTAACCGCCGGTCTGCTCGGCGTTCTCGGACTCCGGCACGTCCCAGCCGAACAGGGCGCCATAGAAATCGATTGAGGCGTCCAAGTCGGGGGAGCCGAGGTCGACCCAGGACGGGGTTCCGGGCGCGTAACTGGTCCTCTCGCTCATCTCATGTCCTCTCGTAGAAGCTCGTTTCCCGGCCGATGGGCCGATTTCCGTCGCTATGCGTCGGTTTTAGGCCCGTCGGCGGTGGGGGTCGCGATCATCGCACCTGGGGTGCGCTGGCGGTCAAGGAGTCGTTACCCGGCCGGGGCCCGCCCGGCCTGGCCGCTAAAATCCGACCGTGGAAGTAGGATTAAGTTTCAACCCGCACGAACGCATGCCGAGATTCGAAGGGCTCCTCTTGACCGACACCGCTGGAACTTCAATTCCCGTCTGCCCGCTTGCCGAGCTGGGGCCCGGTGCGATGCGCCTGGTCGAGCACGACGGGGTCAAGATCGGGGTCTTCAATTGCGATGGGACGCTGTACGCGATCGAGGATCGCTGCTCCCATGACGACGGGCCGCTCGCCGAGGGCGAGTTCGACGCCGCGACCTGCACGGTCGAGTGTCCCCGTCACGGCTCGCTCTTCGACCTGACCACCGGCAGGCCGAAGACGCTCCCCGCCTATGCTCCGGTACGGACGTTCACGGCATCCGTCGTCGACGACACGATCACCCTGGAGGTCGATTAGCCATGGCAACGCCCGAGGCAGTTGCAGAGAAAAAAGAGCTCGCTGGGATCAACGCCGATTACAAGGAGAAGTTCGGCTTCCACGACCCCGAGAGCGGCTACGCCTACAAGGCGCCGAAGGGCCTCTCCCGCGAGGTGGTCGAATCGATCTCCGACTACAAGGACGAGCCACAGTGGATGCGCGAGTTCCGGCTCAAGGCGCTCGAGCACTTCTACTCGCGCCCGACCCCGACCTGGGGCGGCAACCTCGGCCAGATCGACTTCGACGACATCCACTACTTCGTCCGCGCCTCCGAGAAGAACAGCCGCGACTGGAGCGAGGTCCCGGACGACATCAAAAACACCTTCGACCGGCTCGGCATCCCTGAGGCGGAGCGCAAATTCCTCTCCGGGGTCGGCGCCCAGTACGAGTCCGAGGTCGTCTACCACCAGGT
>DATIPC010000045.1:0-12213 GCA_035472395.1 Solirubrobacterales bacterium
AGCCGATCCCTTGGTGGAGTTCCGCACTCACGACTTGGCGGTTCCCTTCGCAGATATGGGACCCCTCGACGCCGTGGTGTCCGGCTTGGCAATTCACCACCTTGAGGACGAGCGCAAGGGGGAGCTGTTTGAAGAAATCCATACCCTTCTTACGCCGGGCGGCGTCTTTGCGAACCTCGATCTCGTGACCTCTGCCTCCTCGCGTCTGCATGAGCGTTTTCGCCGCGAGATCGGGCGGACTCAGGATGACCCGACGGACCGCCTTGCAGATCTTTCGGATCAGATGGGCTGGCTCCGAAACGCTGGCTTTACCGAGGTTGACTGCCACTTCAAGTGGCTGGAGCTATCCCTCGTGGTCGCTGTGAAGAAAGGCTAGGCAGCGACGTTCTCATCCGCTGGAACGAAGTGCTCCAGCTTGGCGTCTCGTTCTAGGAGTCGCCAGCGGCAGACCAGTCCGGCTGGGATTGTCGCGTTGTCGTGGAACGCAAAGGTCAACGAAGGCAGTGGCGTGGCCGACGGACGGGCTAGGGTCGCAACAATGGCCAAAACCCGATCTGACATCGCGAATACGGCGGTTCGAATCTTCCTCCAGGAAATGGGCAAGGAATACGACCGAGAGCGCGACCTGGAGCCGTTTGCCAAGAAGCACCTCAAGGGCGAGGTCCTGGAGTTCTTCGAAGGTCGATGTTGCTTTTGCGGGGTTGAGCTCACTGCCTCGCGCGTGTATGGCGATCATTTGATCCCGACCAACAAAAAGGACCTTGGGCTCGACGCTTGGGGCAACATCGTTCCGGCTTGCAACCCTTGCAACTCGGAAAAGCACGGGAGCGATTGGCGCGACTTCATAATTCAGCGCGCCGGTCCGGATGCGGCGGAGCGTCATCAACGCATGCAGGAGTTCCTGAACGCGTATCCGTACACCCCGACGTACGAGCTGGGTTCCATCGTCGCCGACCTCTATGACGAGGCGGGGGCGGTCGCCATGGCCTTGATCCACGAGAAGGTCGTGCGCACCAAAGAGACGCTCCAGCCGACGACTTAGTTGTGTCGCGATCTGTTGCGGACGGCGCCCGCCCAATGACGGGCGCCCCTTCGACGCTCCCGCTACTTAACGGTGAGCGTGCCTTCCATGCCAGCTTCGCGGTGTCCTGGCACGGTGCAGAAGTAGGTGTACGTCCCCGGTTTCAGGTTCACGTTCGTCGAGGTTTCGCCTTTGGCGATCAGTTCCGTTTTGCCGACTTCTTCGCCGCTCGAATCTTCGATCGCGACGTCGTGGGTCAGGCCCTGCGGGTTTTTGAAGTCGATCTTCACCTGGCCGGCTTTGGCCGACGCTTCGGTGGTCGTGTAGGCGAGTTCACCGCTGGGGTCGGCTTCGAAGTCGACGGTTGAGCCACCGCCTTCGCTCCCCCCGGCTTCCTTTTCGCCTTCGGCGGCTGCGCCACCGTTCGCTTCACCGCCGCTCGAGGTCGAGGTCGTCGTGGTCGAGTTGCTGCTTCCGCAGGCGACGAGCGCGGCGGAGGCAAGTGCGAGGACAAACAGGGCGGCGAGCTTCTTCATCGGACTGGATCCTTTCCTGGGGGAATGCTCAGGGAGACTGTAACCCGAATACGCGCAAGGGCAAACTCCGGTTCAGCGGCCCTTGAACACGGGCTTCTCGCCGCTGAAGAACGCCACCGCGCCTTCGCGAAGATCCTCCGTCGCCATGCTGTCGGCAATCCCGTGCCGCTCCAGCTGCAGGTGCTCGGTGATGCTGTTCTCGACGCTTACGCCGCAGAGCCGTTTCGCCATCTTCACGTAGTGCGGCGCCATCGCCGCCAGCTTCTCTGCCTTGGCGCGGGCGGTGTCCATCAGGTCCTCCGGCGCCACGACCTCGGAGACCAGGCCCTCGTCGAGTGCCTCCTGCGGAGTCAGGTTGGGGTCCTCGAGGAGGATTTCCAGCGCCCGGCTCGGCCCGACCACGCGCGGCAGGAAGTAGGTCATGCCGCCATCGGGTGAGGCGCCGATCCGTCCGTAGGCACAGGCGAGAAAGGCCTGCTCGGAGACGATCCGGATGTCGCAGGCGAGCGCCAGCGAAAAGCCCGCGCCGGCCGCCGGTCCGTTGATCGCGCCGATCACCGGATAGGGAATACGTCGCAGGTCGATGATTGCCGTGTGCAGCGCCTCGGCGCCGCGCCGTACCTGCGCCGGCAGGTCGATCGAGTCGTCTTCGACCCCGGCTTTGAAGCCGTTGATGTCGCCGCCCGAGCAGAAGGCCTTGCCGGCGCCGGTGAGGATCAGCGCCCGCAGTGGCGCCTGGTCGGCGAGCCAGGCAAAGGCGGTTCCCAGCTCCAGGATCATCTCGGGGCTCATCGCGTTGAAAGTGTCGGCGCGGTCCAGCGTGAGCGTGCCGACCTCGCCGTCGACGTCGATTCGCAGCGTGGACAGCTCGGGGGGGCTCAGGGTGTCGGTGGTCATCTCGCTCTCCGTATCTGGCGTTTCACTTGGCCGGCTGGCCAGGAGCCTACTCTTTGGTCGGGTGAGCGAAAGCGACCGAGACACCTCCCGCACGGAGCAGTTGGCGCGCCGGCGTCGAGAGCTGCCCGATTCCCCCGGCGTCTATCTCTTCTACGAGGCGAACGACGAGCTGCTCTACGTCGGCAAGGCCCGCTCGATACGCAAACGGGTCGCCTCGCACTTCTCCGGCGGCGAGACCCGGCTCACCTCGCGGGTCGATCGCATCGACGTCCTCGTCACCGCCACCGAGGCCGAGGCCCTGCTCGCCGAGCAGAGCTTCATCAAGCGCCACCGGCCGCGCTTCAACATCCGGTTGCGCGACGACAAGTCCTACCCCTACGTTTGCGTCAGCCTCGACGAGGACTACCCGCGCGTCTACTTCACCCGCGAGAAGCACCGTGCCGGGCGCGCCTATTTCGGCCCCTTCTCCAGCGCCAAGCGGGTGCGGGAGACGCTCGACCTGCTCGGCAAGCTGTTCCAGTTCCGCACCTGCGAGGGGGCTGAGCCGGGTCGCCGCTCAGGCAGCCCCTGCCTCGACTACTACATCAAGCGCTGTGGGGCTCCCTGCGTCGGCTACGTCAGCCAGGACGAGTACCGGCGCAACATCGACGCGATCGTCGACTTCCTCTCCGGTCGTTACCGGCGGGTCGAGGCGGACGAGCAGGCGAAGATGGAGGAGGCTGCGGCGGCACGCGAGTTCGAGCGGGCGGCGCTGCATCGCGACCGCCTCAAGGCGATCCAGTCGCTGTTCGAGCGCCAGCGGGTCGCCGGTGGCTCGGTCGGCACCGCCGACCTGATCGGGGTCGCAACCGAGGGCGCCGACGCCAATGCCCAGGTCTTTCAGGTGCGCGACGGCATCCTCGCCGAGCGCCAGAGCTTCTACCTCGACAACCAGGCCGAACGCGAGCCGGCCGAGGTCGCCGAGGAGTTCATCGGCCAGTACTACTCGGCCTCCCCGGCGATGCCGCGGACGATCGTCGTCGGCGCATATCTGCGCGAGCGGGCCGAGCTGCTGGCGGCGGCGCTGGGGGAGAAGCGTGGTTCGCCGGTCGAGGTGCGAGTGGCGGAGCGCGGCGATAAGCGTCGCCTGCGCGAGCTGGCCGAGCGCAACGCGCGTCTTGCCCTCGACCAGGACCGGCTGCGTCGCGAGCACCGGCGCCAACGCCGGGTCGACTCGCTTGCCGACCTGCGCGAGGCGCTGGGGATGGAGGAGCTGCCGATCCGGATCGAGGGCTTCGACATCTCCAACCTCGGCGGCGAGCACACCGTTGCCTCGATGGTCGTCTTCGAGGGCGGCGCGACCAAGAAGGCGGACTACCGCCGCTTCCGGGTGCGCGGTGAGCGCAGCAACGGGTCCGACGACTTCGCTTCCATGGAGGAGGTGCTGACCCGGCGCATCAGCCGCTACCTCGAGCAGGTCGACCTCTCGCCGCACGACGGCAAGCGCGACGAGAGCTTCGCCGCGCTGCCCTCGCTGGTCGTGGTCGACGGCGGCAAGGGTCAGCTGGCGGCCGCGATGCGCGCCCTCGGCCCGTTCGCCGAGCGCGGCGTGGCCGTGATCTCACTCGCCAAGCGGTTGGAGGAGGTCTACGTCCCCGGCCGCAGCGTGCCGATCGACCTGCCGGCCGACTCTGAGGCGTCGAAGCTGCTGCAGCGCGTGCGCGACGAGGCGCATCGCTTCGCGATCGACCACCACCGCGGCCGCCGCGACCGGGCGATGACCGGCTCGGTGCTCGACGACCTGAAGGGCGTCGGGCCGGCGCGCAAGCGCGCCTTCCTCAAGCACTTCGGCTCGCCCGAACGGTTCCTGGCGGCCAGCCGCGAGGAGCTGGAGTCGGTGCCCGGCGTCCCCGGCAAGCTGGCCCGCGAGATCCACGAGCAGTTGCACAGGACGGGCGGCTAGGGCATGGGGGAGACCGAGAAGGCCGAGGCCTCGGGTCTGGGTCGCGATGGGGACCGGGCCGGCAGCGAGGTCGATCTCGTCTTGATCACGGGCCACTCCGGCGCCGGCAAGTCAGAAGCGATCGCCGCCTTCGAGGACGGTGGCTACTTCTGCGTCGACAACCTGCCGCCGCGGATGATCGGCAGCCTCGGCGAGCTGTTCCGTCACGAGGGAAGCGGCGTGGAGCGGGCCGCCGTGGTCTCGGACGTGCGCGGCGGCGAGTACTTCGACGACCTGGTCCAGGTCCTCGACGAGCTGGGGGTGGACGGCCTGAGGCCGACCCTGCTCTTCCTCGAGGCCGACGAGGAGACGCTGCTGGACCGCTACAAGGAGACGCGGCGCCGCCATCCGCTCGCCCCCGAAGGGAGGATCGTCGAGGGGATCCGCGCCGAGCGGGAGTTGTTGGCGCCCTTGCGCGAGCGGGCCGACATGGTGATGGACACCAGCGGCCTGACCGGGGGTCAGCTGCGGCGCCGGATCGCCGAGGAGATGCTGGACACTCACGAGGGCGGCAAGCTGGCGTTGACCCTGCTCACCTTCGGCTTCAAGAACGGCCCGCCGCGCGATGCCGACCTCACCCTCGACGTCCGCTTCCTGCCCAATCCCCACTACGTCGAGGAGCTGCGGCCGCTGACCGGGCTCGACGAGGCGGTGCGCGCCTACGTCGAGTCGGGCACGCAGGCGGGCGAGTTCTACGGCCGACTGCTGCCGCTGCTCGAGTTCCTCGTTCCGGCCTACGTCGCCGAGGGCAAGAGCCACCTGACGATCGCGGTCGGTTGCACCGGTGGCAGGCACCGCTCCGTGACCGTCGCCGACCGCATCCGCCGTGCCCTTGAGGGACGCGAGGGGGTTGTGGTGCGGGTCAAGCACCGCGACGTGGATCTCGACGGCTGAGCGACCCCCGTCTCGGCGTCCATAGAATCGGCCGGCTTTGGGCGACTCCTCCGATCCCGTCATCTCCATCCGCGGCCTGCGCAAGAGCTACGGCGACGTCGAGGCGGTGCGCGGCATCGATCTGGAGGTTCATCGAGGCGAGGTCTTCGCCTTCCTCGGCCCCAACGGGGCCGGCAAGACGACCACGGTGGAGATCCTCGAGGGTTATCGCAAGCGCAGCGGCGGCGAGGTCAGCGTCCTCGGTGAGGACCCCGAGCACGCCGGGGGCGAGTGGCGCGAGCGGATCGGGATCGTCCTGCAGAGCTGCCGCCTCGATCCCTACCTGACCGTGCGCGAGTCGCTCGAGCTGTACGCCGGCTACTACGACAGCCCGCGGCCGATCGAGGAGACGATCGCGCTGGTCGGTCTGGAAGGCAAGGCCGATGCCCGCGCCAGCTCGCTCTCCGGGGGCCAGCAACGCCGGCTCGACGTCGGCATGGCGCTGATCGGCGATCCCGATCTGCTCTTCCTCGACGAGCCGACGACCGGCTTCGACCCCTCCGCCAGGCGCCAGGCCTGGGAGACCATCGCCGGGCTGCGCGACCTGGGTAAGACGGTTTTCCTCACCACCCACTACATGGACGAGGCGCAGCGCCTTGCCGACCGGGTGACGATCATCTCGGCCGGCGAGGTGGTGGCCCGCGGGACCCCCGAGGACCTCGGCGACCGCGAGAACCGGCCGGCGCGGATCAGTTACCGCGAGGACGGCCGCGAGGTCGAGCTCGAGACCACGACGCCGGTCCAGACGCTGAACGAGCTGACCGGCAGGGCGCTTGCCGAGGGTCGGGAGCTGGAGGGGCTGGAGGTTTCCCGACCCAGCCTCGAGGACGTCTACCTGGAGCTCACCGACCAGGCATGAACCTCGTCCTGCACCAGTTCCGCTACGACCAGAAGGCCTTCTGGCGCAACCCGGCTTCGGTCTTCTTCACCGTCGCCTTCCCGGTCGTCCTGCTGTTGATCTTCGCCACCGTCTTCGGCGATCAGACCGTCGACGTGCGCGGTGGGATCAAGACGACGACCTACTACGTGCCGGCGATCATCACGCTCTCGGTGATCTCGGCGACGATGCAGTCGCTGGCGATGTCGCTGGTGATCGCACGCGAGGACGGGCGGCTGAAGCGGGGACGCGGCACGCCGATGCCGCCCTGGGTCTTCATCGCCGGTCGGATCGGCAACTCGATCGTCGTCGCGCTGATGATGCTGGCCCTGCTCGCGGCGATCGGTCGCATCGCTTACGGCGTCGCCATCCCCTGGGACCGGCTGCCGGCGATCGTTCTCACCCTGGTCGTCGGCGCCGCGGCCTTCTGCTGCCTCGGCATCGCCCTGACCGCGGCGATCCCCTCCCAGGACGCCGCGGCGCCGATCGTCAACGCGTTGCTCCTGCCGCTCTACTTCCTCTCGGGCGTTTTCATCCCCGACGACCAGCTGCCCAGTGGGGTCATCCACTTCGCCGACGCCTTCCCGATCCGCCACTTCTTCGAGGCCTTCTTCGACGCCTACGTGCCCGCCGGCGGCGCGGCCGTCTCGTGGGACAACCTCGCGGTCGTCGCGGTGTGGGGCGTGGTCGGTCTCCTGCTTGCGGTTCGCTACTTTCGCTGGACCCCGCGCAGCGGCTGACCACCGGCCCGTATAGCCTCCCCGGCCCGATGTTGCACCATGTTCTCCTAGAGGTCTCAGACCTCGAGCGGAGCGCGTCCTTCTACGACTCGCTGCTCGCGCCCCTTGGCTGGCGGCGTCATTTCGAGGAGGACAAGACGATCGGCTGGGGCATCGCCAAGCCAGTTTTCTTCGTCGCCGCCCACCACCCGGCAAAACCCGGCTTCGGCCTGCTCAGCTTCTCGGGGCTCGGGATCGTCGCCGTCAAGGCCGCCTGGGAGCAGGGCGTGGCGGCCGGCGGCACCCCGGTCGGTGAGCCCGGCGAGCGGCGTTCGTACGGCTCCGGGTCCTACTCGGCGTTCCTTCAGGACCCCGACGGGTACGAAATCGAGGTGACGATCGGCAGTGACTAGCCTCAATCCAACAGGTATCGACTCCAGGAGGATTTGACTTCATGGCTGTAAAGGTCGGCATCAACGGCTTCGGCCGCATCGGGCGCAACCTCTTCCGTGCCGCCTACGCGGCGGGCGCGGACCTCGACTTCGTTGCCGTCAACGACATCACTGACACCGGCACGCTCGCCCACCTGCTCAAGTACGACTCGATCCTGGGGCGTTTCCCGGGTGAGGTGAAGGCGGGGGAGGGGTCGATCTCGGTCGGCGGCAAGGAGCTCAGGGTGCTCTCCGAGCGCGATCCGGCGGCGCTGCCCTGGGGCGACCTCGGCGCCGACGTGGTGATCGAGTCGACCGGCTTCTTCACCGGCCGCGACGACGCGGCCAAGCATCTGGCGGCGGGCGCCAAGAAGGTCATCATTTCGGCTCCCGCCAAGGAGCCGGACATCACGGTGGCGCTGGGCGTCAACTTCGACAGCGCCTATGACCCAGACAAGCACCAGATCATCTCCAACGCCTCCTGTACGACCAACTGCCTGGCGCCGCTGGCCAAGGTGCTGAACGACTCCTTTGGGATCGAGCATGGGCTGATGACCACGATCCACGCCTACACCGCCGACCAGCGCCTGCAGGACATGCCGCACAAGGACCTGCGCCGGGCACGGGCGGCGGCGATCAACCTGATCCCGACGACGACCGGCGCCGCCAAGGCGGTCGGCCTGGTGCTGCCGGAGCTGAACGGGAAGCTGAACGGGTTCGCGATGAGGGCACCGGTCGTGACCGGCTCCGTCGTCGACCTCGTCTTCACCCCCTCGCAGCCGACCGACGCGGACGCGGTCAACGCCGCCGTCAAGGCTGCCGCCGAGGGCCCGCTGAAGGGGATCCTCTCCTACACCGAGGATGAGATCGTCTCCACCGACATCGTCGGCGACCCGCACTCCTCGATCTTCGATGCCGGCCAGACGATGGCGATCGGCGACGGCAGGATGATCAAGGCGGTCTCCTGGTACGACAACGAGTGGGGCTACTCGAACCGCTGCGTCGAGCTGGCGGGCAAGGTCCTCTGAGTTCCGCCCGGAGGGCGAATATTGGGCTTCTCTAAGCAGAGCGTTCGCGGCGCCGACGTCGCCGGCAAGCGGGTGTTGGTCAGGGTCGACTTCAATGTTCCCCTCGACGAAGGTCGGGTCGCGGATGACACGCGAATTCGGGCGGCGTTGCCGACGATCGAGCTCCTGCGCGAGCGAGGCGCTGCGCTGGTTCTCGTCTCGCACCTGGGTCGCCCCGAGGGCGAGGCCAACCCGGCGCTCTCGATGGGGCCGGTCGGCGAGCGACTGGCCGAGCTGCTCGGCGCCGACGTGAAGCAGGCGCCGACGGTGATTGGCGAGGACGTCGAGACGATGGTTGCGGGACTCAGTCCTGGCGACGTGCTGCTGCTGGAGAACGTCCGCTTCGAGCCTGGGGAGACCGAGAACGAGGGGGACCTTGCCGACGCCTTGGCCGAGCTCGCCGACCTCTACGTCAACGATGCCTTCGGCGCCGCCCACCGCGCCCACGCCAGCACCGAGGGGGTTGCCCGCCGCCTGCCTGCATACGCTGGTTTGCTGCTGGAGCGCGAGGTGAATGAGCTTTCCAGGGTCGTCGAGTTGCCCGAGCGGCCGCTGGTTGTCGTCCTCGGCGGCGCCAAGGTCAGCGACAAGGTGGGCGTCATCGACCGCTTCCTGGAGATTGCCGACAGCATCCTGATCGGCGGCGCGATGTGCTTCAGCTTCTTCCGCGCCCAGGGAATTGGGACCGGCAACTCGCTGGTGGAGGAGAAGGGGGTGAAGCTGGCGGAGGAGGCACTGCGGCGGGCAGAGGCCTCCGAGTGCGAGCTGATGCTGCCCGTCGATCTGAGGTTGGGCCAGAGCTTCGACGCGGAGACCGAGCGGCGCGAGAGCGACGGGGTCGAGGTGCCGGACGGCTGGATGGGCCTCGACGTCGGCCCGCGAACCGCCGCTGCTTACGCCGAGGCGATCGCGGCCGCCGGGACCGTGCTCTGGAACGGGCCGATGGGAGCCTTCGAGCTGGAGCCGTTCGCAGCGGGGACCCGGGCTGTGGCCGAGGCGGTTGCCGCCGCGTCGGCGACCACCGTGGTCGGCGGCGGCGACTCCGTTGCCGCGCTGCACCAGTTCGGGCTGGCTGAGAAAGTGGATTGGGTGTCGACCGGAGGAGGAGCGTCGTTGGAGCTGCTGGAGGGAAAGAAGCTGCCGGGCGTGGAGGCTCTGAGCGATGCCTGAGCGCACGCCGTACATCGCCGCCAACTGGAAGATGCACAAGACGGTCGCCGAGGCTGCCGAGTTCGTCGACGCCCTGCTGCCGCGGATCGCAGCGACCCAGCACGACGTCGTCATCTGCCCCTCCTTCCTGGCTCTGAGCGAGGTGGTGGAGCGCTCGCGCGGCAGCGCGGTGCGGGTTGCCGCGCAGAACATGCACGAGGCCGAGTCAGGCGCCTTCACCGGCGAGATCTCGGCGGCGATGTTGGTCGAGGCCGACGTCGGCGCGGTCGTCCTCGGCCACTCCGAGCGCCGCCAGTACTTCAACGAGACCGACGAGGCGCTGGCGCGCAAGGTTCCGGCGGCGCTCGCGGCTGGGCTGGAGCCGATCCTCTGCATCGGCGAGAGCGAGGAGGCCCACGACGCCGGGCAGACCGAGGGCGTGTTGGAGCAGCAGCTGCAGGCGGACTTGGCGCAGGTCGATTCCGCCGGGCTGGGGGAGGTCGTTGTCGCCTACGAGCCGATCTGGGCGATCGGCACCGGTCGCACCGCAACGCCCGAGCAGGCACAGGAGGCGTGTGCCTTCATCCGCGACGTGCTGCGCGAGCGCGGCGCGGTGGCCGACTCGGTGCGGATCATCTACGGCGGCTCGGTCAAGCCCGCCAACGCGGCGGAGCTGATGGCGCAAGCGGACATCGACGGAGCGCTGGTCGGCGGCGCCAGCCTCGACCCGGAGGAATTCGCCGCAATCGTCGATGCGGCATGACGGATTTGGTTCCCTCGTTGGCGCTGGTCATCCTCGACGGCTGGGGGTTGGCTCCGCCCGGGCCTGGCAACGCGATCTCGCTGGCCGAGACGCCGGTCTTCGATCGTCTCTGGGAGCGGTTCCCCCACACCCAGCTTTCGGCTCAGGGCCGCGACGTCGGTCTGCCGGATGGGCAGATGGGCAACTCCGAGGTTGGTCATCTCAACCTCGGCGCTGGGGCGATCGTGAAGCAGGACCTGGCCCGGATCGACGATGCGATCGCCGACGGCAGCTTCTTCGAGAACGAGGCGCTGCTGGCCGCCTGCGACCGTGCCCGCCGCAGCCCGCGAGGCCGTCTCCACCTGCTCGGCCTCGTCTCCGACGGCGGTGTGCATTCAGGCTGGGAGCACATCGAGGCGACGATCGAGTTGGCCTCGCAGGAGGGGGTCCCGGACATCGTCTTCCACGCCTTCACCGACGGCCGCGACACGCTGCCTCACGGCGGCCGCGGCTATCTGGGCGAGCTCGAGCGCTGGCTGCGCCAGGCCGGTCGCGTCGCCACGGTCGGCGGCCGCTACTACGCGATGGATCGCGACACGCGCTGGGAGCGGACCAAGCTGGCCTACGACGCGATCGTCCACGCCCGCGGGCTGCACGCGGCAAGCGCCGGGGAGGCGATCGAGGCATCCTACGTGCGCGACAACAGCGATGAGTTCGTCGTGCCGACGGTGATCGGCGACTACGACGGCGTCGCCGAGGGCGACGTGGCGCTCTTCGTCAACTTCCGGCCGGACCGCGCCCGGCAGATGACCCGCGCCTTGGCCGAACCCGACTTCGACGAGTTCTCTCGCACCGGCGGGCCGCTGCTCGCGCTGACGACGATGACCGAGTACCGCAAGGGCTGGCCCTACCCGGTTGCCTTTCCCGAGGCACGGCCGAAGACGACTCTGGCCGAGGTCGTCTCGGAGGCTGGCGGCCGCCAGCTGCACGTCGCCGAGACGGAGAAGTACGCCCACGTCACCTACTTCTTCAACGGCGGTCGCGAGGAGGAGTGGGAGGGGGAGGAGCGCCGCCTGGTCGACTCGCCGCGCGACGTGCCGACCTACGACCACAAGCCGCAGATGAGCGCCCGGGCCGCCGCCGACACCTTCGTCGCGCAGTGGTCCGAGGGCAGCTTCAAGTTCGGGATCATCAACTTCGCCAACCCCGACATGGTCGGTCACACCGGGGTGATCCCGGCGGCGGTGGAGGCGGTGGAGGAGGTCGACGGCTGTCTCGGCGACATCGTCGCGGCGGTCGAGCGCAGCGGCGGCGCCTGCATCGTCACCGCCGACCATGGCAACTGCGACCACATGCTCGAGCCCGACGGCTCGCCCAATACCGCTCACTCGCTCAACCCGGTACCGCTGATCGTCACCGTCGAGGGCCTCGAGCTGCGCGGCCCCGGCATCCTCGCCGACGTCGCGCCGACGGCGCTGGAGCTGCTCGGCATCCCGCAGCCCGAGCCCATGACGGGCCGCTCGCTAATCGAGAAACAACTGACGCCTTTATGACCCTGTAGGGGTGCAAATGCGTCAGAAGAACGAATGAGGGTCGATTCGCAAAGGCTGAGGTTCGAGGTCGCGGCTCGGGACGGGGCTGCGCGAGCTGGGGTGCTTCATACGCCGCATGGGGAGGTGCGGACGCCGGCCTTCATTCCGTTGGCTACCAAGGGGACGGTGCGCGGGCTGGAATCCCGTGAGGTGGCTGAGGTTGGCTACCAGCTGATTTTGGGGAACACGTATCACCTGTTTGTCTCGCCCGGGCCGGATCGGATTGCTGCTGCGGGAGGGCTGCATGGGTTCATGGGATGGGATCGGG
>DATIPC010000046.1:0-30429 GCA_035472395.1 Solirubrobacterales bacterium
TTGGTCGAGGCGGCCGCCGGGCTGCGGCCGGGGACGCCGGACAACCTGCCGCTGGTCGGTGAGAGCCCGGTCGAGGGGCTGCTCTGGGCCACCGGTCACTACCGCAACGGCATCCTGTTGGCACCGCTGGCCGCGGACGTAATAGCGGACCTGGTAACGGAGAGGTCGCAGCTGGATCCGGATACCGGGTACAAGTGCGACAGCAACGTTGGAGAGGTGGCCGGATGAGGATCGAGCTGAACGGCGAGCCGCGCGAGCTGCCGGAGGGCGCGACCCTCGCCGATGCCGTCCGCGTGAGCGGCGCCGAGCGGGAGGCGCGGGGCGTCGCCGTGGCGCTCGACGGCGAGGTGGTGCCGCGTGCCGAGTGGGGCTCGAGGGCGCTGGTCGAGGGCGGCCGCGTCGAGGTGCTCGCCGCGATTCAGGGCGGTGCAGAGATCTGGGAGCTGGGCGGGCGCCAGTGGTCCTCCCGGCTGATCGCCGGCACCGGCGGTTTCCGCTCTCTGGAGCAGATGGAGGAGGCGCTGGCTGCCTCCGGCGCCGAGATCGTCACCGTCGCCCTGCGCCGGATCGACCCCGCGGCGAAGGGCTCGGTCCTCGACGTGCTCGACCGGCTCGGCCTCTTCGCCCTGCCCAACACGGCCGGCTGCTTCACCGCGCGCGATGCCGTCCGCACCGCGCGCCTCGCCCGCGAGGCGTTCGAGACCGAGTGGATCAAGCTGGAGGTGATCGGCGACGACCGCACCCTCTACCCCGATGCGGTCGAGTTGCTTGATGCCGCCGAGACCCTGGTCGGCGAGGGCTTCACCGTCCTCCCATACACCAACGACGATCCGATTCTCGCCCGCCGCCTCGAGGAGGCTGGCTGCGCCGCGGTGATGCCACTCGGCTCGCCGATCGGCTCCGGCGCCGGTATCCGCAACCCCTATAACGTCGCGATCATCGCCGAGCGGGCCGAGGTGCCGGTCGTCCTCGACGCGGGTATCGGCACCGCCTCCGATGCCGCCCTGGCGATGGAGCTGGGCTGCGACGCGGTGATGGCGGCCAGCTCGATCTTCGGTGCCGAGGACCCGGCCGCGATGGCCACTGCTCTGCGCGGCGCGGTCGAGGCCGGACACGCCGCTCGCGGCGCCGGTCGCATCCCCCGCCGCACCCACGCCGAGGCCTCCACTCCCGAGGACGGCCTGCCCGAGCTCTCCTGAGCTCGGGCCTGGGTCGCCGCAGATCGCTCAGGATTCCATCTACCATGGGCGCGCGCCCCTGTAGCTCAGTTGGTTAGAGCGGCGGCCTTTTAAGCCGCGCGGCGCGGGTTCGAATCCCGCCGGGGGCACTTCCGTGCCAGGCGACACGCCCGTCCTGATCGTCACCGGCCCTCCCGGCGTTGGCAAGACCACCGCAGCCGAGGTGCTCGCCGCGCGCTTTGCTCGCTCAGCTCACCTGGAAGCGGATGCCTTCTTCCGCTTCGTCCGCTCTGGCTACGTCGAGCCCTGGAGGCCGGAGTCGCATGATCAGAACCGGGTCGTGATGGGGGTCGCCGCAAGAGCCGCGGCGGCGTACGCGGTGGCCGGCTACTTCACGATCGTCGATGGGATCGTCATTCCCGGCTGGTTCCTTGAGCCCCTCCGCGATCTGCTCCACGACGCAGGGCACGAGGTCGCATATGCGGTGCTCCGAGCACCGCTGCCCGTCTGCACGGCACGGGTACGGGACCGCGAAGGCGAGACGCTGCTCGATCCCGAGGCGATCGAGCAGATCTGTCAGAGCTTTGCGGACCTCGGCGAGTTCGAGGCGAACGCCGTCGAGCTCGGTGGCGAGAGTCCCGACGAGGTGGCCGAGATGCTCGAGCGACGCCTGGGGGATGGTTCGCTGCTGGTCTGAGGATCGTCGTTTTGCCCGGTGTGTTCTACTGGAAACGGTTTGGGAGATGCAGGCGGGAGCACCGGGGCAAAGCGGGACGAGCACCTGCTCCGCGTCCCCTGCGACGTCGAGGAGCAGGACGAGCTGCGGCTCGACCGGATCCGTGCCGAGGTGGACCGGGGCTTCGACGCCCTGCGCGACGTCGACGACGGCGTCTCGATCTTCGGCTCGGCCAGGGTGGCCGAGGGCCACCGCTGGTACGAGCTCTGCCGCGAGACGGCCGCCTGCCTGACCGACCGCGGCTTCACCGTCATAACCGGCGGTGGCCCGGGGCTGATGGAGGCGGCCAACCGCGGTGCTGCCGAGGCCGGCGGTCTCTCGGTCGGCCTCAACATCCAGCTGCCCCACGAGCAGCGGATCAACCCCTACGTCAACCGGGGTCTCGAGTTCCACTACTTCTTCGCCCGCAAGCTGATGTTCGTCCGCTACGCCCGCGCCTTCGTCATCTTCCCCGGCGGTTTCGGCACGCTCGACGAGATGTTCGAGAGCCTGACCCTGATCCAGACCCACCGGGTACAGCACTTCCCCACGATCCTCGTCGACGCAGAGTTCTGGGCGCCACTGCTGGGCTGGATCGACGACCGGCTGGAGGACGACGGCCTGATCTCCCCAGGTGACAAAGAGCTGCTGGTCACGGCCGAGACCCCCGAGGAAATCTGCGACCACGTACGCAGGGCGAGCTCAGCGCAGAAACAGCTGACCTGAATCAGCAGCCGCTGGGCGTCGCCGCGTATCTGGGCGCCTGCTTGGCGAGCCACTGGGCGACGCTGGTGGCCATCGACTCGCCGCTGGCGAACTGACCGTCGGCGGGGAGGGCGGCGAGGGTGACGACCGCCTCCTTGTCGCCGACGTAGAGGATGCCCATCTGGCGGACGAGATAGCCGCCGTCGACTCCCGGCCCCCATCCTCCCTTCCAGCGAGCGGGCAGACCGGCTGAGCCGAGGCCCCAGGTGTCGGAGGAGACTTCCCCCATCAGGCCGAGGACGTAGTCGCTCGATTCGGAGCCGCCCACGCAGTTCGCCGCCAGCGAGCTCATGAATCGCTGCTGGTTCGCCAGCGACCACTCGGTCTGGCCGTAGGTGGAGAATTCGCCGCGCCCCTGGGTGGAGATCTGGGTGCTGCTGTCGCCTCCTTCGCGCAGCACTTCACCGACCGCCGCCGAGGCGCCCACGAGGCCCCCGTGGCTGCGTTCCAGGTCGCCGAACAGCGCCGCCGCGGCTTCGTTGTCGGACAGGGTGAGGGCGCTGCGCATCTCTTCTGCCTGCGCCGAGCTCAGCCCGGAGGGGCCGCCGGCATCCTCGAGCACCCTGAGCGAGATCGGCACCTTGCTCGTCGACCAGGCCGATCCTGACTGCAGGCTGCCGAAGCTGACCGCTTCACTCGACCCCGGCGGCCCGATCACGGCGCCCACTTCCCCGCTCAGACTCGCGGCGAGCTGGTCGAAGCTGCTCACATCGGCAGAGCTGTGTTCAACCGTCTGCCGCCGTTCGTGCGCGATCTCCCGTGCTGCCTGTTCGCGCTTCGCCTTCAGCAGCAGCCGGCGGTGGTGCAGCTCGCCGCGGAGCCGGTCCAGCCTGTGCGCCAGCGCGGCATGCTCAGCGACACTCTTCCGGGCCGCCGCTTCGTCACCGTTGTCGGAGGACCCGCCGCACCCTGGCAGCGAGGTGATGAGAGCCAGCGTGGCGAGCGCCACCGGTAGGCGCGTCCTCATGCGCGCCTCTTCTGCCGAACTGGAACGGGGTTAGGGGAAGTAGACGGAGGCGTTGTTGCCGCCGGTGCACGTGTGGGGAGCGCCGGCGCTGCAGTACATCGTGTAGTAACGCCCCGTCGTGGGGCTGTACGAGTAAACCGTGCCGGAGCCCGAACCGACTTCGGAGTAGTAGTCAGCTTCGACGTTCGCGGCGAATCCGCAGGTCGTGTTCGGCCCGACCGAGAGCGTTCCGCCGCAGGAGCTGGATCCACCGCTGGTCCCAACGCTGGACGTACCGCTCGGTGCCTGAGCTTGAGTCTGATTGACGGCATGTCCGTGCTTCAGAGAGTGGAGTTCGTCTTCTATCTGCTTGATCTTCAGTTGCTGCTTCGTCTGCGTCGCCCCTTCCTTTCGCGCTTGATCGATTTCATCCTGGCTCGCGCCGGAACCTCCACATGCGCCCAGTGCCAGGGAGAACGCGATCAGGGTGAGGGCCAGACCGAAGATATGCACAGTGCGACGACTCATGGGCGTGCAGCTTATGCCGAGTCCGTAGCCGCGGTCAATGGTACGTTCTTCACCCGGTGCGCTACGCGGGCTAGTGCCGGAAGTGGCGGTGCTTGGTGAAGACCATCGGGATGCTGGCAGCGTCGCAGGCCTCGATCACCTCG
Organism: Solirubrobacterales bacterium; assembly: GCA_035472395.1. Classification (GTDB taxonomy): domain Bacteria; phylum Actinomycetota; class Thermoleophilia; order Solirubrobacterales; family 70-9; genus VRUE01. The sequence goes on from DATIPC010000046.1 coordinate 4,276, forward strand.
GCGTCGCGTTTGGAGCCACCTGGCTGGATCACCGAGTTGGCACCGGCGTCGATCGCAGCCTGGGGCCCGTCGGCGAAGGGGAAGAAGGCGTCGGAGGCGACCGCGGAGCCGGCCAGTAGGGCGCTGGCGCCGTCGCCGCGGGCCTCACGGCACTTCTCGACCGCGAGGCGGACCGAGTCGACGCGGCTCATCTGACCGGCGCCGATGCCGAGGGTGGCGCCGCCCTTGGCGATCACGATCGCGTTGGAGCGAACGTGGCGCACCACCGTCCAGGCGAAGAGGAGGTCGGCCCACTGCTCCTCGCTCGGCTCGGTCCCGGTCACCGTCTCCATCAGCTCGCGCGGCTCGGGGTCGCCGTCGCGATCCTGCACCAGCAGGCCGCCGCGCACGCGCTTCACGTCGCGTTCGGCGGGGTCGGCCTGGCGCCGCTCCTCGTCGCAGAGGATGCGGATCGCCTCCTTCTGCTGCAGCACGTCGAGCGCCCCGTCCTCGTAACCGGGTGCGAGCAGAACCTCGACGAAGTTCTCGTGCAGCGCCTCGGCCAGCTCGACCCCGATCGGCCGGTTGAGCACGATCACGCTCCCGTAGGCCGACACCGGGTCGCAGGCCAGAGCCTTGCGGTAGGCGTCGAGCGCGTCCTCGCCGATCGCCACCCCGCACGGGTTGTTGTGCTTGACGATCGTGCAGGTGGGCGGCTCGAAGTCCTCGTTCAGCCGCCGCGCCGAGTCGAGGTCGAGCACGTTGTTGAAGGAGAGCGCCCGTCCGTGCAGCTTTGCCACCCCGGCGAGGATGTGGCTGCGCAGCCCCGCCTCCGAGTAGAAGGCGGCGCGCTGGTGTGGATTCTCGCCGTAGGAGAGGTCGAGCTCCTTCTCGTAGGCGATCGTCAGGTGCTCGGGGAAGTCCTCGTAGGAGGTCGAGAACCAGCGGCTTATCGCGGCGTCGTAGCGGGCGGTCTGGGCGAAGGCCTCGTTGGCGAGCCAGTGGCTGGTCGAGGCGGAGACCTCGCCCCCCGACTCCTCCAGCTCGGCGCAGACCGCGTCGTAGGACTCCGGTTTGACGATGACCGCGACGCCCTCGTGGTTCTTGGCCGCCGCGCGGATCATCGTCGGCCCGCCGATGTCGATGTTCTCGATTGCGATCTCCGGCTCCACTTCGTTCCCCGCGACGGTCTGCTCGAACGGGTAGAGGTTGACGCAGACCAGGTCGATCGGCTCGATCCCCTCGCGCTCGAGGGTCGCCATGTGCTCCGGGTCATCGCGCCGCGCCAACAGCGCCGCGTGCAGCCGCGGGTGCAGCGTCTTCACCCGGCCGCCGAGGATCTCCTCCTGGCCCGTGAACTCGGAGACGTCGGTCACCTCCAGCCCCGCCTCGCGCAGAGCGCTCGCGGTTCCGCCGGTGGAGAGGATCTCCACGCCCTGCGCCGCAAGCGTCTTGGCGAAGTCGGCGATCCCGGTCTTGTCGGAGACCGAGATCAGCGCCCGGCGCACCCGGATCGCGCCGTTGCTCACGGTCTCGGATCGGGTGTCGGCGGTGGCCTCACTCATCGGTTAGGACGACCCGTGGGTCGTTCGCATCGATCCTAGCTCTGCCCTGGGCGATCATGCGGATCGCCTCCGGGTAGAGCTCGTGCTCGACCGCGTGCACGGCCGCTTCCAGCTGCCCCCGGTCGCCGCCAGCCGGCACGGGCACCTCGCGCTGCACGATCGGCGGCCCGGTGTCGACCCCCTCGTCGACGAAGTGGACCGTCACCCCGGTCGTCTCGACTCCCGCCTCCAGCGCCTGGCCGATCGCATCGAGGCCGGGGAACGCCGGCAGCAGCGCCGGGTGGATGTTGACGACGCGGTTGCGGAAGCGGGCGACGAAGGCGGGAGAGAGGAGCTGCATGTAGCCGGCGAGGACGATGAGGTCGGCGCCGCGAACCTCGATCCACTCCGCCATCGCCGCGTCCCGCACCTCGCGATCCGGGTACTCGCCGCGGGGGAAGACGGCGGTCTCGACCCTCGCGTCGCGAGCCCGCTCCAGCGCCCGCGCGCCGGGCTTGTCGGAGCCGACCCCGACCACCTCGATCCGCTCGCGCCCGTGCAGGCTGTCGAGGATCGCCTGCAGGTTGGTCCCCGATCCGCTTGCCAGCACGACTATGCGGAAGGTAGTCACGCTCGCATCTTCGCGCAGCTCACCCCACCGAGGTCGTAGTTGTTCCCGGATAGCGGGAAGAAATACGACATCGGGTGGTTATCGGGAGGCGGGCACTACGGCGACGTCCTCCAAAGCGAATTTGCCGTTCGCGGCATCGGGGTCGCCGAGCGGGTAGCGGCCGGTGAAGCAGGCGTCGCAGTGGTCCTCGGGCGGGGTTCCGATCGCCTCGTAGACGCCCTCCATCGAGAGGTAGGCGAGCGAGTCGGCGCCGAGCTCGTCGGCGATCTCGTCGATCGTCCGCTTGTGGGCGATCATCTCCTCGCGGGTCGACATGTCGACGCCGTAGTGGCAGGGGTGGCGGATCGGCGGCGCCGAGATCCGCAGGTGCACCTCGCTCGCGCCGGCGTCGCGCAGCATGCCGACGATCTGGCGGGTGGTGTTGCCGCGCACGATCGAGTCGTCGACGACGACGATCCGCTGGCCGGCGACGATCTCCGGCAACGGGTTGAACTTCAGCCGCAGGCCGCGCTTGCGCAGCTCCTGCCCGGGCTGGATGAAGGTGCGGGCGACGTAACGGTTCTTGATCAGGCCGTCGTCGCGGGGCAGTCCCGAGGCGCGGGCGAAGCCGGACGCGGCCGGGTTGCCGGAATCGGGCACCGAGATCACCAGGTCGGCCTCGACCGGCGCCTCGCGCCAGAGGATCTCGCCCATCCGGCCACGGACCTGCTGCAGCACCCTGCCCTCGAGGCGACTGTCGGGGCGGGAGAAGTAGATGTGCTCGAAGACGCAATGAGCCGGGCGCTCCGCCTTGACCACCTGGCGGGTCTCGAGGCCGCGCTCGGTCAGCGAGACCATCTCGCCGGGGTGCACTTCGCGCATCAGCTCGGCGCCGACGATGTCGAAGGCGCAGCTCTCCGAGGCGACGACGAAGCGCTCGCCCAGCCGGCCCAGCGAGAGCGGTCGCACCCCGTGCGGGTCGCGGAAGGCGACGATCGCGCGCTTGGTCATCGCCACGGTCGAGTAGGCGCCCTGCAGGCGGGGCATCACGTCGGCGACCGCGTCCTCGACGAATTTGCCGCTGTTGGAGGAGATCAGCGCCGCGATGATCTCCGAGTCGGAGGTGCCGCGGAAGGCGATCCCGGCCTCCTTCAGCTCGCCCCATAGCTCGACCGCGTTGGTCAGGTTGCCGTTGTGGGCGAGGGCCAGCTCGCGGCCGTCGTCGCGCCAGACCGGCTGCGCGTTCTCCCAGGAGCCGCCGCCGGTGGTCGAGTAGCGCACGTGGCCGATCGCCATGTCGCCCTCCAGCGCTTTCAGCTTCTCCTCGTCGAAGACCTGGGAGACGAGGCCGGAATCGCGCATCGTCGTGATGTGGCCGCCCTCGCAGGTGGCGATCCCGGCCGACTCCTGGCCGCGATGTTGAAGCGCGTAGAGGCCGAAGTAGGTGAGGCGGGCGACGTCGTGCCCGGGTGCGTATATGCCGAAGACGCCGCATTCCTCGCGCGGCGAATCGCGATCTATCGAGTGCCCCTGGGCGGGAGTCAAGCGCGTGCTTTCCTCACGGTTGGAAGGACGTGACGCGCAGGCGGACTGCCTACCCGCGGAGGTTACCAACGCCCTCCTGCCCCTTCAGCTTCACCCTGAGCCTGCGCACGGTCTCCACGCCCTGCCGGCTGGTCGCGATCACCGCGATCTTCGCTCTCACGGACTCGTCAGGGGTCAGCCTGCCCAGCCGCCGCAGCACCGCTTTCGGCAGCCGGATCCCGAGCACGGCGGTTTTTCCCGGCACGACGGTTTTGGTGTTGCCGCGGAGGGCGATGATCAGCCTCGTCGTGTGGCCGGGCGCCTTCGGGTTGGGCTTGAAGCCCCAACCGACCTGGCCGAATACTTGGACCGACGCTCGCGCATCAACATTGACGTGGAAGAGGATCGAGCGGTCCCTGGCGACCGCGGTGACGTCGATCGAGACAGGCCTGCATTTGACCTGGACGGAGTCGCTTTGCGGGCACTTGTCCTGGCTTTCGTCGCCGTAGCCGTCACCGTCGACGTCGGGCTCGACGAGCGCCGTCACCGGCGTCCCGAGTCCTTGTTCGATGCTGAAGGTCTGTGGGAAACCCACCGGCGCCTCGCCTTTGAAGAGCCCCGAGGTGTCCGTCGCGTCCCCGTCGCAGAAAAGAGTTTCGACCGGGCCGTAGAGCCCGACGCGATCGCCGGCCTCGACCGGGATCCTGGTGGCGAAGGAGTTCGCGCCTTCGACCACGGTCTCGGTTTCGCTGATGGCCTGCGTGATGAAGAGGTTCGTGTGGGCGAGCGGCTGGAAGACCTGAAGCCGCTGCGCGACGGGCCCTTGGCCGGGACCCACCTGCAGCTTCCAGCCGGTCACCACGCCGGCCGCCGGCACCTTCGACGGAATCGAGCCGCCCCTGGAGAGAGACAGCACGGTCGAATTCGCCGCGCTGGCGTTGGCGACGCAGGTGCCGCCCACGCCAGTCGCCGCCGCCGCGCTCGACACGCACAGCAGCGACATCGCCAGCGCGGCGCCGGCCACCGTCCCGAGCCATCTACCCATACCTCCGACCCTAGAGGACGTGCCGGTAGTTAAGTACCACTATGGGCCTTTAACTTCCGGCACGTCCTGCGGCGAGCAGTGAGTCGAGCGCACCCTCCAGCCCGGCGACCGCGGAGTCGAGCGGGCCCGGATCGCCCGCGGCGCGGGCCCGGATCAGGGCGCCCTCGATCGTCGAGATGACCAGGCCGGCAAAGGTCGCGGCGCCCTCGGCGCCGACCCCCGCTTCCTCCAGCGCCGTCGCGATCGGCAGTTCCCAGCTCTGGAAGGCAGCGGTCGCCGCCGCCGCCAGCGCTGGATCCTCGGGACGGGCCAGCGCTGCTGCCGCCACCGGGCAGCCGATCCGCTCGGGGTGGTCCCTGACTCTGCGGCGGAAGATCTCACCGAACATCGCCAGGGTCTCCCGCAGGCCGCGCTCGGCGAGCGATCGCTCGATCGTCGCGCGGATCTCGGTTCCCTCCAACGCCGCCGCCTCAGCCGCGAGCTGACGCTTGCCCTCGGGGAAGTGGTGGTAGATCGACCCCCGGGGCGCCTCGCCGCGCTCGGCGACGTCGCGCAACTCCATCCCCGCGTACCCCTTCTCCGCCAGCAACTGCCGGGCGCCGTTGAGCAGGCGCTCGCGACCGTCGCGGCGGCCCAGATCGGGCGGTTGCCCGTCGGCCAGTCGCGCTATGCCCATGGACATAGTATAGTCGCGGCTGCCGTGTATGACCGTGGACATAGAAGCGCGGTGCTGATCGCCTGCACCGGCGCCTTCGTCGCCTTCCTCGACACCACGATCGTCAACATCGCCTTTCCCGACATCTCGGCGTCCTTCGCCGGCTCCGGGCGCGACGCGCTCTCCTGGGTGCTCGACGGCTACTTCGTCGTGATCGCGGCGCTGCTGGTTCCCGCCGGCGGGCTCGCCGACCGCTTCGGCCACAAACGCATATTCCTGCTCGGGCTCGCGAGCTTCACCGGCGCCAGCCTGCTCTGCGCGGCGGCGCCGAGCCTCGAGCTGCTGATCGCACTCCGTGTCCTGCAGGGAATCGGGGCGGCGCTGATCGTCCCCTCCTCGCTGGCGATCGTCCTCGACAGCTTCCCGGTCGAGCGACGCGCGGCGGGAGTCGGCCTCTGGGGCGCCGCCGCGGCCGCGGCGGCCGCTGTCGGGCCGACGCTCGGCGGCGCGCTGGTCGAGGCTGCCGACTGGCGCCTCGTCTTCCTCGTCAACCTGCCGCTGGGGGCGGCGATCCTGATCGCCGGCCGCGCCCGGCTGCCCTCGCCGCGGATCGCCGACAGCCGCCTGCCCGACCTGCCCGGCGCCGCGATGCTCGCGTTCGGCCTTGCCGCGATCACGCTGGGAATCGTCGAGGGGAACGATTGGGGCTGGACCTCCGCCTCGACCTTGGGCGCCTTCGCCGCTGCCGCCGCGCTGCTGGCCGGCGTTGCGGCGCGCAGCCGCAGCCACCCCCGGCCGATCGTCGAGCCGGTGCTCTTCGCCCACCGCTCCTTCCGCATCGGCAACCTCGGCACCCTGCTCTTCGCCGCCGCTTTCTTCTCGCTGATCCTCGGCAACGTCCTCTTCCTCACCACGGTCTGGGGCTACACGATCCTGCAGGCAGGCGCCGCGACCTTTCCCGGCCCGGCCGCGAGCACTCTGTTCGCCGGCCCGGCCGGGCGCCTCGCCGATCGCTTCGGCCACCGCGCCGTGATCGTCCCCGGCACGATCGTCTTCGCCGCCGGGGTGATGGTTCTGCGCTCCGCCGGCGCCGAGCCCAACTGGCTCGGCCTCTGGCTGCCGGGCGCGCTCTTGACCGGAATCGGAATCGGCCTCGCCTTCCCGACCCTCAGCTCGGCCGCGGTTCGCGACGTCCCGATCGACCGCTTCGCTACCGCGAGCGCGGTCAACGCCGCCTTCCGCCAGGTCGGCGCGGTGCTGGGGACGGCGATCCTGGTGGCTATCGTCGGCGAACCAGCCTCACTGAGCGAAGCCCTCTCCGTCTCCGACGGTGCCTACCTCTTCGTCGTGATCGCCGCCCTGGTCTCAGGCGCCGTCACGCTCGGCCTGGGCAGGCAGCGAGCGCCAAGCGCTCTCGACGACGTCGAGGCCGGCGCTGAGGCTGCGGTCGCCGGCGACGACCTCGACCGTGGCGCCGCCGACCTGGCCTATTAGGGTCGCCCCCAGATCTTCCAGCACGGCGCGATTGCCGCTGAGGAGGAAGCCGCCGCTGGCCTCGCCGAACAGGGCCTCTTCGGGAGAGCAGCCGCGGCTGCGGAGGGGCTGGACGTCGACCCGGCAGCCGACGCCCCCGCCGATCGCCGACTCGGCCAGGGCGCAGGCGAGCCCGCCGTCGCTGATGTCGTGGGCGGAGGAGAGCTTGCCGGCGCGGACCGCCTCGCGGACGGCGGCACAGGCGGCGGCGACCGTGGCTATGTCGGGCTGGGGGAGGCCGGCGTCCAGCTCGCCGCGCTGCTTGGCCAGCTCCGAGCCGGCGAGCGAGGGTTCGAAGGGGCCGAGCAGGGCGATCGCGTCCCCCTCGCGGGCGAAAGCGCTCGGCGCGGTGCTGTCGGGGTCGGGCAGCTCGCCGACCATGCCGACCACGGGGGTCGGGTAGATCGGCCCTTCCGGCCCCTCGTTGTAGAGGGAGACGTTGCCGCCGACCACCGGGACCCCGAGCGCCTCGCAGGCGTCGGCAAGCGCCTGGACGGCGCGGTCGAGCTGCCAGGCCGGGGCCGGCTTCTCCGGGTTGCCGAAGTTGAGGCAATTGGTCAGGCCGAGCGGCTTGGCGCCGACGCAGGCGAGGTTCTGCGCGCACTCGAGCACCGCCTCGACCGTCCCCGCGTAGGGGTCGCAGGCGACTCGCCGCCCGTTGCCGTCGATCGAGATCGCGATCGCGTTGTCGGCCTCGGGGATCGCCAGCACCGCCGCGTCGGCGCTCTCCGGCCGCCGTGCCGTGCGCGAGCCGACGATCGAGTCGTACTGCTCGAAGGCCCAGCGCTTGGAGGCGAGGCTGGGGGAGGAGAGCAGGGCCAGCAGCGTCTCCTCGGCCGAGACGCCCGTGGCGAGCGTGGCCCGGTTGCCGTAGATCCAGCCCTCGGGCTCGGCGGGGGAGAGGTCGTAGAGCGGGCAGCCGTCGACCAGCGCCTCGACCGCCATGTCGCCGACGACCTCCTCGCCGTCGAGGACGCGCACGCGGCCGTTGTCGGTGACGACGCCGATCTCCGCCGCTCCGGTCTGCCATTTCTCGCAGACCGCGATCACGTCGCCGACCTTCCCCGGCTCGACCACGGCGAGCATCCGCTCCTGCGACTCGGAGACCATGACCTCGAAGGGCTCCATGTCGGCCTCGCGCAGCGGCACTCGCGCCACGTCGAGGTCGATCCCGACCCCGCCCGCGGAGGCCATCTCCCCGGCGGAGGAGGTGAGGCCGGCGGCGCCGAGGTCCTGCAGCGAGACCAGCAGCTCCCTCCCGAGCAGCTCCAGGCAGCACTCCAACAGCTTGGACTCCTCGAACGGGTCGCCGATCTGCACCGTCGGCCGCTTCGCCTCGTCGCCGTCGCCGAGCTCGGCCGAGGCGAGCACCGAGGCACCGCCGATCCCGTCGCGCCCGGTCGAGGCGCCCATCAGGACGACCGCGTTGCCGATCCCGGCCGCGGCCGCCCGCACCATCTCGTCCTGCTTGGCGATCCCGACGCACATCGCGTTGACCAAGCAGTTGTGCTCGTAGGGCGCCTCGAAGTAGATCTCGCCGCCCACCGTCGGCACCCCGATCGAGTTGCCGTAGTGGCCGATTCCTCGCACGGCGCCGTCGAGCAGGTGACGCGAGCGCACCGAGTCGAGCTCGCCGAAGCGCAGCGAGTCGAGGATCGCGATCGGCCGCGCGCAGATCGCGAAGATGTCGCGGAGGATGCCGCCGACCCCGGTCGCCGCGCCCTGGAAGGGCTCGACCGCGCTCGGGTGGTTGTGGGACTCGACCTTGAAGGCGATCGCATAGCCCGCGCCGATGCTGACGGCGCCGGCGTTCTCGCCGGGCCCCATCACCACCCGCTCCCCCTCGGTCGGCAGCCGCCGCAGCAGCCTGCGCGAGTGCTTGTAGGCGCAGTGCTCGGACCAGAGCAGGCTGAACATCGCCAGCTCGACCCCGTTCGGCTCGCGGCCGAGCTTCTCGACGATGAGGTCGAGCTCGGCGTCGGTGAGGCCGAGCTCTCGGTGCTTCGAGGTCTCGACCGTCACGCCGCGACCGCCGCGACGCTCTCGAAGATCCGCAGGCCATCGGTCGAGCCGGTCATCGCATCGACCGCGTGCTCGGGGTGGGGCATCAGGCCGAGCACGTTGCCGGCCTCGTTGCTGACGCCGGCGATGTCGCGCGCCGAGCCGTTCGGGTTCTGGCCCGGCGCGTAGCGGAACGCCACCTGGCCGTTCGCCTCGATCGCGTCGAGCATCTCCTCGGGCGCCCAGTAGCGCCCTTCGCCGTGCTTGGCTGGGATCGAGAGCCGCGCGCCCTCGGCGTCGATCAGGTCGACCTGACGGCAGACGAAGCGCAGGTTGTCGTTGAGCAGCAGCGCCCCCGGCAGGAGGTTCGCTTCGCAGAGGACCTGGAAGCCGTTGCAGATTCCCAGCACCGCCCCGCCACCCGCGGCGAACTCGGCCACCGCCTCCATTGCCGGCGAAAAGCGGGCGATCGCCCCGGCTCGCAGGTAGTCGCCGTAGGAGAAGCCGCCGGGGACGACGACCGCGTCGACCCCACCGAGGTCGCGCTCTTCGTGCCAGATCAGCCGTGCCTCGCCGTTCAGCCCGCAGGCGTGCAGGGCGTCCCGCTCGTCGCAGGAGCCGGGGAACTGGACGACGCCCCAGAGCATCAGGCGCCGTCGATGCTCTCGATCTCGAAGTCCTCGATCAGCGGGTTGGCGAGCAGCTTCTCGCAGAGCTCCGAGAGGCGCTCGGGGTCCTCCGCCTCCAGCTCGACCATGCGCCCGACCCGCACGTGCCCGACCCCCTCGAAGCCGAGCGCCGGCAGCGCCCGCTCGACCGCCTTGCCCTGCGGGTCGAGGATCCCCTCCTTCGGCCGGATCAGGACCCGCGCTTTGGTTGCCATCAGAAGGACCGCTCCGTGATCCGCTCGTAGGCCTCGACGTACTTGGCCCGCGTCTGCTCGATCACGTCCGGTGGCAGCTCCGGCGCCGGCGGCTTGTGGTCCCAACCGGCGGCGTCGGCCCAGTCACGGACGAACTGCTTGTCGAAGGAGGGTTGGGTGCTCCCCGGCTGGTAGCGGTCGGTGGGCCAGAAGCGCGAGGAGTCGGGGGTGAGGACCTCGTCGGCGAGGACGATCTCGGCGCCGGCATGGCGGCCGAACTCGAACTTGGTGTCGGCGAGGACGATGCCGCGCTCCGCCGCGTGCTCGGCGCCGCGCTGGTAGACCTCGATCGAGATCCGTCGCAGCTCCTCCATCAGCGCCCGGTCGCCGACGATCTCCGCCGCCCGCTCGAAGTCGACGTTCTCGTCGTGGTCGCCGATCTCCGCCTTGGTCGCCGGGGTGAAGATCGGCTCCGGCAGCCTGTCGGACTCGAGCAGGTTGGGCGGCAGCTCAATCCCGCAGACGGCGCCGCCCGCCTTGTATTCCTTCCAGCCCGAGCCGGAGAGGTAGCCACGCACGACGCACTCGACCGGGTACATCTCCAGTCGCCGCACCCGCATCGCCCGTTCGGCGACCTCCTCGGGCACGTCGTCGGAGATGAAGTGGCTGGGAACGATGTCACCGGTCAGCTCGAACCAGAATTCGGTGATTCGGTTCAGCACCTTCCCCTTGTCGGTGACCGGCGTCGGCATCACCACGTCGTAGATCGAGATCCGATCGGAGGCGACCATCAGCAGGTCGTCCTCCCACTCGTAGATCTCGCGAACCTTGCCGGAGGAATGGAGCTTCAAATCGCTGACGGCGGTGGCCACGGACGCGATGCTAGCTGGCTCGGAGGCGGGGTGAGGAGGGGCCGGGGGTGTCCCTCCGGCTTGCTGGGTTTTTCGCCTCGGAACGCGCGGCCGTCCGAGATTGCGGTTGGGGCGAAAAACAGGACGCCGCTGCGCCGGAGGGACACCCCCGGCCCCTCCAGCGTCTGCGAACCTATGGAGTGCATGCTGCCGCCCGAACCGAAATCGTCGCCCTTGGTGCAGACGCTCAAGTGGTCTTTTCGCCCCCTGCCCTTCATGCAGGAGTGCCGCCAGCGCTACGGGGACTCGTTCAGCATCAGGTTCGTCGGCTTCGAGCGGCCGATGGTGATGATCTCCGACCCGGCGGCGATCAAGGCCCTCTACACGGAGCGCGCGCACGGGTTGCCGCCCGGCCGCGAGGTCGTCTTGACACCGATCGTCGGTGCCCGCTCGGTGCTCGTGATCGAGGGCGCCGATCACCTCGCCCATCGCAAGCTGATGCTGCCGGCCTTCCACGGCGAGCGGATGCGGTCCTACGAGCCGATCCTCGACGAGATCGTCGATGCCGAGATTGACTCCTGGCCGCTCGGCGAGGAGTTCGCGATCCACCCCCGCATGCAGGCGATGACGCTGGAGGTGATCCTGCGCGTCGTCTTCGGCGTCGCCGAGGGATCGCGGTTGGAGCGTCTGCGCGTCCTCCTCACCAAGGTGCTGGAGGAAACCGCCTCGCCCTTCACCCAGCTGATCGGGCTGGCCATACGGCGCTTCGGCAGCGGTGGGCCCTGGGCGAAATCCGAGGCTCAGCTGAAGGCCGTCGACGAGCTGCTCTACGCCGAGATCGCCGAACGCCGCGAGACCGGGGACTTCGAGCAGCGCGACGACATCCTCTCGGTGCTGATGCAGGCTCGCTTCGAGGACGGTGAGCCGATGGGCGACACCGACCTGCGCGACCAGCTGATGACGCTGCTGCTGGCCGGTCACGAGACGACCGCTACGGCTCTGGCCTGGACCTTCGACCTGCTGCTCCGCCACCCGCGCGAGCTGGGGTGCCTGCGCGAGTCGCTCGAGGCGGGCGAGGACGACTACCTGCGGGCGACGATCAGCGAGTCGCTGCGGCTGCGGCCGGTGGTGCCGCTGGCCGGTCGCCGCCTCAACAAAGACCTCGAGGTTGACGGCCTCACCCTGCCGGCGGGCACCGACGTCACCCCGGCGATCTGGCTCGCCCATACCCGCGCCGACGTCTATCCCGAGCCCTTCGCCTTCCGCCCCGAGCGCTTCCTCGAGGAAGCGCCGGATACCTACGCCTGGATCCCCTTCGGCGGCGGCATCCGCCGCTGCCTCGGCGCCGCCTTCGCCGAGTTCGAGATGCGGATCGTCCTGCGCGAGGTCCTGACCCGCTGCGAGCTGCACAAGGCCAGCCCGGCGCCGGAGAAGATCGGCCGCCGCAACATCACCCTCTCGCCGAAGGACGGCACCCCGGTCATCCTCACCGCGCGCCACCCAGCTCGCGCTCGCGAGCTGTCCGCGGCCTAGCGGAGCCTGCTCTCAATCCTGGCTCTTCGCGGCCTTGGCCAGCGGGTGCTCTCCGGCCCAGCGGGCGATCGTGCCAGAGCCCGAGATCACCTCACCGCCGTCGAGGATCAGGATCGGCACCTCGTTGGTCCCGCTCAGCTTCTTGATCTCCGCTCGCTCGTCGTCGCGACTGCCCCAGGTCCACGGCATCAGCCTGTAGCCGCCAACGACCCGCAGCTCATACGTATAGCCGGCGGCATCGAGTGCCCCCGCCGCTTTCGCGCAAGGGTGGGCGAAAGCCGGCCCCCGTTTCTTCTGTCCGCAGGTGTAGAGGATCACCGGCCGCCAAGCCTAGCTACCGGCGCCGGCCGCCGATCGGTGCCCCATCGAGATGACGCTCCACGGTGGATGCCGCGCGAGGAGCTGGTCGAGTTGCTGAAGACGTACTCGGCGGATCCCGGGTCTGAGCTTCAGTCCGGCAGCGCTTCGAGGCGCTCGAAGATCGCCGGGACGTGGCCGAGGTAGGCGTCGTAGTCGAAGACCGCGTCGAGGTCGAGGTCGGGGGCGGCTTCGGCAAGAAGCTCTCGGAAGTGCGTGCCCTCGTCCCAGGCGCGCTGGGCGTTCTCCTGGACGACCCGGTAGGCGTCATCGCGGCTGAGGCCCGACTCCACCAGGGCGGTGAGGGCACGCTGGCTGAAGAGGGCGCCGTGGGTCAGCTCGAGGTTCTCGCGCATGCGGTCGGCGCGGATCGTCATCCCAGCGGCGACCTTCGCCGCCAGGTCCTGCATGTAGTCGAGCCCGATCGTCGCGTCGGGCAGGATCACCCGCTCGGCGCCGGAGTGGGAGATGTCGCGCTCGTGCCAGAGGGCGACGTTCTCGAGGCCGGTCTGGGCGTAGCCGCGCAGCACCCGGGCCAGTCCGGTGATCCGCTCGGTGCGGATCGGGTTGCGCTTGTGGGGCATCGCCGAGGAGCCCTTCTGGCCGGAGGCGAACGGCTCCTCGACCTCGCGCACCTCGGTGCGCTGCAGGTTGCGTACCTCGGTGGCGAAGCGCTCCAGCCCGGCGCCGGCGATCGCGATCGCCGAGGTCAGGACCGCGTGGCGATCGCGCGGCACCACCTGGGTGGCGACGTCCTCGCGCTCGAGCCCCAGCCGCTCCATCACCCGCGCCTCGATCGCCGGGGGCACCGACGCGTAGGTGCCGACGGCGCCGGAAAGCTTGCCGAAGCGGAGCTGCTCGAAGGCCTCGCCGAGGCGGGTCAGGTTGCGGTCGGCCTCGAAGGCGAAGCCGGCGAGCCGCAGGCCGAAGGTGGTCGGCTCGGCGTGGACGCCGTGGGTGCGGCCGACGCAGAGCGTGTCGCGCTGCTCCAGCGCCCGCTCGATCAGGGCGTCGCGGTAGGCCCGAGCGGAGCCGAGGACGATCTCGCCGGCCTGGCGCAGCTGCAGCGCCAGCGCCGTGTCGAGCACGTCGGAGGAGGTGAGGCCGTAGTGGACCCAGCGCCCGTGCTCGCCCACCGAAGCGGCGACGACGTCGACGAAGGCGGCGACGTCGTGGTCGGTCACCCGCTCGCGCTCCGCCACCGCCTCGACCGTGAAGGCGGCCTTGGCGCGCGCCGCCTCAGCCGCGTCGGCGGGGACGGCTCCCTCTTCCGCCCAGGCCTCGGTCGCCGCAAGCTCCACCTCGAGCCAGCACTCGAGCTTGCGCTGCTGAGACCAGACTGCGTCGAGCTCGGGACGGGTATAGCGGGCGATCATCAGCAATTGATGATTCGTACGGCGAGCAGCCCCGCGTTCTTCGCGCCGTCGATCGCGACGCAGCCAACCGGGACTCCGGGCGGCATCTGCACCGCGGAGAGCAGGGCATCGAGCCCGCCGAGGCTCTTGCCCAGGATCGGCACGCCGAGCACCGGCAGATCGGTGTGGGCAGCGGCCACGCCGGGCAGGGCCGCCGACATCCCCGCCCCGGCGATGATCACTTTGAGCCCCCGCATGCGCGCGTTGTGGCAGTACTCGCGGACCTGCTCGGGGTCGCGGTGGGCGCTCATCACCCGCACCTCGTAACGAATTCCCGCCTCGTGCAGGGCGGTGCCGGCCGGCTGCATCTTGGCCTTGTCGTTTTTCGAGCCCATGATGATCCCGACCAGAGGCTCGTCAACTTCGATCTCCTCGAACGCCTCCTCGACGGCGGGCATCGTCGTCGCCCCGGTCGGCTGCGGCTCCTCTGAGATCTCGCTCATCTCTTCCTCTCTTAGTTGTCTAGCTGGGCACCCGCTCGACTGCGCGGGCGGCGATGTCGGAGCGGATCTGCATCCCATCGAAGGAGATCCGGCTGGCCGCATCGTATGCACGATCGCGGGCCGCGGCGGGCGTTGGGCCCAGCGCGGTCACGTTGAGCACGCGGCCGCCGGCGGTGACGATCTCGCCGTCACGCTCCGCCGTGCCGGCGTGGGTCACCTCGCCCAGCTCCGCTGCCTCGGCCAGTCCGTAGATGACGTCCCCCTTCGAGGAGGACTCCGGATACCCGGCCGATGCCAACACCAGGGTCACCGCCCAGTCCTCGCCAAACTCCGCCTCGGCGTCCGCCAGGCCGCCCGGCTCGCGCGCCGCCAGGCATAGCTCGAGCAGGTCGGAGCGCAGCCGCGGCAGGACCGCCTGCGTCTCGGGGTCGCCGAAGCGGGTGTTGAACTCCAGCACCTTCGGTCCCTCCGCTCCGATCATCAGGCCCGCGTAGAGGACGCCGCGGAAAGGCGCGCCGCGCGCCGCCATCGCCGCCACCACCGGCCTGTGGACGCTGTCGACGATCTCCTCGACCGCGGCCGGGCCGAAGCCGGGCACCGGCGAGTAGCTGCCCATGCCGCCGGTGTTCGGCCCCAGGTCGCCATCGAAGATCCGCTTGTAGTCCTGGGCAGGCGCCAGCGGCACGACGTTCTCGCCGTCGCAGAGGGCGAGCAGCGAGAGCTCTTCCCCCTCGAGGAACTCCTCCAGCACGACGGTCGTGTCGCCAAAGCGCCGCTCGCCGAAGAAGACGTCGATGGCCTCCCGTGCCTCGGCCTCGGTGGCGCAGATCAGCACGCCCTTGCCGGCCGCCAGCCCGTCGGCCTTCAGCACCGCCGGGAAGGAGGCGCGGGCGACGTGCTCGGCCGCCTCCTCACGACTGCGGAGGAGGACGTGGGATGCGGTCGGCACCCCCGCCTCCTTCATCAGCTGCTTGGCGAAGGCCTTCGATCCCTCCAGCTCGGCCGCTGCCGCAGTGGGGCCGAAGGCGGCGATGCCGGCGTTCTCGAGCGCGTCGACCGCCCCCGCGACCAACGGTGCCTCCGGCCCGACCGCGACGAGGTCGACGCCGCGCTCGCGCGCCGCGGCGACGATCGCCCCGACGGCACCGGCGTCAACCTCCGGCAGGCACTCGGCGTCGGCGGCGATGCCGGCGTTGCCGGGCGCGCAGAGCAGCTCGGGGGAGCGGGGCGAGCGGGCGAGGGCCCGCACCATCGCGTGCTCGCGCCCGCCTCCCCCTACGACCAGAATCCTCAAGCGCTTCTCCTAGAGCGAATCGGAGAGCTCGTTGGCGGGCATCGCCGTCAGCGTCTGGCTGGTCATCGTCCCGCGCGAGCCGAGCTCGACCGAGACCTTGGCCATCGTCTTCTCGTCGGGGGCCTCGACGATCGTGATGAAGTCGTACTGGCCCAGCGTCGCGTACTGCGCCTGGACTTTGGCGCCGATCTGTTCGACCTCCTTGTTCACCTCGGCAACCCTCCCCGGGTTGTTCTTCAGCGTGCGAACGCCCTCAGCGGTCAGGTTGGTCAGCATCACGTAGGTAGGCATCGTCTCTCCTCTCGGCGGGGTTAGAGGAAAGATAGTCGCCGCCGCTCGGGCGGTTGGACTCGAAGCTCAGCCGTCGTAGCCGACGTGGACGTGATCGCAATGGTCCGAGCGGGCGAAGGCCGGGCCGGGCCCGTCGACGTCGTAGCAATAGATGAGCTCGGTGGGCATCGCAGGCGCGGGGAGCTGGGAGAGGGTCGTTGCCAGTTCTCCGCATGGAGCAGTCGGGGCGGTGTCGGTGCAGGAGACGCCGTCGACTTCGGCGATGTCCATCGCCCGCCCGTAGTAGTGGTTGGAGACGTTGCCTTCGCTGGTGTACTCGGAGTGGTCGGAGCGCAGGGCCGAGATAGTGATCTGGTGCGACTGGGTGATCGCCCCGAGCAGGCCGACGATCCGCGGGTCGATGGCGCCGCTGTCGAGGTCCCGTTTCTCCAGGTCGTTGGAGAGGGTCAGGTTGTTCCAGTCGATCGGCGCGATCACGGCGTTGGGCAGGCTCAGCGCCCATTCGACCGTGCTGGTTTCACACTCGCCTTCGATCTGTTCGGCTTCACCGAGGACCGCGTCCACGTACCACTCGGCGTGGTTGTGTTCGAACAGGCCCGCCCGCAGCCCGCCCTGCGACCAGATCATCCGCGCCAGCGTGGCGGCGGAGTCTGCCGGGGTCTCGCGGCGGATGCGCCCGTCGCCATCGCCGTCGACCGCAAAGCGTTGCCACTCGCTGCCATCGAGGCCGAGCGGGCCGCGGCGGTGGAGTTCCGCTTTGCTCATTCCACGGCCGAAGTTCGACTCCAGCCGCGTGACCGCGGCCAGCGCCCAGACCCCGCGGCGGCCGAGGTCGTAGCGGGCGGCGGCGCTCTCAAAGGCGTCGAGGTAGGGGGCGGGGATCCGTTTGCGCCAGGGCTTTGCGGTGCGGCAATCGAGCACCTTCAGCTTCGGGGTCAGTTCGAAGGCGCCGGCGACCGCGCCGCCGAGCTGCCCGTAGCACTGTGCGTTGGCGAGAACCTCGGCGACGTACCAGTCGGCGTGGTTGTAGGCGAAGACCGCGCCGTAGGTGTCGGCCGGCATCCCCGCGGTGCGCAGGTAGCTGGCGGCGGCGAAGATCGCGTCTTCAGGGTTGAAGGGGTCCTTGACCCCGTCGCCGTTGGCATCGACGCCGTAGGTTTCCCAGCTCGACGGCATGAACTGCATCCAGCCGACCGCACCTGCCGAGGAGACGTTGAGGTTGGTGCCGAACGCGGTCTCGATCTCGTTGATCGCGGCGAGCACGCTGGGGCCCTGGGGGCCGAGCCCGTAGGCGGTCGAGGCGCGCTGGTAGATCGGGATCAGGATCGCCGGGACTCCGGACGGGGCGCAGCTGGAGCCGGGCAGCAGGGGGACGGAGAAGGATGGTGGTATGGCCGGGACTTCGCTGGCGCCGTCTTCGGTTTCTGGTTCTTCCTCAACCTGGGGCGTCGGCGCCGGCTCGGGCTTCGCCGTCACCCCGCCGCTGGCCTCCGGCTTGGGCGCGGGAGCCGGGGGAGGGGCGAGCGTGTCGCCGCGCTGCACCGGCGGTGCGGGTGCGGGCGCTTCGGTCTGGCTCGCCGCGGTGTCGCCTTCGCTGGGTGCCGTTTCCGTCGTCGCCGGGGTCACGGTCGTCGGCGGTTCCTGCGGTTCGACCGCCGGCGCCGCGGGGGAGCCGGGCGCGGCAAATGCCAGCACCAGGGCGACCCCCGCCACAGCTCCCGCCAGGCGCCGCATCAGCCCCGCACGTCCGTGATGGTCCACTCGCCGTTCTTGTTCCTCATCTCCAGCCGCAGCTCGCTCGTCAGCCCGACCCGCAGCAGCGAGACGCTGACGGTGTAGGCCTTGCCGGCGCGCGGGCCGGCGACCAGATTCACGACCCGGGCTTTCGGCACCTTGGCGTCTTCGGGCAGGCGCGGCGGCCGGTCGGCCAGAGCCGTGGCCAGCTGCGGGGAGGCGGTTTCGCCGAACACGGTCTTCGCCCGCGCCTCTCGCGCGCCGACCTCATAGAAGACGAACGCTTCGGAGAAGCGGCGCGCCACCTTCATCGCCTCCGGGCCGGCGGGCACCGGCTTCTTGCTCGAGGTCGTCGCGGAGTCAGCGCCTTCGGATGGGGCCGTTTCGGTGCTCGCTTCCGGCGTTGCCGCCGGGGAGCCGGCTTCGGCGCTGCTCGTCTCGCCGTCCGTCACCTTCGACACGCCAACCCCCTTGCCAACTCCGAAGGATGGCGGGGCGCCGTGCAGCGCCGGTCCCTGCGGCTGCTCGGCCTGCGGCGCCGGCGTTGGGGTTGCGATCGCCACCCGAGTCGGAGCCACGGTGACGTTCTTGCCGGTTCCGTTTCCGCCCGCGGGCCAGAGGAACCCGACCGCGACCGCAGCAGCGGCGAGGGCGGCGAGCGCCGTCGCGCCGACGGTGCGCCCGGAGGGCCCTCGGCCCGCGGCTCGCTCGCGCAGCGGCCAGACCAGCCGGCGCTCCGCCAGCCAGGCGAACCGCTCGAAGGGCCAGCGGGCGACGTCGGCGACGCCCAGCAGCAGGCGCGCGGCGCGCCCGCGCAAATCGGTATTGATGTGGCGTGGTCTCAACATCTGTTCGAGTCCGTACAAGCTTACGTCGGAATCCGCGCTCCATTCCTGTAGCCCCGATGCCTGGATTGCGAATCCCAGGCCTCTGGACCGCCCTGCGTACCAGTCCAAACTCAGGTGCGGCTAAATAAGAGCGGCCTCGGCGGCCTTCTTGAAGACCAGCTCCCCGTCGGCGGCATCGACCTTCACCGTGTCGCCTTCGCCGAACTCGCCCTCGAGGATCTTCAGGGCGAGCTTGTCGACCAGTTGCTTCTGGATCACCCGCTTCAGCGGCCGGGCGCCGTAGGTCGGGTCGTAGCCGAGATTGCCGAGCAGCGTCCGCGCGTCGGCGGTCAGCTCGATCTCGATCCCGCGCTCGCGGACGCGGCCGATCAGGAGGCCGACCTGCAGCTCGACGATCCGGCCGATGTCGGCCTTGGAGAGGCGGTGGAAGATCACGGTGTCATCGATCCGATTGAGGAACTCGGGCTTGAAGGTGGTGGCCAGCACCTCTTCGATCTGCTCGCGGATCTTCTCGTCGACCGACTCGGCGACGATTCGGTCGCTGCCCACGTTCGAGGTCATGATCAGGACCGTGTTGGTGAAGCTCACGGTGCGGCCCTGGCCGTCGGTCAGCCGGCCGTCGTCCATGATCTGCAGCAGGGTGTTGAAGACGTCGGGGTGGGCCTTCTCGATCTCGTCGAGCAGGACCACGGCGTAGGGGCGGCGGCGGACCGCCTCGGTCAGCTGCCCGCCCTCCTCGTAGCCGACGTAGCCGGGCGGGGCGCCGATCAGCCGCGCCACCGTGTGCTTCTCCATGTACTCGGACATGTCGAGGCGGACGATCGCCTGCTCGGAGTCGAACATGAACTCCGCCAGCGCCTTCGCCAGCTCGGTCTTGCCGACCCCGGTCGGGCCGAGGAAGAGGAAGCTGCCGATCGGCCGGTTGGGATCGGAGAGGCCGGCGCGGGAGCGGCGCAGCGCGTTGGAGACGGCGGCGATCGCTTCGTCCTGGCCGATCACCCGCTCGTGCAGTCGCTCCTCCATCTGGATCAGCTTCTCGATCTCGCCCTCGAGCCGCCGGCTGACCGGGATCCCGGTCCATTTGGCGACCACCTCGGCGACGTCCTCCTCGGTCACTTCATCGGCCAGCATCGAGCCGCCCTCGGCGTGCAGCTCGGCCAGCCGCGCCTCGCCCTCGGCGACGGTCTTCTCCAGCTCGGGGATGTCGCCGTAGCGCAGTTTCGCGGCCGCCTCGAGGTCGGCCTCCCGCTCGGCCCGCTCGGCCTCCCGCTCGGCCTCTTCGAGCTGCGCCTTCGCCTCCTTGATCGCCTCGATCGCCTCCTTCTCGTTCTGCCAGCGCGCCTTCATCTCGCCGGAGCGCTCGCGCAGCTCGGCCAGCTCCCCCTCGATCGCCTCCAGGCGCGCCTTCGAAGCGTCGTCCTTCTCCTTCTTCAGCGCGGCGCGCTCGATCTCCAGCTGCTGGTCGCGCCGCTCGACCTCGTCGATCTCGGTCGGCATCGAGTCGATCTCGATCTTCAGCCGCGAAGCGGCCTCGTCGATCAGGTCGATCGCCTTGTCGGGCAGGAAGCGGTCGGCGATGTAGCGCTCGGAGAGGGTCGCCGCGGCGACGATCGCCGAGTCAGCGATGCGGACGCCGTGGTGGCCCTCGTAGCGCCCCTTCAGCCCGCGCAGGATTGCGATCGTGTCGTTGATGTTGGGCTCGCCGACGAGCACCGGCTGGAAGCGCCGCTCCAGCGCCGCGTCTTTCTCGATGTGCTTGCGGTACTCGTCGAGCGTGGTCGCGCCGACCGCGCGCAGCTCGCCCCGCGCCAGCATCGGCTTCAGCAGGTTGGCGGCGTCGACCGCGCCTTCGGCGGCGCCGGCGGCGACGATCGTGTGCAGCTCGTCGAGGAAGAGGACGATCTGGCCCGCCGCGTCCTGCACCTCCGAGAGCACCGCCTTCAGCCGTTCCTCGAACTCACCCCTGTATTTGGAGCCGGCCAGCAGCGAGCCGATGTCGAGCGCGATCACGCGGCGGTCGCGCAGGCTCTCCGGCACGTCGCCGTCGACGATCCGCTGCGCCAGGCCCTCGACGATCGCCGTCTTGCCGACGCCGGGGTCGCCGATCAGCACCGGGTTGTTCTTGGTGCGGCGTGAGAGGACCTGGATCACGCGGCGGATCTCCTCGTCGCGGCCGATCACCGGGTCGAGCTTGCCCGCCGCCGCATCCGCGGTCAGGTCGCGGCCGAATTTCTCCAGCGCCTGCACGCTGTCCTCGGGGTTGGGCGAGTTGACCTTGTGGGGGCCGCGCACCTCGGCGACCGCTTTTTCCAGCGAGCCGCGGTCGGGGAGGACGTCGGCCACGCCGGAGGCCTTGTCGGTCAGGGCGAGCAGGACGTGCTCGGTCGAGATGTACTCGTCGCCGAGCTTGGCCATCTCGTTCTCGGCCCCCTGCAGCGTCTTGATCAGCGCCGAGGAGGGACGCGCCTCGGGCTGCTCGTCGCCGCCCAGCTTCGGCAGCGCCTCGGCGACGCCGTTGGCCCGCGACGCGATCGCCGCCACGTCGGCGCCGAGCTTCTGCAGAATCGGCACGACCAGGCCGCCGTCCTGTTCGAGCAGGGCGATCAGCAGGTGGGCGGGCGCGACCTCCGGGCTGCGTCGCTGCGAGGCGAGCTGCTGGGCGGCGGCAACCGCTTCCTGGGACTTGACGGTGAATCTGTCCGGTTGCATCAGAGTCCTTCCCTCGAGATCCGGCGTTCGAGCTCGGCGGCGTGGCGCCGCATCCGCTCCAGCTTGGAGCGCATCCGCTCGACCTCGGCTTCCATTTCAAGGACGATTTCGACCCCGGCGAGGTTCAGGCCCTCGGAGGTCATCCGCTGGATGTGCCGTAGCCGTTCGACGTCGCGCTGCGAGTAGAGCCGCGTGTTCTTTGCCGAGCGCTGCGGCTCGATCAGGCCGCGCGTCTCGTACATGCGCAGGGTCTGGGGATGCATGTGGGCGAGCTCGGCGGCGACCGAGATCATGAAGACCCCGCGCCCGCCATCCACTGAGACTTCGACTTTTTCCCGCCTGGCGTTCACGATCTTCCGGCCGTATCCGACTTTGACCCCACTGGGGTGTGGTGAAGGTCGGCTGCGTTCATCGCGCCGCCCTCCGCAGCAGCTCCGCCCGGGGTTCGGAGCCGTTGAGCGCCTCGGCCAGCTTCTCGGCCGCCTCCTGCTGCTCCTCGGTCAACTCCTGCGGAACGTCGATCTCGAGCCGGTAGCGGATGTCGCTGCGGCCCTTGCCGCGGGGCTTCGGCGGGCCCTCTCCACGCAGCCGCTGGACCGTGCCGTGCCTGGTCCCAGCGGGGACCTTGATCTTCTTCGTCCCGTCCAGGGTCGGCACCTCGATCGTCGCCCCGCTCAGCGCCTCGGCGATCGTGATCGGCACGGTCACCTCGAGGTTGCCGCCGTCGAGGCGTTTGAAGACGGGGGAGGCGGCGACCCGGGTGGTCACGAAGAGGTCGCCCGGCGGGCCGCCGCGGGGGCCGGCCTCGCCCTTGCCGGCGAGGCGGATCCGTGCCCCGTCCTTGACCCCGGCCGGGATGTTGACCTTGTAGCGCTTCGTCTGCCGGGTCAGGCCGGAGCCACCGCAGGTTGGGCAGGGCTCCTCGATGATCTGCCCAGCCCCGCCGCACTGCGGGCAGGGTTGGCTGATCGAGAAGAAGCCCTGGCTCTGTGCGTCGATGCCGCGGCCTTCGCAGCGGGGGCAGGTGACCGGGCTGGTGCCGGGTTTGGCGCCGCTGCCGTGGCAGGTCGTGCAGCGCTCGGCCTTTGGCACGGTGACGCTGACCTGGGCGCCGTTGACCGCCTGGTCGAAGCTGAGGCTGACCTCGGCTTCGAGATCGCGGCCGCGCTGCTGCTCGGGCTGCGCCCTGCCGCCCCCGCCGCGGCCGAAGATGTTGGAGAGGATGTCGCCGAAGTCGCCGCCGGCGAACCCGCCACCGGCGCCGCCGAACGGCTGCCCGCCAGCGGGTCCTCCGGGCCCGCCGAAGCTG
The DNA here is from genome assembly GCA_035472395.1 of Solirubrobacterales bacterium. Lineage (GTDB taxonomy): Bacteria > Actinomycetota > Thermoleophilia > Solirubrobacterales > 70-9 > VRUE01. The sequence continues at coordinate 26,813 of DATIPC010000046.1, forward strand.
CCGAACATCCCACCGGCGTCGTACTGCTCGCGCTTCTCGGGGTCCGAGAGCGTGTCGTAGGCGCCCTGAACCTCCTTGAACTTCTCCTCGGCCGCCGGGTCGTCTGGATTGCGGTCCGGGTGGTACTTGCGGGCAAGCTTGCGATATGCCTTCTTGATCTCGTCATCCGAGGCCTTTTTCGAAACCCCAAGAACCTTGTAGAGATCCTCCGCCAAGAGCGCCCCTTACTCCGCCACCACGACGCGGGCCGGCCGGATCAGCTGCTCGCCGAGGCGGTAGCCCTTCTGCATCGTCTCGACCACCGTGCCCGACTCGGTCCCGTCGGCCGGCAGCGTCGAGAGCGCCTCGTGCAGCGTCGGGTCGAACTTCTCCCCGGTCGGATCGACAGCCTCGATCCCATGCTTCGCCAGCGAGTCGCGAAGGCTGCGGAAGACGAGAAGGACGCCATGGGCCAGCCCATCGGGCGAGTCCCCCTCAGGATCCAGCCCCTCGGCCTGCAGGGCCCGCTCCAGGTCGTCGAGCACGGGGAGAACGTCCCGCAGCACTTCAGCTTTCCCCCGCCCGCCAGCAGCCAGAACCTCAGCCGTCATCCGCTTACGAAAGTTCTCGAAGTCAGCTTTAGTCCGCTTGGCGAGATCCAAGTACTCATCTCGCTCGCGCTGGGTGTCCGTCAGCAGGGCATCGAGGTCCTGCTCGACTCGGGTCTCATCAGCTGAGCCCTCGGCAGAGGTTCCTCCCGCGGGTGGCGTGGAGGGTTGTCCCTCCCGCGGGTAAGCGGGAGGGCTGCCCTCCACGACAGGACCCGCCGGCTGAGGGCTCGGTCCCTCAGGACCCGCGGGCCGGGGCTCGTTGGTCCCGGGAACGTCCTGTTGATCCGGCCTCACTTGTCGTCACCCTCGTCAACCACCTCAGCGTCGACGACCTCCTCCTCGTCTTCAGAGGAGGAGTCGCCGTCACCGGAGGCACCGTCCTGCGCAGCCGCGGCCTCTGCCTGAGCCGCGGCGTAGATCTGCTCCGACACTTTGGTCATCGCCGCGGTCAGCGCTTCGGTCTTCGAGCTGATCTCCTCGCCGTTGTCGGCGCTCAGCGACTCGCGCACCTCCTTGATCGCCGCCTCGATCTCCTCTTTGTTGGCGGGCTCGATTTTGTCGCCCAGCTCCTCGATCTGTTTCTCGGACTGGTAAGCGGCGTTCTCGGCGAGGTTGCGGGCCTCCGCCAGCTCGCGCTGCTTACGGTCCTCCTCGGCGTGGGACTCGGCGTCGGAGACCATGCCCTGAATCTCCTCGTCGGAGAGGCCGGAGCCGGATTTGATCTCAATTTTCTGCTCTTTGCCGGTGCCCAGGTCTTTGGCGGTGACGTGGATGATGCCGTTGGCGTCGATGTCGAAGGTGACCTCGATCTGCGGCAGGCCGCGGGGGGCCGGCGGGATCCCGGTCAGCTGGAACTTGCCGAGGCTCTTGTTGCCGCTTGCCATCTCGCGCTCGCCCTGCAGCACGTGGATCTCGACCGAGGGCTGGTTGTCGTCGGCGGTCGAGAAGGTCTCCGACTTCTTGGTCGGGATCGTCGTGTTGCGTTCGATCAGCTTCGTCATCACGCCGCCTTTGGTCTCGATCCCGAGCGTCAGCGGGGTGACGTCGAGCAGCAGCACGTCCTTGACGTCGCCGGCCAGCACGCCGGCCTGGATCGCGGCGCCGACCGCGACCACCTCGTCGGGGTTGACACCTTGGTGCGGGTCCTTGCCGGTCAGCTCCTTGACCTTCTCGCGGACCGCTGGCATCCGCGTCATGCCGCCGACCAGCACGACGTGGTCGATCGTCGCGTCGGCATCGTCGAGCGCCCGTTTGACGGGGCCGACGACACGGTCCAGCAGATCGGCGGTCAGCTCGTTCAGCTTCGAGCGGCTGAGCTTCATGTCGAGGTGCTTCGGCTGGCCCTCGACCGCGGTGATGAAGGGAAGGTTGATCTGCGTCTCCTGCGCCGAGGAGAGCTCGATCTTCGCCTTCTCGGCCGCCTCGTAGAGGCGTTGCAGCGAGTTCTTGTCGGCGGCGAGGTCGACGCCCTGGTCTTTTTTGAACTCGGCTACCAGCCACTCGACGATCGCTTTGTCCCAGTTATCGCCGCCGAGGTGGTTGTCGCCGGCGGTTGCCTTCACCTCGAAGACGCCGTCGCCGATTTCGAGCACCGAGACGTCGAAGGTGCCGCCGCCGAGGTCGAAGACGAGGATCGTGTGGTCGGCCTCGCCTTTGTCGAGCCCGTAGGCGAGCGAGGCGGCGGTCGGCTCGTTGATGATCCGCTTCACCTCGAGCCCGGCGATCTTGCCGGCGTCCTGGGTCGCCTGCCGCTGGTCGTCGTTGAAGTAGGCGGGGACGGTGATCACGGCGCTGTCGACCGCTTCGCCGAGCTTCGCTTCGGCGTCGGTCCTCAGCTTCTGCAGGATCATCGCGCTGATCTCCGGCGGGCTGTACTGCTTGTCGCGCACGTCGATCCGCACGTCTCCGTTGGGCCCGGCGACGACCGCGTAGGGGACGATCGTCTCCTCCTCTTTGACTTCCGCCTCCTTGCGGCCCATGAAGCGCTTGATCGAGAAGATCGTGTTCTCGGGGTTCATCACCGCCTGGCGTTTGGCGACGGTGCCGACCAGCCGATCACCCGAATCGGTGAAGGCGACGACCGATGGGGTCGTTCGCCCGCCCTCGGCGTTCTCGAGAACGGTCGGCTCGCCGCCCTCCATCACGGCGACGCAGGAGTTGGTCGTGCCCAGGTCGATCCCGATCGTCTTTCCCACTTCGTGCGTACCTCCAGGGGTTTCGTCTTGACTGGATGAGAGCCGCCGAGCGGACTCTAAAAATCTAAGCGTCAGTATGGCAGATCTTCAGCAGATTTCAAACCGCTTTGTCGATTGGCCCTATATTGGTTTAGCGCGCAGTAAGGGCGGGCACATGAGGGAGGCGCCTCGACCAATCCACGGATTTAGGAGGAATGCCTTGAGCCATGTCCACACGCCGGCTCGCCGCCCCTTTCTGGTGGCGACCACGGCAGCACTGATCCTCGCCTTAGCCCTGCTGCTCCCCGGCCTGGCGGCTGCGCACGGCAAGGGCTACGGCCACTCGCACCCCGCGAGCCACCATCCCGCCGTAAGCCACCACCACTACGGCCACCACGGTCAAGGCCACCACGGCCAAGACAAGCGCGACCTGACCGTGATGACCCAGAACCTCTATCTGGGCTCCAGCCTCGGGCCGGCGCTCGAAGCGAAAACCCCGGAAGAATTCGTCGCAGCAGTCGCCCGGATCTACGCGACGGTGCAGTACACGAACTTCCCGCAGCGCGCCGAAGCGATCGCCGACGAGATCCAGGAAAAGGGCCCGGACCTGATCGGCCTGCAGGAGGTCACGAAATGGACGACCGCCGGTGTGAGCCCGCCCCCCGGCTACGACTTCCTCGCGATCCTGGAAAGCGATCTCGAAGCCCGTGGGCTGCATTACTCGGTGGGGTCGATCGCGCACAACGCCAACATCGGCCCGGCGCCGCTTGTGTCGGAAACCTGCCCTGTCGTTTCGGGGCAATTCACCTGCTCGGTGCAGCTCGAAGACCGCGACGTGATCCTCGTCAACGAC
>DATIPC010000047.1:0-12198 GCA_035472395.1 Solirubrobacterales bacterium
GAGACCGCGCCGTTGGCGCCGAACCCTGCGGTGCGACCCATCGGCACCAGGTAGTCGGGAATCTCCCGCGGCTCCGCGGGCGCGCGATGAAGCGCGCGGCTGAGCCGGTCGGGGGGATCGACCGGGGCGAGCACGCGCACGTGATGGCCGCGACCGAGAAACTCCTCGGCAAGAGCCTCGACGTGCCGGTTCACGCCGCCCTGGTAGCTCCAGGAATATGGCGAGACGAGAGCAATACGCACGGGCAACAAGCCTAATGGATGCTCCGGCCCCGCCCGCAAAGCCGGGGCGGGGCTACAGCTGGGTGATCACAACACCGACGATGGCGGCGATCACGCCCATGATGCCGGCAAACATTGCGACTCCGGCGTGGATGATGGTGCGCTGCAGGGCGATGAACTCAGCGGCCCGCTCGCGATTGTTGTCGATCATCTCGGTGCGCAGTCCCCTCATCTCCGATTCGACTCGACCGAAACGTTGGTCCATCTCTGCTTCGACGTGGTCGAAGCGCTCGTTCATCAGGCTGGATAGATCGTCGAGACGGTCGTCTGTCCAGCTCTGCCTCATTGCCTCCATGTCCTCCAGGCTAGGGAAAATTTCCGCGCGTGTGTGACACCGAAGTGTAACTTTTTGACTGCGAATACGATTGTCTGGCGGGGCGGTCGCTCTCGGCCCAGGCGAAAGCGGCGAAGACGAGCAGGTATGCGGTGCCGACCTCGAGCAGCAGGGCGCCGGAGTCGTTGACGAGCGTGCCGACAACGGTCGCCGCCAGGGCGCCGATCAGACCGGCACGCATCGCCGCACAGCCGCGCAGCCAGGCGGCAATGACGTCCCGTCGCGCGACCGCCGCGGCCCCAACGACGGCTATCAGGGGCAAGAAGACGAAGACGATTGGCCGCGCGAAGCTGTGGGCGGAGAGCTGCAGGCGGCGCTGGGCGACGTCGGCGAGATCGCCGAGGCCGCCTGCGTCGAGGACCGAGCGGGTCAGGTGGGCGTTGGCGCCGCTGAGAAGATCGGCAAGCGCAAGCAGGGCCAGCGCCGCCAGCGGCGCCGCGACGACGAGCAGGGCGATCCGCCGACGACGTGCACCGATCGCGGCGGCGGCGGCGGCGCTGCCCAGCGGCAGGACGATCGCGGCGCCGACGTCGGCGCCGAAGCGCCCCGCAGCGAAGACAAGGGTGGCGAGCAACCCGGCAGCGAGGAAGGTGCCCGCCGCAGGCCTGGACCTCAGGCGCGGGGCGAACCCGGTCAGCGCCGCTCCCGTCCCGGCGACGACGAGCACCGCCAGCAGTGCCTCCAGCTCATTGCCGATCCCGTAGAAGCGCACGCCGAGGCCGGGATTGGGGCCGAGCAGCGAAAGCGAGGTGAGCGGCGAGCCGGCGACCATGTCGACGGCGTAGGCGAGCACGGTCAGGCCACTGGCCACCGCAAGCGCCCGGTAGCCACCGAGGGCGGCCAGCGTCAATAGCCCCAACAACGGCGCCCCAGCGATCGTCAGCATTTGTTCGACCACCTGGCTGGGCTCCAGAGCGCCCCCGAGCAGGAGCACCAGCGGCAGGTAGATAACGCTCAGCCCAACCAGCCTGACGCCGAAACGTGCCGCCCTCCCCCGTGTCGCTCCAATGGCCAGGGCGAGGGCGCCGAGCCAGATCGCCAGCCCCAGTCCGATCACCGGCCCGCGTCGCTCCGAGATCACCGCAAGGCGGTCGCCAAGCGATTCCACCGCCGCCGCGTCGACCGCCCCTTCGGCACGAATTGGCTGCCCCGACATCTCTGATGGCACCGAAAGGCCGAAGCGGCGAAGGATCGTCGGCGCGACGTCGGTAGAGAGCACATAGCCGTCCGTCCGGGTGCTGTCCGAGGTCAGGTTGCCGTCGAATCCCCGGCCGGCGATCCCGATTGCCAACGCCTCGTTCTTCGCCGGCGGCGGCCGCTCGATCGCAATCAGCAGATCGTTGCCGCGCAGGCTCCGGACTAGCGACGACAGGCGGGTCAGAGTTGAACTGCGAACTTCGAATGCGTTGGGAGGGTGCGGGTGGGGGCCTCCACTTAACTTTTTCGATGGGGCCATCCGCTGCTGACGCCCGTCGGCCGGTGACGAAAAAGTACAAGACGTTCCGGCCCCCACCCGCACCCTCATCCCAGCCCCTTCGAGGGTCGAAAACAGCAGCCCGGGGACGATGTCGGCAGGTGCAGAGTCGGCCCGTTGATCCACAGCTCGCCAGAAGTCCGGGCCGCAGCGTGTGGAACTCGGAAGCTTCCCGTCGTAGAGCGAGTCGAAGACCCGATTTCCCTGCGTGATGTCCAAGTAGGTCTGCTCCGCGGGCACCGAACCCAATCCAGCTGAAAGAAGCCCCGGCGCCATCCCGAGCCCAGCAAGCTCCTTGACCGTCGTGTCCCGCGGCAACCACGCGAGCACCGCCCGGGTCGATCCATGTCGAACCGACCCAGTCGGGGTCGACGCCGCTTGCTGACCGCCTACCGCAGTCGGGGGCGGGACTTGGGCAGGGGGTGGAGCGTCTTGTACTTTTTCGTCGTGGCGACCGGGCGAAGCGGCAAGCGCCTCACCGAAAAAGTTAAGCGGAACCCCCTGCCCGAGGCCCGCCCCTCCCACTAAGCAGGCGAGGACCACCGCTATCGTGACCCCGATGGCCGACCGCACGTTCGCCAAGTTCACGTTCTTCAAGATTGATCCCGAGTGGCGCCGCCGCGACGCCTCGCTTCGCGCCGCCGACAAGCAGGAGTTTCTCGCGGCCTGCGACGACTTCGCCCTCGACCGCTCGCTGCGCGCCTACTCAACCATAGGCACGCGCGGCGACGTCGACCTGGTTCTGCTCAGCCAGAGCGCCAACCTGGAGGATCTGCACACCTTTCACGTCGTGCTCGGGCAGAGCGGCCTGGCGAAATGGGCGGAGACCCCCCACTCCTTCCTCTCGATGACCAAGCGTTCGCCCTACTCCGACGAGGGGGCGCGACCGGAGATCTGCGTATCGGAGCGCAAGTACCTCTTCCTCTACCCGATGGTGAAGCAGCGTCGCTGGTACGGCCTCGAGGCGGAGGAGCGGCAGCGGATCATGAAAAGTCACATCGAGGTCGGCCGCCGCCACCCGGAGATCACGATCAACACCTCCTACTCCTTCGGTCTCGACGACCAGGAGTTCGTCGTCGCCTTCGAGGGCGACGATCCCGGCGAGTTCCTCGACCTCGTGCAAGAGCTGCGGCCGACCGAGTCCAGCGCCTACACCGAGCGCGAGACGCCGATCTTCACCTGCGTCGCGATGTCAGCGCGAAGGGCGCTCGACGCGCTCGACGGCAGCGCCAGCGTCGCCGCGACCGCGGGCTTGTAAATACTCAAGGTCTTCAGCGGTACCGGGATATGACCGATAATCGGTCGCGAAGTGGCCATTGAGACGCTCAGCTACGCGATCGACGACCAGGATCGCCTGATCAAGGTCGATGACGACTACTACCGCTTCGCCGAGGAGAACGGCTGGGACGGGGCCGGAGCCAGCTTGGGCCGCTCGCTCTGGGATTTCGTCGCCGGCAATGACGTGAAGAGGCTGCAGCGACTGCTGCTGCGGCGGATCCGCGAAGGCGTCCGGGAGGTCGAGTTGCCCTTCCGCTGCGACGGCCCCGACGTGCGCCGCGAGATGGACATCAGGATCGCCGCCGACCGCACCGGCCGGGTGGTGCTGTTCTCGGCTCAACTGCGCTCCGAGGAGCAGTGGGAGGAGCCGCAGCCGCTGCTCGACCCGCGCGCCCCCCGCGACGACGACTTCCTCACGATGTGCGCCTGGTGCGACCGCTTCCTGGTCGAGGGTGAGTGGGTCGAGGTCGAGGAGGCCGCAAAGCGGCTCGAGCTCTTCCGGCGCAACGCGATGCCGACGCTCGATCACGGCGTCTGCCCCCAGTGCAGCGGCATCCTGCTCACCGCCTAGACACCCGCCCAGCCGCGTTCCCTATCCTTCCGCGTCCAATGGCCCAGATCGGATCCCCCGAGACCCCAATCCGCGTGGCAATCGTCGGCGCCGGCCCCTCCGGCTTCTACGCCGCCGAGCACATCCTCAAGGACGCGGACACGCACGCCCAGGTCGACCTCTTCGACCGCCTGCCGACGCCGTTCGGCCTGGTCCGCGGCGGCGTCGCCCCCGACCATCCAAAGATCAAGTCGGTAATCCGCGTCTATGAGAAAACGGCGGCGCGCGAGGGCTTCCGCTTCTTCGGCAACGTCAAGGTCGGCCACGACATCGAGGTCGAGGATCTGGAGCGGCTCTACCACGCGATCGTCTTCACGGTCGGCTGCGAGACCGACCGCCGGCTCGGCATCCCCGGAGAAGACCTGGCCGGCAGCCACGCCGCCACCGCCTTCGTCGGCTGGTACAACGCCCACCCCGACTACTGCGAGGAAGAGTTCGACCTCTCCTCCGAGCGGGCCGTGGTGATCGGCAACGGCAACGTGGCGATGGACGTTGCGCGGATGCTCGCCCTGACCGACCACGAGCTGCGCCAGACCGATACCGCCGACCACGCGATCGAGCTGCTCGACCGCAAGCAGATCCGCGAGATCGTCGTGCTGGGGCGCCGCGGCCCAGTCCAGGCCGCCTTCACCAACCCGGAGATCAAGGAGCTGGGAGAGATGGAGGACGCCGACGTGATCGTCGACCCGGCGGAGGTCGAGCTCGACCCCGCCAGCGAGGCCTATCTCGAGTCCGACGAGGCCAACAAGACGACCCGCGTCAACGTCGAGACGCTGCGCGAGTTCTCCCAGCGCGAGCCCGAGGGCAAACGGCAGCGGATCGTGCTGCGCTTCCTCGCCTCCCCGGTCGAGATCAAGGGCGACGGCAGGGTCGAAAGGATCGTGATCGGCCGCAACGAGCTGGTCGAGGAAGGCGGCAGCCTGCGGGCCAAGGACAGCGGCGAGCGCGAAGAGCTCGAGTGCGGCCTTGTGCTGCGCTCCGTCGGCTACACCGGCATTCCGATAGAGGGCGTCCCCTTCGACGAGAAGCGCGGCCTGATCCTCAACGAGGGCGGTCGGGTGCTCGACTCCCACGACTCCGGCCACAAGGTCGGTCACTACACGGCCGGCTGGATCAAGCGCGGCCCCTCGGGCGTGATCGGCACCAACAAGAAAGATGCGCTGGAGACCGTCCGGCACCTGCTCGCCGACGTCGAGTCGCAGACCCTCCTCAGCCCCGCGAACCCCGAGCCTGCCGCGGTCGAGGACCTGCTCGCCGAGCGCGGCGTGCGCTTCGTCAGCTTCGAGGACTGGCAGGCGATCGACCAGGCCGAGGTAGGCCGCGGCGAGCCCCACGGCCGCCCCCGGGTCAAGTTCGTCCGGGTCGAGGAGATGCTCGAGACGCTGGGCGAGAAGATCTCCGGCTAGCTCGGTCGCCCCACCAGGACACGGCTCAGGAACTCGACCTGGTCGGCGACGAGCCGATCAAAGACGGCGTCGGCGAAGGGGGCAAAGTGGCCGCCTGGGTATTCGCGCAACTCGCCACGTGGAGTGCGTTCCGCTGCTCGCCTGCCCAGCTTGGGCGGGTTGACGTCGTCGGCTTCGAAGACGCAGTAGAGGGCCGGGCAGGTAATCCGGCGCACCTTTCTCGCCAGGCCGTACGGGGGCGCCAGGGCGACGCGGGCGCAGACCTCGTTGCGCCAAGTCGAGTCCGGCGGGGTGATCGCGGCGAAGCCCGGAACCGCGTCGGGGCTGTTGATGACCGCGAGCGCACCGGGCTGTCCGGCCACCGGTATGCGGTAGGGCGCAGCGCCGCGCAGCGAGTTGATCCCGTCGCGGACACCCGCCGCGGTCAGCCTGGCCAGGTGGCGGGGACCGCCGATATGAAGGAGGCTGCGCCTGCCGCTGAGCAGGGGCCCAACGCTGACCAGAGCCGCGACTTCGGCGCCGTTGGCCGCAAGCGACTGGGTATGGCCGGTCCCCATCGAGTACCCCCACATCGCGATTCGGGTGGAGTCGACGTCGTCGAGCGCCCCAGCGTGGGCGATTGCCGCCAGCCAATCCTCGCGCTGGCGGGCGGCGTCCATCAACGAGCGCGGCTCGCCGGGGCTCTCACCCCAGTGCCGATAGTCGAAGGCCAGGGCTGCGAATCCCGCATTAGCGAAGTGCTCGGCAAAGGTGTCGAGCCCCTGGTCCCGCACGCAGGAGAAGCCGGAACCCATGACGACGCCGGGAACAGCCCCACCGGGGACCTCTGGCCGGAACAGGCGACCGACGCACTGCCCGTCACCCGACGCGAAGCGAACCTCCTCCCATCCCATGGCAACGATGCTAGTCCGTCACCGCACACCTCGTAGAATCGCTGCGCAATGGCGAACTTGGCTGAAATCGAGGCGATGATCGCGGCGGCGCTGCCCGGCGCCTCGGTCGAGGTCGTCGACGAGACCGGCGCCGGAGACCACCTGCGAGCCACGGTCTCGGCGGCGCAGTTCGGGGGTCTCTCGCGAATCGAGCAGCACCGCCTGGTCAAGGCCGCCGTCAAGGAGCGCTTCGACGACGGGCAGATCCACGCCCTCTCGATCAAGACCGAGGTCGCGGGGTAGCTAGTCTGTGGCCATGGCCGATCCACAGCTGAAGGAGAAAGTCGAAGAGCTGATCGCCGCCAACCCGGTGCTGCTCTTCATGAAAGGCACCCCGGAGATGCCGCGTTGCGGCTTCTCGATGCGGGTCGTGCAGGTGCTCGACTCGATCGACGTCGAGTACGGCGCGATCGACGTCCTCCCCGCGCTGCAGCCGTTGCGCGAGGTGACCGCCGAGATCTCCGACTGGCAGACCTTCCCGCAGCTCTACGTCAACGGCGAGCTGATCGGTGGCGCCGACCTGGTCGAGGAGATGTTCGAGTCCGGCGAGCTGGCCGAAGCGCTCGGGGTCGAGCAGCCCGCGGTCGCCGCAGCTCCAGCCGCACCACCGGCGCAGTCACCGCCGCTTCAGATCGAATAGCGGCCGGGCGGGCTAGACAGCCGCAGGGGCGGCGTCGGCGTCGTCCTTCACCTGGAAGGAGGAGCCGCAACCGCAGGCCGCAACCACGTTCGGGTTGTTGACCTGGAAGCCAGCGCCCTGCAGCCCTTCGACGTAGTCGACCTCGGAGCCGAAGACGAACTGCATGCTGACCTTGTCGACGACGACGGCAACGCCGTCGACCTCGAAGACGTGGTCATCGTCCTTGGCGCGGTCGAAGGCAAGGGCGTATTGGAAGCCGGAGCAGCCGCCGCCGCGGACCGCGACGCGCAGGGCCTGACCCTCGGCATCGTCTTGTCCGCCCAACAGCTCGCCGATCTTCTCGGCCGCGTTGTCGGTGAGGGTGATCGCCTCTCTTGCGGTCTCGGTCACTTCACAAAGTGTAGCGGTCGGTCTGAGAGAATCGCACCCCTTGAGCCCGAGCCCCCCAACCGCCGTTGTCTGCGACACCACGGCCTACCTTCCCGACGACCTCGTCGCCGAGCGCGGTATCGAGAGGATCAGCCTCTACGTCTCCGTCGACGGCCTTCAGGAGCGCGAGAGCGAGATCTCCGACTTCGCCGGCTTCTACGAGCGGCTGCGTGCCTCCGAAGGGGGTGCGACGACCTCGCAGCCCTCGATCGGCGACTTCGCCTCGGTCTACGAGCCGCTGCTCGAGGCGGGTCGCGAAGTCGTCTCGATCCATATCTCCGCCGGCATCTCCGGCACCTTCGAGGCAGCCAACCAGGCCCGAGAGCGGCTGATCGCGGAGGATAAGGGCGGCGAGCGCATCCACGTCTTCGACTCCCGCTCAGCGGCCGGGGGCATGGGCCTGTGCGCGTTGGCTGCCGCCGCGGCTGCGAATGCGGGTGACGACGGTGAAGCCGCGCTCGCCCGCGCTCAGCAGGCCCGCGAGGAGCTGAAGATGTGGTTCGCGATCGACACCCTCGAGTACCTGCGACGCGGTGGCCGGATCGGTGGCGCCAGCGCCTTCATCGGCTCGGCGCTGAAGATCAAGCCGATCCTGACGCTGGAGGAGGAGATCACCCCGGTGGAGCGCGTCCGCACCCGCGCCCGCTCGATCGAGCGGCTGCGTGGCTACGCCCGCGAGCGCCACGAGTCCGGTCTAGACGGCTGGGTCGTCCAGCACATCCAGGACGACGAGACCGCCGCCGGCCTGGTCGAGGACGGCCGCGAGATCTTCGGCTGCGAGCCGACCTTTGTCTCCGAGGTCGGCCCCGTGCTCGGCGCCCACGTCGGCCCCGGTCTCCTGGGGATTGGCAGCGTCAGCAAGTCAGTGCTGAGCTGAGCCCCCAGCTACCTGCGCCGGCGCAGGGCGAGCAGGCCGCCGATGGCAAAGCCAGCGACAGCGGCGCCGACCACGAGCTGGGAGCGATGCTCGCGCACCTGGCGGCGCCAGTCGGTCAGCTCGGCGACGCGGCCGCGCAGGGCTTCGACCGAGCGGCCGAGGTCCTGGCGCTGCATGTCGATGTCGCGGCGGATCTCCGCCGGGCTGCGGCCGGGCACGCCGGTCGTTGGGGGGCGGGTGGGTTCCGGGCTGGCGCTCATTTCGGTACCTCCGCCGTGGTCGAGGCTGGCGCCTCGCCCTCTCCTTCCAGCGTGCTCTTGATCTGCTTCGCCTCTTCGATCGCCTGCTCGGGCACCGGCGGCGCGCCCGCCTGTACCGAGCGGTAGGCGAAGAGGCCGGCGGCGGCGGCGATCAGCAGGAAAACCGCCGCCTCGATGAAGAACCCGGGCCAGGTCTTGCCGTCGAAGAGCTCTTCGTTGAGCAGCCAGGCCACGCCCTCCATGATCAGGATCAGGGCGAGGAAGGCAAAGGTGCCGGCCGCGACGCCGACGACCGAGCCCCGCAGGATCTTGCCAACTTTGTCGCCGATCTCGGCTTTGGCCAGCTCGATCTCCTCGCGGACGAGCGAGGAGGCGCGTTCGGAGACATCGAAGACGAGCTCGGCGACCGACCGGTCCTCGGGGCTCGGGGGCGGCGTGGAGGTTGGATCGACCATCGCGGCCGCGGCCCCTACTCGGGGGGCTCCTCTTCGAAGACCCGGCGCCAGACGATTGCGGCGAGCCTGGTGGCGGCGATGCTGGCAAGGGCGCTGCTCGCGGCGAGCAGACCGCTCCAGGCAAGTCGTTTGACGATGTCGTTGTCCATCTTCGCCCGACCTTACCTATCGAGGCTCGAGGCCGTCGCAGATCGTCGCGGTGACAAGAGTCTTTGCCTCCTCGAAGTCGGCGTCGGAGGCCGGGATCAGTTCGAATATCCAGCCCGAGAGCAGCTGCTCGATCGCTCCGTAGAAGGACATCGAGGCGAAGGTGGCGTCGACGTCGCGGCGGAAGGCGTTCGACTGCTGCCCATCGGCGACGATCTTGGCGATCGAGTCGTAGGCGCGGCGAATCTCAGGCAGGTGGGTGCGGCCGAAGGAGTTGGCGGCACGGGTGACCTCGACGATGATCACCTTCATCAGCTCCGGTTCGTGGCGATAGGAGTCGACGATGAAGCCGGCGACCGCCTCGAGCTTGGCGCGCGGCTCCAGGGTCGGGCTGGCGTCGGCCTCCTCGATCGCGGTCAGCAGCAGCGACCAGCGCTCGGTGAAGAGCTCGTTGAGGACCTCGTCCTTCGACTTGAAGTAGTGGTAGACCAGCCCATAGGCGACGCCTGCCTCGTCGGCGATGTCCGCGACGCGGGTCGAGTGGAAGCCCTGACGGGCGAAGACGCGGATCGCCGCGTCGAGGATCTGGCGGCGCTTGTCGATCGGGGGCGCTTTGGAGGCCATCAGGCGTGCGCCTCCAGGAGCTGCGGCCAGCGGTAGGCCTCGGGGCGGCGGTTTGCCAGCGAGGGCAGCTTCTCGCGGGTCCGCTCCTGCGCCTCGAGGTCGAGGTCGGCGATGACGAAGCCCTCCCCGTCGCCCGCCTCGGCGAGAACGGCACCCCATGGGTCGACGATCGCCGAGTGGCCGTGGGAGCTGTAATGGGGCGGGGCCTCACCGACCTGGTTGGGGGCAATGACGAAGACCTGGTTCTCGATCGCGCGAGCGCGCAGCAGGACCTCCCAGTGGTCGCGGCCGGTCGCCGCGGTGAAGGCCGAGGGGACGGCGATCAGGCGAGCCCCGCGCACGGCCAGGATTCGGTAGAGCTCGGGAAAGCGCAGGTCGTAGCAGACGGTGAGGCCCAGCTCGAAGCCGCCGAGCGGTGCGGAGACGATCTCCTCGCCGGCCTGCTCGTGCTCGGACTCGCGGTACTCGACGCCCCCCGCCTCGACGTCGAACATGTGGATCTTGCGGTAGACCGCGAGGTCGGCGCCGTCGGCGCCGATCAGGACCGAGGTGTTGAAGGCCTTCTCCCCACCCAGCTCGGCGATGCTCCCGGCCAGCAGGTGGACCCCCAGCTCGCGAGCCCAACCGCGGGCGGCGGCGAGGCTCGGCCCGTCCAGCTCCTCGGCGCCCGCCGCCATCTCCTCGCCGGAGGAGAGCAGGTTCCACTTCTCCGGCAGGGCGACCAGCTCGGCGCCGTCGGTGGCCGCCGCGCGCACCAGTCGCTCGGCCGTGGCGAGATTGCGCACATTGTCGCCAGTCGAGTTGAGCTGTACTGCCGCTACACGCACTTCGGGTCCCTTCGGTCTGGCTGACTGACCAGTCAATCGGTTTGTGAGGGCCAGTATAGGTGGCTCCGGGAGCGTACGATTGGGAGTCCGTGAGCAGCGCGGAACGCATCGAGGCGGACGGTGAGCGCAAGCAGGTCACCGTGCTCTTCGCCGACGTCAAGGGCTCGATGGACCTGGCGGAGGGGCAGGACCCGGAGCAGTGGCAGCTGATCATGCGCCGCTTCTTCTCGATCCTCGCCGAGGGGGTGCACCACTTCGAGGGCACCGTCGACAAGTTCACCGGCGACGGCATCATGGCCGTCTTCGGCGCCCCCGTCGCCCATGAGGACCACGCGCGGCGTGCCTGCTACGCGGCGCTGCGGATGCTCGACGACATCGCCGAGTACGCGGCGGAGCTGCGCCGCAGGCACGGCCTCAACTTCTCGACCCGGATCGGGATCAACTCCGGCGAGGTGGTCGCCGGGGCGATCGGAGAGGGTGGCGACGGGGAGTACACGGCGGTCGGCCACACGGTCGGGCTGGCGCAGCGGATGGAGGCGTTGGCCGAGCCGGGCAAGGCCTACCTGACCGAGGCCGCCGCCGAGCTGGCCCACGGCTTCTTCGAGCTGGAGGACCTGGGTGAGTTCGAGATCAAGGGGGCGAGCCGGCCGGTGCAGGTCTTCGAGCTGGTCGGCGTCGGCGCGGCGCGGTCCCGCCTCGACCTCTCACGCGAGCGTGGCTTCACCCGCTTCGTCGGGCGCAGCGAGGAGATGGCGGCGCTGGAGGCGGGCCTCGAGCGGGCCAAGGCCGGTGAGGGCGCGGTGGTCGGGATCGTCGCCGAGCCCGGCGTCGGCAAGAGCCGCCTCTGCCACGAGTTCGCCGAGCGGGCGCGAAGCGCCGGCATCGAGGTCTTCGAAGCGCAGGCGCAGGCGCACGGGCGGGAGATCCCCTTCATGCCGGTGCTGCAGATGCTGCGCTCCTACTTCGGCATCGCCGACCCCGACCCAGAGCGGATCGTGCGCGAGAAGATCGCCGGGCGGGCGCTGCTGCTCGACCCCGAGTTCACCGACGACCTGCCGGTGCTGTTCGACTTCCTCGGTGTGCCGGATCCCGACCGGCCGGCGCCGCAGCTCAGCGCCGAGGCGCGCCAACGGGCGCTGCGGAGCATCGTCTGCAGGCTGGTCCAGGCGCCCAACCGTCGCGAGCCGGTCGTCACCCTGATCGAGGATCTGCACTGGCTCGACGAGGGCAGCGCCGCCATGCTCGGCGACCTCTTCGGCGCGGTCGAGGAAACCCAGACGCTCGTCGTCGTCAACTTCCGGCCCGAGTACACGCGGGGCTGGAGCGGCCCCCCGAACTACCGCGAGATCTCCCTGCAGCCCCTCGGCCCCGACGACACCCGAGAGCTGCTGCGGGACCTGGCGGGCGAGGATCGCTCGCTCGACGGCCTCGCCGAGCTGATCCACGAGCGCACCGCGGGCAACCCCTTCTTCGCCGAGGAGATCGTCCGCGCCTTGGCCGAGGCCGGCAACCTGGATGGCGAGCGCGGCGCCTACCGGCTGGCGCGACCGGTTGAGGACAGCGGTGTTCCGGCCAGCGTGCAGACCGTGCTGGCGGCGAGAATCGACCGGCTGCGGCCGGAGGC
>DATIPC010000048.1:0-9774 GCA_035472395.1 Solirubrobacterales bacterium
CCGGGGCGCTATTGCGGACCGGCAGCTGCGGCGTTGCCAAGGCGCTCGAGGCAGCCAGGAGCGCCGTGATCGTTACGGCAACGAATCCCCACCCGAATCGAGACATTGCCCCAGGATAGGAGCCATCACCCTGCGTCGCAATGCTTGGCTGTAGACTCGTCCGTACCGCAAGTTCTAGTCGTTGGGAGCAGGATTAGTACCGGGTATCCGTAGCATCTCACCATGGGATCCAGGAAAATGTGGATAGCACTTCGACTCGCGATCAGACGTGGTGTGCTGCTTGGGCTTGTGATCGCGAGCCTCGTTGGCGTACTACCGCAAACGGCACAAGCGAGTCCACTGAGTTTCGTGAACATCGGCGGCCGGCATTACTTGACCGGAAACGTCGAGGCTCTCGCTAATCGGCTCGTCAAGACCACGGACATTCGCTTTGTGCTGGCGGCGGTTGAGCGTTGCCGAGGGATCCAGGTGCGCGGATTCGTCTCGACCGGCGGGGTCGGGCTTACCGCATATCTGCCGGCGAGTCTTTCTGGTTGCGTCGAGACCCCGAATGGCGGGCCAGGAGGAGGAGTTGGGGGCCCATGCCTGCAGGGCTTCGCGACCCCTCGGATTCCGGACCCCACCGGGGTAGCGCATCTTCCGGCAACCCCGCTCAGGTACTACGTCATGTTCGCGGGGACGGGATCCACCGTCTGTGAGGATATTTCGACCCAGGTGCCGGGCGGAGTCTGGGCCCAAACGACGACGCCGATCTCCGGGTTGCCAGCTGGCAGCGTAGCGCTGGTCAAGTGTCAGGCTTCCACTTCGAATGGCCTCCTGGACTACCTGGCACAGTGGACGTCGTCTCTTCCCGCTTCAAAGATGACTTACTGGATCAACGATTATTACTTCGCGACGGGTGCAACGCAGAGGCTGACTGGCGTCCCAGCTTGCTACGGGTCGTCTTTTTAAGGATTTACGCAGTGTAGGTTCCGAGAGGGCACTGCCTCGGCAGCAGCCCCAGCTTTGCCGTTGGCGCCTTGCTTGCCTTTTCGCACCGGGAGCGCCGTTGGCTCCGGGCCTGCCGGCTGGCGCTTGGCGATCCTCCGGACTTCCTTCTTCTGCTTGCCGGTGAGTGCGCCGGCAGCGTAAGCACCGTCGACCAAGGCAAGAACGAGGGCGCTGATCGTGACTGCGAGGGCCGCCTTGCCAAAGGGGTTCGGATCCGGCGGACCGATGGACTCGACGACTCCCCTGCCTACCCGAAGCCGAAGCTCCAGAGAAATAGCTCAGAAGCGGCTGATGAAGGTCCGATTGGGCGAGTGGGGCTGGCCTTACTAGGCGGCCGCGGGCCGAGCCGAGGGCGAAGCGGCACCGACGGCGAAGATCAAAATTGCCAGACCGAAGGCGGCGAGTTGGCGCTTGGGCCTGGCTCCTTCGTATTTCATCGCCGCGGCGAGCCGGAGCGCTTCGACGGCGAGATCGTACTCGGGCAGGAAGGCGGGATCTATCGCCAGGGCGACCGCCTCGGCGATCAGCTCACCATCGGGCGAGCGCAGCCAGGTCCCCAATCGCAGCGCGTCGAACTCCGAATCGGCGAGCAGGTCAGAGGCGAGCTGCTCCGCGGTCGGGTAGGGCTGCCGGTAGGCCGGCGGGACGGTCCCGAAGAGGGGTTCGAAGATCGGCGTCTCGGTGACGAATCGAGCTATGCGTTCGTGGCGTTTGGAGATCATCCGATCAAGTGGCCTTTCCGGCTAAGAGGGCAACCCCGACGAGGGCGCCGAGGGCGCCGATCAAGAGGAGAAACTCCTGTTGGTTCAGGCTGTCGGCCCGCGCCTCCTTGCCGAGCAGGAGGCCGCTGAGCGCCGTGCCGCAATGAGGGCAGGCGCCGGTGGCAAGCAGGTCATAGCCGCTGATCGGGTGCTCGCAGTCGGAGTTCGGACAGTTGCCGACGGTCTGACGGACGCGACCGCCGAGGGCCCCCACCGCCTGCAGCTCGGCACGAGCGCCGTGGAGCTCGGACTGCAACGTCGACTTGTCGGCAGCGAGCCTGTCGACCCGGCCCTCGAGCGAGGCGATTCGCGCCGCGCGCTGTTCCGCCTCGAGCCCACTTTCGAGGAGCTCGGAGACAGCGCCGGCAAGAGTGAGGCCACGGTCAGCGGCATAGCGATCGGTCGCGGCCTTGAGAGGCTCGGTGACCCTGGCGTAGATCACCTGCTCCGTCTGCTTGGAAGTTGCTTGCAATCCGCTAGCGCTCATCTAGCAAGAGTAGCACCACTGCGCGTTCCATTTCATCGGCTCGGCTGTCCGACACCCCGCCGGGTCTCTTTGCATGAGACGCCTCGATCCGAAACCATGCTCGTCGGGGTCAACGACGAGGGGAGAATCAGGTGAAGCCAGACGACACCACGCTGGTCGGGGGGAGCACCCGCCCCAAAGCGCTGTCCGCCGCGACCCTGTGCGAGGCGTTCCAGCTCACCGCGGAGGAGCACGCGGGCTCTGCGGCGCTGCGGATGAAGGACAGCGACTACGAGGCGAGCTTTGCCGAGTACGCGGCGGCGGTGCGGCGGCGAGCGGCGGGGCTCGCTGCGCTCGGCGTCGGCCGCGGCGACACGGTCGGCTTCATGCTGGGCAACCGTCCTGGGTTCTTCCTCACCGACTGCGCCGCAATGCACCTGGGCGCAACCTGCTTCTCCGTCTACAACACCTCCTCGCCCGAGCAGATCGAGTACGTCGTCGCCGACGCGGGGAACCGTGTGCTGGTCACCGAGTCGCAGTTCCTCGACAAAGTGCTGGAGACGCGCAGGCGGGTCCCCACCCTAGAGCACGTCGTCGCCATCGGCGACGAGGCGCCGGAGGGGACGATCTCGATCGAGGAGCTGGAGGAGATGGGCGATCCCGAGTTCGATTTCGAGACCGCCTGGCGGGCGGTCGAACCCGACGATGTCCTCTGCCTGATCTACACCTCGGGCACCACCGGTTCGCCCAAGGGCGTGCAGCTGACCCACGACAACCTCGTCAGCGGCTGGCGGGCCACCGACGCCGTCTACTCACCCAGCCCATACCCGCGCATCATCTCCTACCTGCCGAGCGCTCACGTCGCCGATCGCTACGGCTGCTTATACGCGCAGATGCTGTACGGCGGCTGCATCTGCTGCTGCCCCGACCCGCGCCAGATGGTCGCCTACTCGATCGAGGTGAGGCCGACGATCTGGGCTGGCGTTCCGCGCGTCTACGAGAAAGTGAAGGCGGCGCTGGAAGCCGGGATGGCCGCCGAGGGAGACGAGGAGAAACGCAAGGCGACCGAGTGGGCGATGGAGGTCGGCGGGCGCCTGGTCGCGGCCTATGAGACCGGCGAGGTCCCGGCCGACCTGCAGGCTGAGTGGGACCGCGCCGACGAGCTCGTCTTCTCGAAGATCCGCGCGATGCTGGGCCTCGACGAGGTCGAGTTTTTCGGCGTCAGCGCTGCCCCCACTCCGCCCGAGGTGATTGAGTTCTTCCTTGCGATCGGAATTGAAATCTGCGAGCTGTGGGGGATGTCGGAGACCAGCGCGACCGCGACCCTGAACCCGCCCGGCCACATCCGGATCGGCACGGTGGGCCCGCCCCTGCCGGGTATGGAGGTGAAGCTCGCCGACGACGGCGAGGTGATGGTGCGCGGCCCGATCGTGATGAAGGGCTACCGCAACATGCCCGAGAAGACGGCCGAGACCTTCACCGAGGACGGGTGGCTGCTGAGCGGCGACGTCGGCGAGTTCGACGAGGAGGGCTACCTCAGGATCGTCGACCGCAAGAAGGAGCTGATCATCAACGCGGCGGGCAAGAACATGTCGCCCGCCGGCATCGAGGCGAAGCTGAAGGTGGAGTCGCCATTGATCGCCCAAGCGGTCGCGATCGGCGACCGCCGCCCCTACAACGTCGCGCTGATCGTGCTCGAACCCGAAACGCTCGCCGTCCGCGGCGCCGCAGCGGGCGACGCGGAGATCCTCACCGAGATCGAGGCGGCCGTGGCGCGCGCCAACGAGCGCCTTTCACGAGTCGAGCAGATCAAGCGCTACGAGGTCCTCGACGGAGCCTGGGAGCCGGGCGGCGACGAGCTGACCCCGACGATGAAGCTCAAACGCAAGCCGATCGCCGAGAAGTACGCCGCCGAGATCGAGGCGCTGTACGCCTGAGCCACACGGGTCACTGCTGGTCGCGGCGCCGAGCTGGGATTGCGAGGAACCAGCCGATCCCGAGCGTGTCCAGGAACCGCTGGGCCTCGACGGCGTCGTTCGGCTCTTCGCTCCGGGGTCCCACATATCTGTAATGGGACAGTTCCTCGTCTTCTCTGACGGGGAGGCGCCTCCGCGGCACCCGCTCTTCTGAGCGACCACGCCAGTCATTGATGCCGCGGGTCAGGATCTCGATGTGCTCCTCCAGCGGCTCGGCCTCGGCAGCCGGCTCGCGGAGGCCCCCCGCAGACCGTTCAGGGTCGCTCCCTCGATTCGCCATCGGCGCGTTGCGGTAAGTCCCCGGCAAGCTCCGGTCTCGTACTTCGCCTGCAAGGTTTGGATCTCTAGGCGGGCGCCGGGGGCTGGTCGCCGGCTCGCCCCCGCCAGTCCCGCTCGATCTGTCGGATCATCGGCGGGTACACGATCAGGTGTCGGAACGGCCTGATCGCGGCCATGTAAGCGCTGCCGAGCAGTCCGTTCGGCTTCACGTAGACGGCCATCTGGCACTGATATCCACCGGCCCCATCTGAGACCCAGCCGAGATGCATGACGCCGTGAACGGTCCGGTTGGCGATCTCCGCCGCAAACTCGTCGTCGAGCAGATACAGCGGGGTGAAGGGGAGCGCGTCGAAGCCGGGGCTGGCGGTTTCGCGCAGATCCACCGGCAATCGGTCGCGGAGCGTCGGCACCCTGGAGCCGAGGCCGGCGTCCGGATCGTCCCAACCGAAGAGCTCCCCGAGCTTCCACCGGATCGCGAAGAGGGTGCGGGCGGCGCGGGAGGAGCCATGCGACGGATCGCCCGAGGCGATTCCCTGCACCAGCCGGGGGAAGTCGTCCGGGCCACCCGGCGTCGACAGCCCCCACACGTCCTCGAGCCGGAAATCGTGGGTGAGCTCGTGGATCCGCCAGGGCCGGGAGGTGTGCGCAGTGTTCGGGAGTTTCATTCGTGGCTCCATCCATACGCTAGCGGCGTTCGACTTCCGCCCGGCTCACCCGCGCGCTCGCGCGCCGCTTCACCGTGGTGGGGACGGCTCTCGAGAGCTGCGACCGATGCTTCGCCACCCAGCCGTAGGCGCGGCCGCTGAGCCGAGGCAGCCGGGCGATCCCGAGAGCCGGGATGGTTCCTCCCGGGAGCAATCGAAGGAGCGGTGCCAGCGCTGCGCCGGCCGCGAGTCGCTCGCCGTCAGGCGATATGAGGTGCACCGAGGCAAGCCGCTCTTCGGGACCAAGGTCGCCCAGCAGCACTTCGGCCTGTCCGCTCTGAAGAGCGCGAGGCAGAAGCCGGCTGTGTCGGTCCCACGCCAGGATTCCGGACATGATCCATTTGCAGAACCCGCAGTCGGCGTCGTAGAGAAGTATCCATCGCTCACGAGAGCCCGAGGCAATCGGGCTATCTTACGGATACACGAGCGCCGCCGATACGGATTCTGAGTCGAAGTCCTGGATCGTCGTGTTGGTTCCCGCTTCGGCTGGGAGCCCGGTCTGGGCGTCGATTTCGCCGTCGATGTTTTCCGGGGGGAAGCCGAACAGGGTGAGGACGCAGCCGTTCGCGCCGGGAGCGGCGAACGAGTTGTCGACATAGGTCCCACCGGTGACGTCGGTCACGCTGTTGGGTGTCAGCGAGGTTTCGCCCGGCGCGCCGGTGATCGGCATATTGGGTGACGGCGGGCTGGTGGTACCGGTGATCAGTTCGAGGTCGATCGGTTCGGTTTTCGATCCGATGTAGCAATTGCTGCCGAGCACCGAGTTGACCAGGTGGACTTTGACCGGGAGCGACACCGGTTCGACCAGCTGGTTGCCCGGGTTGGAGGCAAGTTCGATCACGGCGTAGGCGGTCAGCGCTTCGCTGCCGAAGAATTCGACGAGCCAGGTGAAGCCGGTAAGGCCGACGACACCACCCGTGATGTGCTGTTTGGCCGGCAGGAGCCCGCCTTTCGAGCCGAAGACGAATTTGCCGGTTTCCGTCATCCCCCCGCTCAGCGTTATCGGTTTGGCAATCGGAATTTCCAGGTTCCCCATCTGCAGCACCCCACCGGTGGTGACCGAGCGAAAGCAGGTTGCGATCGTCGGCACCGCACCCGGGTCCGGGCAGCCCGCGAACTGTTCGTAGCCCGGCGCCGGCGACGTTGTCGCCTCCGCGACAGACGACGTCAAGGCCGTGAGGGCGGCGAGCGCGGCTACGGCAACGAGCAGCTTGCAGAAGTATCTGAAAATCATCTCGACTCCTTTGGACAAGAATTTAGAATGATCAAGCTTTCTTGTTCATAAAGTAGCTGTCAAGCCTACGCCAGAGAGGATGAGGGAGCTTCTGCCATTCTCAGCCGGTACCGATGGCGCCTCAACCCAACAAGGACGGCGATCCGCTGGCCCCTCACTCGCTCTCGCCGAGTGAGCTGAAGGAACTGCTCGCGGCCGAACGGACCGGCCAGCCCTTTCTCGTCTTCAGGCGCGAGGAGGGGGAGCTTGCCCTGTTCACGATCGGTGGCGGGGAGCAGGCGCGTACCATCGGCCGCCGAGCGGAGACGGATCTGGCGATCGCCTGGGACTCGGAGGTCTCCGGCTTGCACGCCGAGCTTCAAGTCCTGGGTGGCGAGTGGGCGATTCTCGACGACGGCCTCTCGACCAACGGGACCTACGTCAGTGGCCAGCGCGTCAACGGCCGTAGGCGTTTGCGCGACGGAGACCGGATCCGGATCGGGCAGACGATCCTCGTCTACAAAGCCGGCGGACCGGCCACCGTGCAGGAGACGGTGGCCGCCGGCGAGACGGCTGCGCTCCAGGAGCTGACCGAGACCCAGCGCCGGGTCCTCGTCGCGCTCTGCCGTCCCTACCGCGACGGCGGCAACTTCACCAGACCGGCGACCAACCAGCAGATCGCCGATGAGGTCTTCCTCAGCGTCGAGGCGGTCAAGATGCACCTGCGGGCGCTGTTCGGGAAGTTCGAGTTGAGCGGGCTTGCGCAGAACGAGAAGCGCGGCCGACTCGCCGAGTGCGCGTTGCAGCTCGGCGTGATCTCACAGCGCGATCTCGCCTGAGCGGAGATCTACTCAGAGATCACGGTGGGCGCAGATCCCCCCTGTGGCCGGTACGGCCCCCCACCGGCGGCGGACCCACTCGGGCGTGGGTCCTCAACGGCCACTCCCAAGGCCCGCGCGCAGGCACGGGCCAGCTCCGTGGCCGTCTGGAAGCGCGTGGCAGGATCCTTGGCCATCCCCCGGGCCACCACGTCGTCGATCGCGGGCGGGAGGCCCGGCACCAGCCGGCTCGGCGCCGGCGGTGGGGCGTTGACCTGGGCCCATAGCTTGGCCGCCTCGTTGTCACGCGGAAAGGGGACCTCTCCGGTCAGGCAGTGGTGCAGCAGACCGGCGAGCGCGTAGACGTCGACGCTGGTACCGGCCTCCTCGCCGCGAATCTGCTCGGGGGCGAGATAGTCGAGGGTGCCGACCCACTGACCGGCCGTGGTGACGCCTTCGCCCGCTCCGACGTGCTTGGCAACGCCGAAGTCGGTGAGATAGACGTGCTCCGGCCGGTCGAGCGTGACCAGGACGTTGGCCGGCTTGACGTCCCGGTGTGCGAGGCCGCGGGCGTGCGCGGCGTCGAGAGCCCCCGCGAGCTGGCCGAAGAGCCGAGCCGTCCTGGTCGCCTCCAGTGCGCCGCCGCGCTCGAGCAGCTGCGCCAGATCGGTCCCCTCGACCAGGCGCATCGCGATGAACAGCAGGCCGTCGTCCTCACCTGCCTCGTACACCGGGATGACGTTGACGTGCTCGATCGAGGCGGCCAACCGCGACTCGAGCTTGAACCGGGTGCGAAACACCGGGTCCTGGGCGCGCTCGGTCGCGATCAGCTTGATCGCCACGGTGCGCTCGAGGGCCTGCTGGGTCGCGCGGTAGACGACCCCCATGCCGCCGTGCCCGATCGCCTCCTCGATCCTGTAGCCGGCGATGATCGCCGTCGGCTCCAGCGGGCGCGGCCCCGTGGAGTGCAGAACCTCCTCGACGACCGCGGTCGAGTCGGCCGCGAAGAGGTTCCGCAGCCGCTTGCGCTCGCGGCTGTCGGCCCGCAGACCGACGACCACGGTTCCGAGCGTGGCGAGCAGCAGCGCGGCGGCCGGGTCGCTGTAGTCGAGCACGGTGCCCGAGTCGAAGGCGATTTGAGCCGCGAGCGACCAGAGGGCGAGGGTGCCAAGGGCGACGAGGACCACGCCAAGCGTCCCCAGTCGCATCCCCGCGAGGGGGACGACGAGGGCAAGCAGAACGATCAGGAGCACCGTCACCCAGCTCGGCGCATTGCTCAGCGGGATTCCGGCAAGGACGGTCGCCACGTCGTTGGCGAGGACCTCCGGGCCCGCCATCGGCGAGCTGCCGGACAGCGGCGTCTGGTGGAGGTCCTGGAGCGTTGGCGCCGAGGCCCCGACGATCACGATCTTGCCGGCGAAAAAACCGGGCGGAAAACGGCCGCTGTAGACGCGCGAATACGAAACCGAGGGAAAGGTGCCGGGCGGCCCGGCGTAGTCGATCGGCACCGGATTGCTTGCTCCTCCGAAGAGCGACGGGGGCACCGCGCGGCCGGTGTCCGCTTCGGCCACCACCACACCGAAGCTCTTCAGGCCGTTGATCGAGTACTGCGTGTTGCGGAGAACCCCGTCGCTGTCGGGGATCTTGCTCGTGTTGCCGGCACGGGCACCCAACCGCCGCAGCACTTCATTGCCTCCTAGCACGCTGGTGCCCCCGTGCGGGCCGACTTCGGTCGTGCTCAGCACCACCTTGCGCGCGCGGCCGATCGCTTCGATCAGCGCGTTGTCATCGACGCGGTCGCTCGGCTCGGTGAACTGAACGTCGAAGGCGATCACCTTGGCACCCGCCCGCTGCAGCCGATCGATCACGCGAGCGTCATAGCGGCGCGGAAAAGGCCAGCGCGCATGCAGGTTCCGGTTGCGGAGGTAGTTGAACGTGGCGTCGTCGATGTACACGAGAGCCACCCCCGCGGTCTTGGAGCGCTCTGTGCCTCGGATCTGAAAGCGCACGTCGACCGTCTGCTGCTCGGGACGGTGCAACAGGTGATTGCTGTGGGCCAGGACGCCAAAACCGGCCGCGAGGAACGCAACCGCGAGAAGCAGAGCGGCCCTACGCCTCTGCCACAGCGCCCGGCGCATCTCTGTCAAACCCAGCCGAACCAGCGCCGCACTCACGAAAACCACACGCTCCTCACTATGGCGTCGGCCCCATCAGGAGCCGACGCCACAACAGTCGCGGTGAGCGCGTCGCGGTCAGGAATGAGCCGACCAGGACAGGTTGCTGGAGGTGCAGGAGTATTTGGTGCCGTTGTCGTAGGTTACGTCCTCGCGGACCCCGCCGGCGACTCTTGCCACACCGGCGGAAGTGTAGCCGTGGAAATGCCCGCTGAAGGTGTAGGTGAATTTGGCCGGGACGCCGAAGAGCACGCCTTCGTCAGTCGTCGTCGCACTGAAGGAGCCGTCGCTTTTTATGGCGATCTCCGGGATGGAGAGGAGATGAGAGCTGAGGCTGCTGCCGGGGGTGCATCCGAGCGGTAGGCCCCCCATCGAGACGTCCTGCAGCTGGGT
>DATIPC010000049.1:0-15810 GCA_035472395.1 Solirubrobacterales bacterium
GACCATGGTCGCCCTGCCCTTCGGGCCGAGGGGCGCGTTAGCGTGAATCTTCATCCGGTCATCTCCTTGGTGCTGGTGGCTTCGACACCTCCAGCCTCCAAGGAGACCCGGATGAACAACGTGCTTAGGAATTACAACTAGCGCCCGAAATGGAGCGCAAATTCAGCGGCGGTTGGAAAGGGCTTGAAAAAGCGAAGATGCCCACGTGCAGGCACTTCGAGCGATGGAGCTAGGCGGATTCGAACCGCCGACCTCCTGGGTGCGATCCAGGCGCTCTGCCAGCTGAGCTATAGCCCCTCGTGCGGGCTGGGAGGTTCGTCCCAAAGGCCTCGCAAGCACAAGGATAACCGCATAGTCTTTAGGTTCCCGGGACCGTTATGGGCATTCTCGACGACGCGATCAAAGAGCATCTGGAGTTGAAGCGACAGCACGGCGCCGAGGCGTCGGAGTTGCAGCAACTCGAGGACGAGGCTTTCGGCGCCGCAGAGCGTCCGGGAGACGAGGCCGCGGCGCCCGACCCATTCGCCGAGGCGCCAACGGAATTCATGCAGCAGCCGGAGGCGCCGGAAGCGGAGGAGCCGCCAAAGGCCGCCGAGGAGCCGCCCTCGCGCCGCTCGACGCGTGCCGAGATCGCAGACCTGCAGGAGGCGCCTCACGCCGAGCCGGAGGAGAGTGCCGTCGAGCCGCAGGAGCCGGCCGAGGAGGAGTCGCCGGCGATGGAACACGAGGCGATCCCGGAGCATGAGCCTGCGCCGACCGGTCCCAGCACCGAGGAGCGCGAAGCGATCGCCGAGCAGCCGACCGAGATGTTCGACGTCGAGGAGGAGCTTGCTTCTTCGCAACCCGAGGCGCCCTCCGAGGAGGAGCTGGTCGAAGAGGAGATGGAAGAGCCGCGCCTGGCTCCGGTCGATCCACTCTCCGGCCTCGACGACGATGTCGCCGAGGTCAAGGTCGAGGAGGACGAAGAGGACGAGGACTTCTGGGACGAGAAGCGGCTCTCCGACGAGCTCAACCAGGCGCTGGAGGCGCCGAGCGAGGTCGAGGACGAGGAGGAGGTCGGGTTCGAGGACGAGCCGGAGGCGGAGGAGAAGTCGCCGGGCAAGCACGAGGAGGATGTGCTCGAGGAGACCCCGGACTTCCTCGAGGAGGCTCCCGAGGACGACCAGCTCTGGTTCGAGCAGAAGCCTCCCAAGGACTTCGACTTCGACGACTGAAGCCGTGGCGAGCCCTGCCCGCTCGCCTTACACTTTTTGCGAGGGGCCATAGCTCAGCTGGAAGAGCGCCGCCTTTGCAAGGCGGAGGTCGCCGGTTCGAGCCCGGCTGGCTCCACTTTGACTTTACAATCGAGCATCATTTAGTGTGCTCGCGATGATCGCCGATCTCCATGCGCACTACCCGATGCGGGTGATCAATGACATGGACCCGGAGACGACGGCCAGGTTGATGAAAGCGCCGGGGCCGACGATCCGCGACCGCATCCAGGCGCTGGTCCTGAAAATCGCCAACAGGCTCGGCAACTACCCGAGCTGGGATGGGACCTACCGGGTCACGCCCGAGACCCTGCGCGAGGGCGGAGTCGGGCTGGCGATGTCGGTCCTGCTCGGGCCGTTCGACGAGATGGACCTGGACACCCACTACGCCGCGCCGCCGGAGGCCGGCTATTTCCCCCACCTGATCGCGAGCATCGAAGCGGTCGAGCAGGAGGTGGCGACGCACGACCGCTCGCAGCTGCGCCTGGTCCACGGCCGGGCGGAGCTGGACGCTTGCATCGCCGCCGGGGCAACGGCGCTGGTTCATGCGGTCGAGGGAGGTTGCCTCCTCGGCGACACGGACACCGAAATCGAAGCCAACTGCGCCGAGCTGGCAAAGAGAGGCGTCGGCTACGTCACCGTCGCTCACCTCTTCTTCCGTCAGGTGGCCACCAACGCAAACGCGCTGCCCTTCCTGCCGGACTCGATCTATGACTTCGTCTTCCCGCAGCGAGGCAAGGACAGGCTCACCCCGCGAGGTGAGGCGGTCGTGCGCGGCCTAGTCGAGAACCGCATCCTCATCGACCTCAGCCACATGGACCCAGGCGGGATCTGGGAGACCTTCGCCCTGCTCGACGAGGTCGATCCCAACAGCGAGGTGCCGGTGATCTCGACCCATGCCGGCTATCGCTTCGGCAAGCAGCAGTACATGTGCGACGAGGAGATCGTGCTTCAGATCAAGCGCCGCAAGGGAGTCGTTGGCCTGATCATGGCCCAGCACCAGCTCAACGACGGGATCCGCAAGCAGGGCGACTACACCAAGACGCTCGACGAATCGCTTGAGGTCATCTACACACACATCGACAAGATCGCGGAGATCACGGGGGGCTACGAGCAGATCGCCCTCGGCACCGATTTCGACGGCTTCATCAAACCGACCATGGGCGGACTCAAGGACATGTCGGATCTGAGGCATCTCGAGGCGGCGCTGCGCGAGC
This sequence comes from Solirubrobacterales bacterium, assembly GCA_035472395.1. Taxonomy (GTDB): domain Bacteria; phylum Actinomycetota; class Thermoleophilia; order Solirubrobacterales; family 70-9; genus VRUE01. The sequence goes on from DATIPC010000049.1 coordinate 2,468, forward strand.
ACTACGGCGACGAGAATGCCGAGCGAATGATGTGGAAGAACGCGCTCGGCGTGCTGCAGACGCTGTGGCCGACGTCGCCCGCCCAGCCGCCGGCGTGAGCGAACCCGCGCACGCGTCGGATGCCGACGGGTTTCACCACCCCGCCTCTGAGCGGGACCTGATCGAGCTGGTCAAGGTCGCCTACCGGGAAGGCCGGCAGCTGCGGGTGAGGGGCGCGGCGCACTCTCCCTGTGACGCGGTCTATACCGATCCGGCCGGTACGCGTCCCAACCGAGTCGACGTGCAGACGCCCCCGCCTGGCCCGAACCTCAACCTGATGCTCGACCGCTATCGCGGTTGGCGGGTACGCGACGAGGGGCGCAAGCTGGTCGAGGCGGACGCCGGCATTCACCTGGGTGAAGACCCAAACGACCCCACCGGTACGGCGACCCTCGAGACCAGCCTGCTCTGGCAGCTGGCGACCGAGAAGGGCTGGTCCCTGGAGGACACCGGCGGCATCACCCACCAGACCGTGAGCGGTTTCACCGCCACCGGATCCTCCGGCGGCTCGCTGAAGCACTCCGCCAACCGCAACCTCTGGGGCTTCCGCATCGTCGACGGCCGTGGCGAGGTGCACGAGGTGACCCGCGACGACGCGGACCCCGACCTCTTCTACGCGATGTGCCCGAATCTGGGGCTGCTCGGCGTCGTCTCCACGATCATCTTCGAGTGCGTCGAGGCCTTCGACATCGAGGGAGAGGAGGCGACGACGACGGTCGAGACCTGCCCGGTGGACCTCTTCGGCGAGGGCGGGCCAGGCCGACCTTCGCTGGAGAAGTTCCTCCGCGCCACCGACTTCGCCCGCCTCGAGTGGTGGCCGCAGCGCGGAGCCGACCGCGTGCTCACCTGGCAGGCCAAGCGGATCGCCGCCGAGCCCGGGTTCAAGCCCAAGCCCTACACCCAGTTCGGCGACGACCCCGAAACCCAGCAGCACCTCTTCGGCATCCTCTTCACGATCATCGGCAACCTCGGCGACCTTTCCAAGGCGAAGGCCAAGCTGGAGGACGACTTCGACCAGCTGGACAAGGTGCTGGAGCTGCTTGGCCGCAAGGACCTCGGCAAGGTGGGCGAGCTGCTCGCGCGGGCGCTCGGAGCGGCGATCGAGTTTGGCGTCGACGCGGCGATCACCCTGCTCGAGCCCGCGGCACCGCTGATCGAGCGCGAGCTGCCCGGGTTCTTCCCCCGCCTCGTCGACCTCTTTGTCCCGCTCGATGCCGACAAAGACGGCGCTGAAAAGGGCAAGCCGCAGTCGTTCCAGGACTGGGGCTGGCACGGCCTGCCGATGGACAACCAGGCCAGCGACGTGCTGATGCAAACCGAGTTCACCGAGACCTGGGTCCCGCTCTCCCGCACGTCGGAAGTGCTTGGGCTCCTGCGCGATTACTTCACCGCCGCCGGCAAGGACGGGGCCGAGGCAATGCGCCGCACCGGCACCTACGCCTGGGAGCTCTACGCGGCGATGCCGGAGCGGTTCTGGATCAACGCCGCGCACAGCAGCGGCGAGGACGAGTGGCGCGACGGCGCCCTCCGGATCGATCCCTACTGGTTCGCCGAGAACGAGGAGAACCCGGCCGAGACGCTGTTCGCCGGCCTCTGGTCGCTGCTGCGCGAAGCCGAGGTCCCCTTCCGTCTGCACTGGGGCAAGTTCCAGCCGCTCTACCCGGCGGGAGACCGCACCTGGGTCGACTTCTTCCGTTCGCAGTACCCGCGCTGGGACGACTTCCTCCGCCTGCGCGCCGAGCGTGACCCGAACAACATCTTCCTCACCGGGTACTGGCGCGACCGCTTCGGCCTCTGGGACGAGCCGGCACCGCGCCCGGCAGGCTGATCGCGAGTGCCTGGCGCTTTATTCCCGCTATGCGGGAAAAAGTCGCCAGTTCAACTCCCGGTGGCCGCGTCCGGCTGCGGCAGGTTCTGATCGGCGTGGTAGCTGGAACGGACCAGCGGCCCCGCGGCGACCGACTCGAAGCCCATCGCGTAGGCCTCGCGCTCGAGCGCCTCGAACTCCTCCGGGTGCCAGTAGCGCTCGATCGGCAGGTGATTCTCGGTTGGGCGCAGGTACTGGCCGACGGTCAGCACCTGGACCCGGTGCTCGCGCAGGATGCCGAAGGTCTCGACCATCTCCTCGAAGGTCTCGCCGAGGCCGACCATCAGCCCTGACTTGGTGACGACATCGGCGCCGCCCATCTCCTTCGCCATCCGCAGCACCCGCGCCGAGCGCAGGAACTTGGAGCCGCGCCTCGCCTTCGGGTAGAGCCGCGGCACCGTCTCGACGTTGTGGTTGAAGACGTCGGGCCGCTCGTGGATCACCTTGGCCAGCGGCATCTCCTGGCCGCGGAAGTCGGGGGTGAGGACCTCGACCTTGCAGCCGGGAGCCTGCATCCGGATCGAGCGGATCACGCCGACGAAGGCGCTCGCCCCATAGTCGGGCAGGTCATCGCGGTCGACCGAGGTGACGACCGCGTGGCGCAGCCCCATCCTCTTCACCTGGTTGGCGACGCGCAGCGGCTCCAGCGGGTCGTTCCAGGTCGGCACCCCGGTCTTCACGTTGCAGAACCCGCAGCGCCGGGTGCAGACGTCGCCGAGGATCATGAAGGTCGCCGTACCGCGCTCCCAGCACTCGCCGACGTTGGGGCAGTTGGCCTCCTCGCAGACCGTGTGCAGGTTGTCGCTGCCGATCATCGACTTCAGCCGCCGGTAGGTCGGCCCGCCGGGAGCCGGCACCTTCAGCCACGGCGGCTTGCGGGCGCGACGGAAGGGGACAGCGCCGTCTGCGTCCGCCGCCGTCCCGCCCGGCTTGGCGCGCGAGCGGGTGACGTGGACGCGCTCCACCGTCTCGCTCGCCTCTGCCGTCGTCTCGGGAGGGCTCGTCATGCGACGCCGAGCCTAGCGCTGTCGAGCCCCAGGGCCGCGGGCTCGGTCCTCACCGGCTCGCGCTCGAAGATCTCGCCGAAGCGGGCAACCACCGTCTCGGTGAAGGCGGCGAGGTCCTGCTCGGCTCCCAGCTCGCGGCTGAGCGAGGTGACGCGGCAGTTGTCGATCCCGCAGGGGACGACCCACTCGAACGGCTGCAGGTCGTTGTTGACGTTGATGGCCAGGCCGTGGGTGGTGACGCCGCGGCTGACGTGGACGCCGATCGAGCCGATCTTGCGTGCCGCGTCGGTGCCGGCTTCCGGGCCGGGCCTCTCGCCCTGCGTCCAGACGCCGGTCAAGCCCTCAATCGTCTCCGCTGGGACGCCGTGCTCGGCCAGAGCCTCGATCGCCACCCGCTCCAGCCGCCGCACGTACTCGTGGACGTCGTCGTCGTAGGGCTTCAGCGAGACGATCGGGTAGGCGACCAGCTGCCCGGGCCCGTGGTAGGTGACCCGCCCGCCGCGGTCGGTGTCGCGGACCTCGATCCCCTGCATTTCGTACCACTCGGGCTGCATCGGCAGCTCCTCTTCGGTGGAGCGGCGCCCGCGCGTGTAGACGGGTCGATGCTCGAGCAGCAGCAGCACGTCGGGGACCTCGCCCTCCTGGCGCGCGCTCTCCAGCCAGCGCTGGGCGACCAGCGCCTCCTCGTAGGGGACGAGACCGCACCTCACGACCAGGACTTTCTCGCTCATCCTTGAAATCGTTGCACGGCGCCCGTCTATCCTTGGCGCCGCCCCCATGGCCCAGTCCAGGACCCTCCGACCCGACTGGCTTCCGGCCGTGGCGCTCAGCGCCGCGCTGGCCGCCGCGATGCTGGCCTGGAACCCGCAGGTCGGCGACCTCGCCGCCCAGGTCTTCCGCACCGAGCTGTTCCAGCGCGGTGGCCTCGCGATCTGGAACGGCAGCTGGTACGGCGGCCACTACACCCTCACTTACAGCGTCCTCTTCCCGCCGCTGGCAGCGCTGCTCGGCCCGCGCCTGGTCGGGACCTTCGCCGTCGTCGCCTCCTCCTACTTCTTCGACCGCCTCGTGCGCGATCACTGGGGCGAGGCAGCCCGCTGGGCGACGCTCTGGTTCGCCGCCGGCGTGGTGACCCTGCTCGCCGACGGCCAGCTCACGTTCGCCCTCGGCGTCGCCTGCGGTCTCGCCGCCCTGCGCTGCCTGCAGCTGCGCCGCCCGGCGCCGGCACTTGCCGCGGGAGCGGCTTGTGCGCTGTCGAGCCCCGTCGCGGCGGCCTTCCTCGCGGGCGTGCTGCTGGCCGGCATCCTGCCGCGCGACCGCCGCGCCAACCTGGCGGCGATCTGGGTCGCCTGCCTGGCGCTCGGGCTGGTCCTCGTCCCCAACCTCGCTTTCCCCGAATCCGGCCAGTTCCCCTTCGCTTTCTCCTCCTATGTGGCGATCCCGCTCTGGTGCGGTGGGGCGCTGCTCCTTACCCGCGGCTTGGCGACGGAGGAGCGGCGCGTGCGGCGCGTGCTCCTCGCCTACGTGCTGGCGGCGACCGTGCTCGTGCTGGCGCCGAACCCGATGGGTGGCAACGCTGTCCGCCTCGGCGCGCTCTTCGGCGGACCGATCCTGGCCGCGGTCATGCTCGCCCACCGCCCGCACCTCTCGCGAGCGTCTGTCCTGCTGCTCTCCCTGGCGCTGGCCGGCGGCCTCTACTGGCAGCTGACCGCGAGCGTCAGCCAGATCGCCCGCAGCGTCGGCGACCCGTCCACCGCCTCCACCTACTTCACGCCGGTGGCTTCCTGGTTGCGCGGCCACGACGGTCGCGCCGCCCGGATCGAGGTGCCGCCGACGGCGAACCACTGGGAGTCGGCCTACCTGGCGCCCGGGTTCGAACTGGCGCGGGGCTGGCTGCGCCAGCTCGACACGACCCGCGACGACGTCTTCTACAACGACGACGAACCGCTCACCGACCGCGCCTACCGCTCCTGGCTGCACGACAACGCGATCCGCTACGTGGCGCTGCCCGACGCGCCACTCGACTACTCCTCGGTGGTCGAGCGCCGGCTGATCCTGCGCAACCCGCCCTACCTGGAGCCGCGCTGGAGCGACGCCCACTGGCGCGTCTACGAGGTGCGCGACCCGGCCCCCCTGGTGCAGTCGCTCGACACTGGCGCTGCGCAGATCCGCTGGGTGGGGCACAGCGGCTTCGCCCTCGACGTGAACCGCCCGGGAGAGTTCCTCGTCCGCGTCGCCTTTACCCCTTACTGGTCGATCGCCCGTGGCAGCGGCTGCCTCGTCCGCCACGGCGAGTGGACGGTGGCCCGCGCCAGCCACCCGGGCATCTTCCGCGTATCCGCCGACTTCTCGCTGGGCCGCGCCTGGAACGCGGTGACGGGCGCCCGCAAGACCTGCTGAGCTACTTCTGACGCCTTTTCATGTCTATAGGCATCAAAAGGCGTCAGTTGTTCTAGAGCGCTAGGGAGAGCGGCTCTTCGAGAAGGGCGCGGATGCGGGCTAGGAACTCGGCCGCGGGAGCGCCGTAGAGGATGCGGTGATCGCAGGCCAGGTCCACCTGCATCAGGTGGGCGGTGGCGATCTGGCCGTCGCGGACGACCGGGCGCTCCTCGATCGCGCCGACGGCGAGGATCGCCGCCTGCGGCGGGTTGATCACCGCCGAGAAGCCGTCGATCCCGTACATCCCCAGGTTGGAGACGGTGAAGGTGGCGCCGGAGAGCTCCGGCGGGGTGATCTGGCCGTCGCGGACCCGTTGCGCCAGCTGCCGCGACTCGATCGCGATCTGCCGCAGCCCCTTGCGGTCGGCGTCGAAGACGGTTGGGACGACGAGCGCGTCTTTGGCCGCCACCGCGACCCCGACGTTGACCCGCGAATACAGCTCGAAGCGCCCGTCGCGGTAGGCCCCATTGGCGCGCGGGTGCTCCCGCAGCGCCAGCGCGCAGGCCTTGACCACCATGTCGTTGAAGGACGGCACGACGGAGTCCTCGGCCGCCAGAGCTTTGAGCTTGCGACGCCCCTCGACGGCTTGACTCATGTCCACCGAAGCCCGCAGATAGAAGTGCGGCGCGGTCGCCTTCGACTCCGACATCCGCCGTGCGATGGTCGCCTGCAGCTTGGAGAGATCCTCGAAGGCGACCTGGCCCTTGGCAGTTTCGGGACTGGGGGCCTCTGCCGCGGGTCCTGCCGCGGAAGAGGCGCGCTCGACGTCGGCTTTGACTATGCGCCCGCCGGGTCCGGAACCCTCGAGCTGGCTCAGGTCGAGCTTCCGTTCCTTGGCGATCCGACGAGCGAGGGGCGAGGCTTTGGGCCGGTGCCCGTCGCCGTCGGCCGGGGCGCTTGCCTCAGCGGTTTGAGCTTCCGCTGGCTCAGGCGTCCCTCCCGCGGGTGGCGCGGTAGGGGGGACCTCCCCCGAGGAAGCTTTAGCTACCGCAGGGGGAGGTGGGTCCCCTGCCGTGACAGGACCCGCGGGCCGAGGCTCGTCCGTCCCTTGCTCGTCCGCGGCCGAGGCCCCCGAACCCTCGTTCGAATCCCCAACCCGCGCGATCGGCGTCCCGATCGGCAGGGTCTCACCCTCCTGCGCCAAGATCTCGGTCAAGGTCCCGGCCACGTCGCTTTCATAGGCCATGTTCGCCTTGTCGGTCTCGATTTCCACCAGCTCGTCGCCCACGGCCACCTCGTCACCGACGCCCTTCAGCCACTGCAGGATCGTCCCCTCCTCCATCGAGTCCGAGAGCCGCGGCATCACGATGTCCGCCATCAGATCGTCCCCGCCAATGCCGCCAGCGCGGCCTGCACCACGTGCTCCTCGTGCGGCATCGCTGCCTGCTCGAGCCGTTTCGAGTAGGGCATGTGGACGTCGGCGCCGGTCACCCGCTGCACCGGCGCGTCGAGGTGGTCGAAGGCCTGCTCGGTGATCAGCGTCGCCAGGTTGGCGCCGACCCCGCCGTGCGGCCAGCCCTCCTCGACGATCACGGCCCGGTTCGTCTTGCGCACCGAGGCGAGGATCGTGTCGAGATCGAGCGGGCGCAGGGTGCGCGGGTCGATCACCTCGGCCTCGATCCCATGCTCATGGGAGAGAACGCGCGCCGCCTCCTCGGCGACGTGCGCCATCCTGAGAATGGCGACGATCGTCACGTCGCCACCCTCGCGCCGCACCGCCGCCTCGCCGAAGCGCAGCACCTCCTCGCCGTCGTCGGAAACCTCGCCGCGGCTGCCGTAGAGGCTCTCGTGCTCGATGAAGACCACCGGGTTGTCGTCGCGGATCGCGGCCTTCAGCAGCGCCTTGCCGTCGGCCGGGGTCGAGGGACAGGCGACGAGCAGCCCCGGCACCTGGAGGAAGAGCGCCTCGAAGCTGTGCGAGTGGGTGGGGCCGAGCTGGTGACCGCCGCCGCCCGGCATCCGGATCACCATCGGCACCCGCGCCTGGCCGTTGAACATGTACGGGATCGCCGCCGCGTGGTTGACGATCTGGTCCAGTGCCAGCAGGGCGAAGTTGACGGTCATCAGCTCGACCACCGGCCGCAGCCCGCCCATTGCCGCGCCGACCCCGGCGCCGACGATCGTGTTCTCGGAGATCGGCGTGTCGCGCACCCGCCGCTCGCCGAACTCCTCCAGCAGCCCTTCGGTCACCTTGAAGGCACCCTGGAAGACGCCGACGTCCTCACCCATCACGAGGACCGCCTCGTCGCGCCGCATCTCCTCCGCCATCGCGTCGCGCAGCGCCTCCCGCATTCGCAGCGTCGCCATCAGTCCTCGACCTCCTCGCGCTCGGCGGCGATCTCCGGCTCGACTCCCTCCTGGGCGTCGCCGTGCTCGGCCGGGTTGGGACGTGGCGCGCTCGGCTGGCCGGCATAGGCGGCCCCCGCCTCGGCCAGCTCGCGGGCCGAGTCGGGCATCTCCTCGTCCTCGCGCTCGCCCCGGTGCGGCTCGGGGCTGCGCTCGTCGACCGCGTACCAGCCCGCCGCGCTGTCGACCACGTAGAGGTTTTCGTAGAGGCTGTCCAGCGCCGGTTCGGCCGAGCCGTCGGCAAACTCGACTGCCTCTTTCACCCGCTCCTCGGCCTTGTCGCGGACCTTCCGCACCTCGCGCTCACCCAGCACGCCGGCCTCGACGCAGCGCCGTGCGAAGACCTCGATCGGGTCCTTCTGCTGCCACTCCTCGACCTCCTCGCGCTCGCGGTAGACCTCGGGGTCGGCGGCGGAGTGGCCGCGGTAGCGGTAGGTGAAGGCCTCGAGGATGGTCGGCCGCCGCTCCTCGCGCGCCTGGCGGATCCCCTCGGCGACGCCCTCGCGCACCGCGATCACGTCCATCCCGTCAATCCGCTCGCCGGGGATGCCGTAGCCCTCCGCCTTCTTGGAGAGGTCGGTCTGGGCCGAGTGCCGCTCGACCGAGGTGCCCATCCCGTAGAGGTTGTTCTCGACCAGGAAGAAGACGGGCAGCTGCCAAAGCGCCGCCAGGTTCATCGTCTCGCCGAAGTTGCCGGTGTTGGAGGCGCCGTCGCCGAACATGCAGACGGTGACCGCGTCTTCCCCCTTGTACTCGGAGGAGAGGGCGAGCCCGGCGGCTATGGGCAGGTTGCCGCCGACGATCCCGTAGCCGCCCATGAAGCGGTTCTCGCGGTCGAAGATGTGCATCGAGCCGCCGCGGCCGCCGCTGGTCCCGTCGATCCGGCCGAACAGCTCCGCCATCACCCGCTTGGGGTCGGTGCCGCGGGCGATCGCGTGGCCGTGGGTGCGGTAGGTGCCGATCAGGTAGTCCTCGTCGCGCATCACCGAGGTGGTGCCGACGATCGTCGCCTCCTCGCCGATCCCCAGGTGGAGGAAGCCGCCCGCTTTGGCACGCTGGTACTGGCGCCCGGCCTCCTCCTCGAAGCGCCGGATCAGGGACATCCGTGCGAGCAGCTCGTAACAGGTGCTGGCGTCGGGCAGGTCGGCCATTGAGGCCACCTTAGCTCGCCGCGGCGACCGCCTCTTCGACCCGGTCGTCCCCCCAGAAGACCTCCCCGCCGACGGCGAGCGCGGGGACGCCGATCACGCCCAGCTCCGCGGCGTTCTCGGTCGCCTCGATCAGCGCCCGTTTGACGCTTTCGGTCCCGGCCGCCTTGGAGACCGCGTTGGGGTGGAGCTCGCAGGCGGTGGCGGCGATCAGCACGTTGTCATGCTCGGTCAGGTCGCGCCCGGCAGCAAAGCCCTGGCGGAAAGCGGCGAGGGCGAAGGAGACGGTGCGGCCGGTCTGCTTGGCGAAGGTCGCGGCGCGCATCGCGAAGAGCGTGTTGCCGGGCCAGGGCTCGGGCCAGACCAGTTTCGGCAGCCCGTAGGCGGCGGCACGGCGCTCGATCTCGGAGATTCCATCGTCGCGCCCGGGTCCCTTGGCCCAGGAGTCACGGCCGAAATGCTTGAAAAGCCCGCCGAGCAGGATCGGCTGCCACTCCGGCTGCTCCAGCTCGGCATCGGTGAAGAGCCCGCTGATCCGCTCAGCGGTCAGGTACGCGTAGGGGGAGCCGAGGTCGAAGTAGAAGGTTGCGCGCGCCACGCTCAAGCGTGGATCGCCCGACCGTCGACCGCGCGGGCCGCTTCGGGGATCGCCTCGGAGATCGTCGGGTGGGGATGGACGATCTGCGCCAGCTCCTGGTAGCCGCCCTCCAGCGCCATCGTCGCGACCAGCTCGGCGATCATGTCGCAAGCGCGGTTGCCGACGATGTGGGCGCCGAGGATCTCGCCGTACTTGGAGTCGACGACCAGCTTGACCAAGCCGTCTTTGTCGTCGTAGACGGTCGCGCCGCCGACCCCTCCCAGCTTCTGCTTGCCCACCCTGACTTCGTGCCCGGCCTCCTTGGCAGCCGCCTCCGTGAGGCCGACGCTGGCGACCTGCGGGTGGCAGAAGGTGGCGCCGGCGACGAGGTTCTGGTCGACCGGGTGGGTGGCCTCGCCGGCGGCGTGCTCGACCGCGACGATCCCTTCCTCGGAGGCCTTGTGGGCGAGCGCCTTGGCGTTGACCAGGTCGCCGATCGCGTAGACCTTGGGGTTGGAGGTGCGTCCGTACGCGTCGACCTCGACCTTGCCGTTGCCCTCCAGCTCGACCGCCGCCGCCTCCAGGCCGAGGCCCTCGACGTCGGCGCCGCGGCCACCGGCGACGCAGAGGTAGTCGACCTCGGCCGAGCTGTCCCCGTAGGTGAACTTGACCGACGACTCACCCGCCTCGACGTTCTCGACCGGGGTTCCGGTGGAGATCGTGATGTTCTGCTTCTTGAAGACCCGCTCGACGACCCGGACCATGTCCTTGTCCTCGGCGGGGAGGATCTGGTCGAGCATCTCGATCAGCAGCACCTCGGTGCCGAAGCGGCCGTAGGCGGAGGCGATCTCGCAACCGGAGGCGCCGGCGCCGACCACGGCGATCTTCTGCGGTTGCTCCGGCAGCGACCAGGCCCCCCAGGTATCGACGACCCGCTCGCCGAACTCGACCCCCGGGATCGGCCGCGCGACCGAGCCGGTGGCGAGCACCACGGTGTCGGCCTCGTAGACGTCATCGCCGACCTTGACGTTGCCCTCGGCGGTCAGCTCCCCGTCGCCGGCGATCGTCGTCACCTTGTTTTTGTCCCAGAGCATCTTCACGCCGCTCGACAGCGACTCGGAGACGGCGGCGCGGCGCTTGCCCAGGGCCTCCCAGTCGATCGAGGCGCCCTTGACCACGAGCCCCAGCTCGGCGCTGTTGCGGGCGTGGTCGAAGAGCTCCGCGGTATGGAGGACGGTCTTGGCCGGAATGCAGGCGTAGTTGAGGCAGCGGCCGCCCGGCTTGTCGCGCTCGACCACGGCCGTCTTCTTGCCGAGCTGCGCCGCGCGGATCGCGGCGACGTACCCACCAGGGCCCCCGCCAATGACGATCGTGTCGAACGATTCGGCCATCGATCCTGAGCCTATAGAAACTGCCCTGCGGGGAAGTGAGTCAGTCGCGGCTCGGCATCTGGATCCGCGCCATCGCCTTGACCATGAAGAAGAAGAAGGTGCCGGCAACGGCGAGCAGCCCCAGCGTGACCGCGAACTGGGCCACGGTTGCAGCCTGCACCGCGAGGCCGAAGACGGCGCTGAAGATGAGGAAGACGAGCAGCAGCTGGAAGCCGAGCACGGCCCAGTAGCGGGCGCGCCACATCCCCCAGGCCATGATTCCCATCAGCAGCGCCGGGGCGAGCACCTGGGCGAAGTGCGGTTTGCTGCCTTCGACCTTCACTCCGATCAGGTAGCCGGCGACGATCGAGATCGCGATCAGCGCCGCGACCACGGCGCCGATCGTCACCACCAGCGGCCGCTCGCCCTCGTCCAGGGGCTCCAGGCTCTCCCGCGCCTCGCGGTTGCGTTCCTCGGCGCGAGCGTAGCCACGCTGCATCCGCTCGCGCGGGGTGGAGGCGTCGCCGCCGCGCTGCTTGCGCTTGCGAGGGGCGTCAGGACCGTCAGCCACCGGGCGCCTCCTGCTCGACGGCGGCCAGGGCCCCGCGCAGCGCTTCTGCGGCCGCGGGGGGGTCCTCCGCGTCGCGGATCGCCCGCACGACGCCGAGCCGCTGCGCCCCGGCCGCGACCACCTCACCCGCGTTCGCCGCGTCGATGCCGCCGATCGCGAAGAAGGGGTGGGGCGCGTGAGCGGCAGCCTGCTCGACCAGGCCGAGGCCGACGCCGGGGCGCCCCTCTTTGGTCGGCGTCTCCCAGACGGGACCGACGCTGACGTAGTCGACCGGCTGCCCGGCGCTCGCCGCCAGCTGCTCCTCGGAGTGGGTGGAGAGGCCGACGATGGCCTCCGGCCCGAGCACCTCTCGCGCCTCCGCGGCCGCGATATCGTCCTGCCCGACGTGGACGCCGTCGGCGTCGCAGGACCGCGCCAGGTAGGGGTCGTCGTTAACGATGAAGAGGGCGCTGTAGGTGTCGCAGAGACGGCGGAAGGTCTGCGCCGAGCGTTCGATCTCGTCCCGCCCCAGCTCCTTCTCGCGCAGCTGGACGATGTCGACGCCGCCGTTGAGGGCGGCCTGGAGCAGTGCTTCGGGATCGCGCCCACCGGGCCGCGCATCGCAGACGAAGTAGAGGCGCGCGGTTCGCAGCCGCTCACGCCGCAGCGGACCGCGTGACTCTGGAGGAGCGAGGCTCATCGCCCTCAATTATGGGCGTGTCCGACTTTATGGGTCCATAGCGACCCGAAAACTCGGACACGCCCCTCGGATGAAGGCCGGTGAGGGGTAGCATCGGGGGAGTAACGGGAGCCGTTGGAGCCCTTTGGGCGCCGAGGCTGAGAGGGCGGCATCGAGGCCGCCGACCGTCTGGACCTGATCCGGGTAATGCCGGCGGAGGCAAAGTTGAATGAGCAGCGGAGTTACGACGCGGTAATAGTCGGAGGCGGTGTGATCGGCCTCTCCTGCGCCTGGCGCGCGGCGCGGCGTGGCGCTCGGATTGCCGTCGTCGAGCGCGCGGAGCGGCTGCCGGCGGGGGCGACGCGGGTCGCGGCTGGGATGCTGACGCCGGTCGGAGAGCTGGCCTATGGCGAGCCGGAGCTGCTGAAGATGACCCTGGCGGCGGCGGAGCTCTACCCCGACTTCAGCGCCGAGCTGGAGGCGGCGAGCGGGATCTCCACTGGACACTCCCGCTGTGGCGCCCTGCACGTCGCGCTCGATCGCGACGAGGCGGCGGAGCTGCGGCGGGTGCACGAGCTGCAGCGTTCACTCGGACTCGGCGCCGAGTGGTTGCCGCCGCGGCGCTGCCGCGAGCTCGAGCCCGGCCTGACGCCCTCGTTCAACGGCGGCGTCCATGCCCCGGGCGAGGCGTCGGTCGATCCCCGCGCGCTTGTCGCGGCGCTGTTGGGGGCGCTCGAGGCCGAGGGAGTGGAGTTGCTGGCGGGGACCGGGGTGGCTGCGGCGCTGCTCGACGGCGAGCGAGTCGCCGGGGTGCGAACGGACGGCGGCGAGCAGCTGCGTGCCGCCACCGTCGTCCTCGCCACCGGCGCCTGGTCGGCGCAGGCCGAGTGGCTGCCCGAGCCCGCCCGCCCGCCGGTGCGGCCGGTCAAGGGCCAGATCCTCGAGTTGCGTGCCCGCGAGGGCGCGTCGCCCTGCGAGCGGATCGTCGCCTCCGAGCGCGTCTACCTGGTGCCCCGCCCCGACGGACGCCTGATCGTCGGCGCCACCGTCGAGGAGCAGGGCTTCGACACGGCGGTGACGGCGGGCGGTGTCCACGAGCTGCTGCGCGAGGCCTATCGCCTGCTGCCCGACGTCGCCGAGATGGAGTTGGTCGAGGCGGCCGCCGGGCTGCGGCCGGGGACGCCGGACAACCTGCCGCTGATCGGGCCGGGCGCGCTCGACGGCCTCGTCCTCGCCTGCGGTCACTACCGCAACGGCATCCTGCTGGCGCCGCTGACCGGCGACGCGGTGGCCGAGCTGCTCGAGCATGGGGAGCTGCCCG
>DATIPC010000050.1:0-17231 GCA_035472395.1 Solirubrobacterales bacterium
GATCGAGGACTGCCGCCACGTCTCCGGAGCGCTGGAGCGCTTCTTGGTCGCGGCAGGGGAGCGGGTGGTCCGGGTTCCCCCGAAGCTGATGGGCCAGAGTCGCCGCGGCGAGCGCAGCGCCGGTAAGTCCGATCCGATCGATGGAACTTCAGCTGGCTGCTCACCTTCCGCTGGTCCAGTTCGACTCCTCGCCGATCACCCGCGGCAGGATCCTCGAGACGGTCGCGGCGGCGAGGACGCTCGGCTTCTGGGGGATTGCCGCCAACGATCACGTGATCTTCTCGCGGCCCTGGATCGATGGGCCCACGGCGCTGGCGATGGCGATCCCGTTCTCGGGCGAGATGAAGGTCTGCACGACGATCGCCCTGCCGACGGTCAGGGGGCCGATGCCGCTGGCGAAGACCCTGACCTCGCTCGACGCGCTCGCCGACGGCCGCCTCATCGCCGGCCTCGGCCCCGGCTCCTCCTCACGCGACTACGAGTCGGTTGGGGTTCCGTTCGACGAGCGCTGGCCGCGCTTCGAGGAGGCGACGCGAATGCTGCGGCGGATCTTCGCAGGCGAGGAACCGGTCGACGGCGTCTACTACTCCGCCTCCGAGGTCTCTGCCGAGATGCAGCCGCGGCCCGAGCGGCCGGTCCCGATCTGGATCGGCAGCTGGGGATCGGAGGCGGGCTTGCGCCGGGTCGCCCGTCTTTCCGATGGCTGGCTGGCCTCCGGCTACAACACGACGCCGCAGGAGTTCGGCCTCGCCAGGTCGAGGCTCGAGCTCGAGTTGCAGCGTCAGGGCAAATCGCCGACCGACTTTTCCAACGGCCTGGCGACGATGTGGCTGTGGATCACCGAGGAGCGCAGCGAGGCGGAGTCGATCCTCGCCGACCTCCTCGGCCCGGCCGTGAAGCGGGAGCCGGACTACCTGCGGCCGCGAGTTTGCGTCGGCTCGGCCGAGCACTGCGCCGACCTGCTGCGCCGCTACTCGCAGGCGGGACTCGAGACGGTCTTCCTCTGGCCGCTTGGCGACGAGGCGAGGCAACTCGAGCTCGTGGCCGAGAAGGTGATGCCGGCGCTGCGGGGATAGGCCGGCACCGCGAAGTTGACTTCTCGCCCACCTTGATTCTCACCGCCACAGCTCGCGGCGCAGAATTGCATTGCCGCGCTCGAGTTGCTCGATGGTGGCGCCGGCGACCGAGCGCACCCGGGTTTCCTGATTGATGCGGGCCTGGACCTCCCGGTGCGACTTGCCGGTGCGACGGGCGACGTCGGCGACCAGGCGCCTACGCTCGCCGCGCAGCCGCTCTCGAGTCGCGTAGGCCGACTCCCGCTCGGGTTCGAGGTCCTCCGACGCAGCTTCGGGCCTGGCGGGGGCCGTCGCCTTCTTCGCCCCCGGTTCGGGGTCATCGGTCGGGAAGAGCTGAAGCGCGGTCTCGCTCATGATCGCCTCGTCCAGTTCGGCGTCGCCCGAGCTCAGGGCGGCAAAGCCGCCACCCGGCTCGCGTCGCTCCTCGTCCATCTCTTCGCCCTCTTCCTCCTCGGCGTCCGGCAAGAGGTCGAGTGCGTGACGGCGCTCCAGCTCGATCTCGTGGGCGAGTGCCTTCAGCCGCGGGTCGGCCGGCATCAGGAGGTAGCTCATCTGGCGGCGAGGCCGCGGGGTGGTCCGGATGAAGCGACCGACCACCTGGCGGAAGAAGAGCTCGGTCCGGGCCGCCGTCGCATAGACACCGACCCGCAGGCGGGGGATGTCGACGCCCTCTGAGACCATCAGGACCGAGACCAGCCAGCGTCGATCGGAGGAGGCGAAATCGGCGATGCGCCGGCTGGCACCGGGCTCGTCGCTCATCACCAGCTCGGGTTGCTCCCCCGAGACCGACCCGAGCCGCGCCGCAATCGCCCGCGCATGATCCTGATCGGAGGCGACTACCAGGCCGCCCGCGTCAGGGTGCCCGTCGGCGCGCACCTCGCTCAGCCTGGCATCGCCGTCGCGCAGCACCTCACCCATCCACTCGCCCTCCGGGCTAAGCGCCGTCCGCAGGCGCCGGGCCGTCTCCGCCGCCGGCAAGACCAGGTCGAAGTCGGCGCTGCGCAGCCGACCGTCCGAGAGCCACTCCATCTCGCCGTCATACGGCAGGAAGGTGATCGGGCGGCATACTCGGTCGACCAACGCCTGCGGATAGCCGTAGACGTAGTCGGCCCGGCTGAAACCGTCCTCGTCGTAGATGACCCAGGGAATGGCCGAGTTGTCCGAGCGGAAGGGCGTGCCCGAGAGAAGCAGCCGGAAGCGGGCGCCGTCGAAGGCCCTGCGGGTGCGCAGTCCCCAGGCGGCCTGATCGCCCATATGATGCGGCTCGTCGGCGATCAGCAGGGTCGGCCGGCGGTTGGCGGCCGACCGGTGCGCATCCGGCCCGGCCGCGATCGTCTGGTAGGTGACGGCGACGCCGTGGAAGTCGGCCGACTCCGGCCCGTCCGAGTTTGGCCTGTTCGGCTCGAGGTCGATGCCGTAGCGGCCCGCGTCGGCGGCCCACTGGCGGCAGATGTGGGTGGTCGGGCCGGCCACGACAACGCGCGAGACGAACTTGGCGCTCAGCATCCGGTGGGCGATGTGCAGGCCGAAGGTGGTCTTGCCGGACGCCGGCGTAGCCGAGGCCAAGAAGCTGGTGCCCGAGTGCGCCCGCACAGCCTCGGTCGCCTCCTCCTGCCACGAGCGGAGGGGTCGGGCATCGGGCCAATCCGGAAGCGATCCGGTACGCGCCCCGCCGCCGATCAGGTGCTGAGAGGCGTCGTACAAGGGCTGGCAACAATAGGTTCGCCCGCGGTCGGAGGACGCCGATCGCTCTGCGGCTCGATGGGGCCGATCAATTCCTTGTGTTCAGGCACTTCTGGCCGGAAGTGCCTGAAGCGCTGCATATCGGCGCCTATCCATGCATATTCACGCATTGCCACGCAGAAGGTCGAGGGTTCGAATCCCTTCAGCCGCTTCGCTTCGAGTCCTCCTGCACGTGGGCCGGTCGGCTCTCGCGGGGGAAAATCAAACCACCCCTCATGGGCTCCATTTTGGGCACTAGGAGGCGTCGAGGCGACGGTTCTGGTCGCCGACCTCGGGTGCCGAAGCACGGCGCCGACGGCGCCGCCTTAGGCGAACGGCAACCGCTTCGATTCCAAGCCAGACCAGCAACGCCGAGAGGGCCAGGACCGCTCCGACGCCAACGATGCCGATGCCGGCGGCAAGGACGATCGCCAATGCAGCCAGGGCGAGTGCGATCACAAGGTCGGCGAGGAACGAGCGCCGGGACGCAGCGGCGGGGCTGATGTCGCGGGGCAACCTCACCAGGGCTGACCCGAGCGGAGGTAGACGGCGAAGAAGTCGCGTTCGTCGGGCGTCAGATAGCGCTCCGCCGGCCGGAGCATTTCCGGCAGCAGGTTGCTCGGGTCGGCAGCGCTGGGGTGACGGTAGGAGATGAAGCTGGTCCAGTCTTCGTTGATGTCGAGCTCCAGCGCCCGTACCGCGCCGGCCCGCTGCAGGGTCTTTGCCAGGGATTCGACGGTCTGGTAGTTGGCTGCGGCGTAGAGCAGATTGCCGTGGCTGTCGATCCCGATCCCGGAGCGCCAGACGCGGATCGCGTTGTGGACGGTTTCGCCCCACCTGGGTCCGTCGCTGAGGTTGGGGTTGAGCGCGCCTTCGTCGATGATCGGCGGCAGGTTCTGCTTCGCGAACCAAATGTTGGCCGGCGCCCCCGGCCCGCTCTTCCACTTGACGATGTCGATCCGACCGTCGCGGTACTCGACCACGGTCGCAATCCCGTTGACCATCGCTTCCTTGATCTTGCCGCGGTAGATCAGGCCCGCGTTCGAGGTTTCGAGCGGGAAGCCGCCGTTGAACGTGGCCACCAGCTGCCTGCGCTTGGAAGGAGGGACTTCGCCGTTGCCCCGATGAGCAAGCGGTTCCGGCGGCTCGGCTAGGCCAGGGACGTAGTCGAGCGTCGTCCGCGAGGAGTCGATCCAGGCGATGCCGGCGACAAACCGGGGGTATTCGGGATCGCTGCGAAAGGTCGTCAGCAGCACCGGCGGTCGTGGTCCAGCCTTCGCTGCCGCCTTCTTCCAGACCCCCTCGCCGGGCAGGGCAGGGTGGATCAGCGGCTTCAGGTTGGCCGGCCGGTATGCCTTGGAGGCCTGGCCTTCGCCTTCTTCGCCCGCCGCCCCGACCCCGACATGGGGCAGGGCGTTGAGCGGCGGTCCGCCCTTCGACGGCGCGGTCAGGCTGTAGTACCAGTTCTCGATTTCAGAGACGAAGGAGTTGCCGCCGTTTTCGCGCAGCCACTCAACGCTCGAGACTCCGAGGCCGACGTTGTGCCTACCGGCGGTCATCGCCCCAATGTAGGAGACGGCCGTCGGCATCAGGCAGGCGATCGCGGCGAGTAGGAAGATCCGTCGTGCGCGTCGCCAGAATGGGATCCGCGGGTGGCGGTGCTCGACTCGAGCGGTGGCCATGGCAACAGCGTTTCCCAAGCAGATGAACCGCGGGTGAGAGCGCCGCTCGCGAGAGCGAAGGTCGGCGAGGCCGAAGTGTCAGAGTTATTTCAGGATCGCTTCCTAGCCTGACCTCGATCCGCTTCGCAACAAGGAGGCTCACGTGTCCGCTGTCAGACGCATCTCGACTCGCAAACTTCTCGCCATCTGCGCCCTCACCCTCGCCGCCCTCGTCGGCGTCGTGGCGGTCGCGATGGCGACCGGCGGCGGCGGCCCGAAGCCGCAGCCGATGCCTCTCGCGAACGCCGTTCAGGATGCGCTGAACGCTCCTCGGGTCCCCGGCATCAGCGCCCGAGTCGAGTTCACCAACAACCTCGTCGACGCCTCCAGCATCCAGGGCGCCGATCCGCTCCTTGCCGGCGCGACCGGTCGCCTCTGGGCCTCACCCGACGGCGGCGGCAAGCTGCGCCTCGAGCTGCAATCGGAAGTCAGCGGCGGCGGCGACAGCCAAGTCCTTGTCTCCGATCACCACTTCGAAATCTACGACGGCAGCTCGGAAACGGTCTACCGCGGAACGCTCCCCGAAGAAGGAAAGGGCGACTCCGGGTCGGTTGGCGAGAACCCGGTCTCGCTGGGCGAAATTGAAACCGAGATCGGCAAGGTCGAAAAACACGCCGACTTGAGCGGCGCGACGCCCTCCGACGTCGCCGGCCAGCCGACCTACACGTTGCGGGTTGCGCCAAAGCACGACGGCGGCCTCCTCGGCGCGGTCGAGGTGGCGTGGGATGCAACCAACGGGACGCCGCTGCGGGGTGCTGTCTACTCGAGCTCCAGCAGCTCGCCGGTGATCCAGCTCGCGGCCACTGACGTCACCTTCGAAGCGATCTCCCCCTCCGTCTTCGAAGTCTCGCCGCCGGCCAGCGCAAAGGTCGTCGACCTCAGCCCCGAAACCGAAGCGGGTGCTCAACACGCGGAGCCGCAGTCGGTAACGGGCGTCGCGGCTGTCCAGAAGAGCGTCGATTTCCAGCTCAACGCGCCTGACTCGCTCGCCGGCCTACCGCGCGCCGAAGTGCGGGGGATCGAAGTTGACGGCAAGACCGCCGCGCTCGCCACCTATGGCAAGGGCCTCGGCGGGATCGCCGTGATCGAGTCCGCTGCCGAACCGGGTGAAAAGCAGGAAGCCGGCCCCACGGAAGGACTGAGCCTGCCCAAGGTCTCGATCAACGGCAGCGAGGGCGAAGAGCTCGACACTGCGTTGGGCACGGTGCTGCGCTTCAGCCGCGGCGGCGTCGACTACATCGTCATCGGTTCCGTCCCTCCGGCCGCCGCGGAGGCCGCGGCGAGGGCGCTCTGAGCCGGTGGGCGAGCCGGCGCCGGTAGAGGTCGAGGGGCTCTGCAAGAGCTACGGTGAGCTGGTCGCGGTCGACAACGTCGACCTCCGGGTCGAGGCCGGCGACGTCTTCGGGTACCTGGGCCCGAACGGCGCCGGCAAGACCACCTCGCTGCGGATGATGCTGGGCCTGATCAGGCCCAGCGCCGGCAGCGTGCGCCTCTTTGGCCGCGACCCCCAGGTCAGCGTCAAGGCGCTCGAGGGGGTGGCCGGGTTCGTCGAAGCCCCGTCCTTCTATCCCTACCTGAGCGGGAGGGTCAACCTCGAGCTGCTCGCCGGCCTCGACGGCGGTGACTCAAAGCAGCGAATCCCCGAGGTGCTTGAGATCGTCGGCCTCGCCGATCGGGCCGGGGACCGGGTCGGTGCCTACTCGCACGGGATGCGCCAACGGCTCGGGATCGCCGCTGCGTTGTTGCGCCGTCCGCGGCTGCTGCTGCTGGACGAGCCGGCGACCGGCCTCGACCCCGGAGGAATGCGGGACATGCGCGACCTGATCCGTGACCTCTCCGGCCAGGGGATGACCGTGCTCCTCTCCAGCCACCTGCTGGGCGAGGTCGAAGACCTCTGCAACCGGGTGGCGATCGTCCGTCAGGGCGGGGTCGCCTACCAGGGAACTCTGGCCGAGCTTCGCCTGCAGGCCGGCAGCGGCTACCTGCTTCGATCGACCGACGAGGAGCGCGCTCGCGGTGTCGCCGAAGCCCAGCCCGGAATCACCGAAGTGCGGCCGGGGGTCGAGGGCGGCGTCACCTTCAGCGCCCAGAGCGAGGAGGCCGTCGGTGCCCTCTCGCTAGCTCTCAGCGAGGGCGGTGCCTTGATCCTCGAGCTCAGCCCCCGTCACGCCAGCCTCGAGGATCTCTTCTTCAAGCTCACCGAGGACGAGCAGGCGCCGGCGCGGGCGGACCTGGCGCCGGCGCTGGAGGGCGCGGCATGAACCCGGGCACGCTGACGGTCTACCGCTGGGAGCTGCGCAAGCTGCGGGCGCAGAAGCGCACCTACCTCGGGCTGGGGGCGGCGGCCTTGGTTCCGATCATCTTCGTCGTCGCCCTCGTGATCCGCGGTGACAGTCCCAATGACGTCGCTTTTGGCCGCTACGTCCACGACACCGGCCTGGCGATCCCGCTGGTGTTGCTCCTCTTCGGGTCGGTCTGGATGTTCCCACTGATCACGGCGCTGGTCGCCGGCGACATCGTCGCCGCCGAGGATCGCAACCAGACGCTGAAGACGATTCTGACCAGATCGGTCGAGCGCCAGCAGGTGTTCGCCGGCAAGGCCCTGGCGACGCTCACCTACGCCGTCGCCGCGATTGCCGTCACCGGGGCCGTCGCACTCGTCGCCGGGATCCTCGCCTCCGGTTTTCACTCGATCGTCACTCTCTCCGGCACCCGAGTCTCGGCGATGGAAGGGCTCGGCCTGGTCGGCGCCAGCCTCGCCGTTTACCTGATCCCGATCGCGGCAATCGCCTGCCTCGGCCTGCTCTTCTCGACTGTCTTTCGCAATAGCGCGGCGGCGATCGTCGGCACCTTGATGTTCTCGCTATTGGTCCAGCTGATCGGGATCCTGCCGGGCCTCGAAGGCCTCCACCCCTACTTGCTGAGCACCCAGTACAACGCCTGGCAGGGTCTGCTGCGCTCACCGGTCGACTGGGCGCCGATCGTGCGCGCGGCCTGGGTCTGCGCCCTCTATGGCGTGCCGGCGCTGCTCGCCGCCGGACTTGTGTTTCTGCGCCGCGACGTCGCCGGGGACTGATGTGGGCGAGCAGGTCCTGATCGTCGAGGACGACCCGCCGGTACGGCGGATGCTCGAACGCAGCCTCGCGGCTGAGGGATTTGCGGTGCGCTCGGCCGCCGACGGCGGCGCGGCGCTGGCGATGTCGGAGGAATCCGCCCCCGACCTCGTCGTCCTCGACGTCGCAATACCTGGTCTCAACGGCATTGACGTCTGCCGCCGCTTGCGCGAGAAGGGGATGCGGGGTGGCGTTCTGATGCTGACCGCCCGCGACGGTGTCGAGGACCGGGTGCGCGGCCTCGAGGCCGGCGCCGACGACTACGTGGTGAAGCCGTTCGCGGTCACCGAGGTGGTGGCGAGGCTGCGGGCGCTGCTGCGGCGCGGGCACAACCTCAGCACCCGGGTCAGCGTTGGCCACATCGTCCTGGAGACGGCGACCAACACGGTGACCCGCGGTGGCGGCGAGCCGGTCGAGCTGAGCGCACGGGAGGCGCAGCTGTTGGAGCTGTTGCTCCGCAACCCGCGCACGGTGATCCCCCGCGAGGTCGCGATCGAGCGGATCTGGGACGGCGCCGCGGTCGAGAACGTCGTCGACCGCTACGTCGCCCGGCTGCGGCGCAAGCTCGGCGACGCGAACCTGATTCGCACCATCTGGGGGGTCGGCTTCATACTCGAGCCGTGAGGCCGCGCAGCCTCAACCTGCGCCTCACCCTGGCGGCTATCGCGGCGGTCCTGCTCGCGGTCCTGATCCTCGGAATCGGGGCGCGGATCATCGTCAACAACCAGCTCCATTCCTCGCTCGACAAGAGCCTGCGCCAGCGGGCGGTCGAAGTCGCCCGCCTCAGCGTCTCGGCGCCGGCAGTGCTGACCGCCCCGGGGGCGCTGGAATCGCCGATCTCCGGCCGCCAGCTGAGCGTCGAGGTGCTCGATCGCAGGGGCGCGATCGTTGCCCGCTCGTTGGCCCTGGGGGCGAAGCTGCTGCCCCTTGGGCAGGAGCTGGGAGCGGCGCAGAGTGGGAAAAGCTCGTTTGCCGACGCCGAGCTGGGCGGCGAACCGATCCGGATCTACGCGGCGCCGATCGCCGAGGTCGGCGGGCCGGCATCAGGTGGGGTGGTGCTGGTCGCCTCGAGCACCGCCGACATCGAGGACACGGTGCATGAACTGGGTTTGCTGTTGCTTCTCTGCGGCGCCGCGGCGGTGCTCGCCGGGGGCCTGGCGGCGGCGCTGCTGACGCGGCGCAGCACGCGCCCGCTGCGCCAGCTCTCCTCCTCGGCCGCTGAGATCGAGCGTACGGGAGACGCCTCGAGCCGCCTCAGCGCTCCGACGGCTCCGGAGGAGATCAGCGATCTCGCTCGTACCCTCAACTCGATGCTGGCTGCCCTTCAGCAATCCCAGGAGCGCGAACGCCGTTTTCTCGCCGACGCCAGTCACGAGATGCGGACGCCGCTGACCTCGCTCAGCGGCAACATCGACTTCCTCGCCAACCACGGCGCCGACGAGGAGCTCGTTGCCGATCTGCAGGCCGATGCCGCGCGGCTGCGGCGGCTGATCGACGACCTGCTCGCGCTTGAGCGCGAGAGCGCGGCGCGAACGCCCGAGCAGCCAGTGCGCCTCGACGAGACGATTGCCGCCCTCGTTTACGGCCGCCCCGGCGTCGCCGTTCGCGTCGAGGAGCCCGCGACCGTCCTTGGCGAGCCCGAGGCCCTCGCTCGCAGCTTCGAGAACCTGCTCGAGAACGCCGCCGTCCACGGCCCGACCGGTGGCCGGGTCAAGGTCTCCCTCGGCGTCAGCGACGGGATGGCGAGGGTCGCGGTCGCCGACGAAGGCCCCGGTTTCCCACCAGGACAAGAGGAGGCCGCCTTCGAACGCTTTTGGCGGGGCGAAGAGGCGAAGGACCGGGCCGGCTCGGGGATCGGCCTGGCGATCGTCAAAGCCACGGTAGAGCGCCACGGGGGAACCGTCAGCGCCAGTGGCTCGACGGTGACGATCCTGCTCCCGGTCGCCGAGGGAGCTGCTCGATGACCGGGACCGAGCTCAGCCTCGTCGTCTCGGTCTTCCTTGCCTGCGCGGTCGAGGCGGTTGAGGCCTTCACGATCGTGCTGGCGATGGGCAGCACCCGCGGCTGGCGCTCACCGCTGTTGGGTGCCGGCCTCGCCGGAATCGTCCTTGCGGCTTTGGTCGCCACGCTCGGGCCGGCGCTGACCGTGCTGCCGCTCGCGGTCTTGCGGCTCGTGGTCGGCGGGCTGCTGCTGGTCTTCGGCCTGCAGTGGTTGCGCAAGGCGATCCTGCGCGCGGGCGGGGCGAAGACGCTCCACGACGAGGAGCTGATTTTCGCGCGCGAAGCCGGCGCTGCTGAAAGAGTCGCCTCCGCGCCGGCCGAGGGAGTCGACTCCTACGCCTTCGTAATCGCCTTTAAGGCGGTCCTGCTCGAGGGCCTGGAGGTGGCCTTCATCGCCCTCACCTTCGGCGCCAACCAGAAGGACGTGCCGTTGGCCGCGGTCGCGGCCACGGCAGCGGTCCTCGCCGTGGTCCTGATCGGCTTCATGGTCAGGGGGCCGCTTGCCCGCGTGCCAGAGAACGCGATGAAGTTCACGGTCGGGGTGCTGCTGACGAGCTTCGGCGTCTTTTGGGGCGTCGAGGGGGCGGGGGCGTCGTGGCCGGGGGGAGAGGCGGCCCTTCCGGTGCTGGCCGTCGCGATCCTCGCGGCTGCCTGGCTGATGGTCCTCGACCTGCGGCGGGGACGGCGTCTCGTCCTCACGACCGGGGGCGGCTGATGGCGGGCAGGTTCGCGGCGGCCGTCTGGGAGTTCGTCGTCGGCGACGACTGGCGGGTGGCACTGGGGACGGTGTTGACGCTGGGCGCCACCGCGCTGATTGCAGCCGCCGGCCTGCCCGCCTGGTGGCTGGCGCCGGTCGCGGTCCTCGCCGTCCTCTACCGCTCGGTTCGGCGCGCCGCGGCACAGGCCCCGGCCGAGCCGTGAGCCAGACGCCCTACTAGCTAGGAGGGCCTACGCGACGCCATCGCGATCATCAGCAGGACGAATCCGCCGAGGACGAAGGGCCAGCCAGCGTGGACGAAGATTCCGAAGGCGATGAGCAAGACGCCTGCCGAGGTGAGGACCGCGCTGTGCAGAGACGGGCGCGGCTGCAACTCTCAGTCTGCCTCGAGCGGTTGCCTGCCCGCGCCCCGGTCCCGGCGGCGCTTGACGATCAGGTAGACGACTCCGGCGATGATCGCGGCGAGAACGACGTAGTCGAGGTAGCCGAGCTTGTGGCGCCAGTCTTCCCAGTTGTGGCCGACGGCTTCGCCGATCAGCGCCAGCGCCAGTACCCAGGGGATCGAGCCCAGGGCGGAGAGGGCGATGAAGCGCCAGAACGGCATCTTCGCCAACCCGGCTGGCAGCGAGATGAAGGTGCGGATGATCGGCAGCATCCGCGAAAAGAAGACGGTCCAAGAGCCGTAGCGCTCAAACCAGGTGTCGGCCCATTTCAGGTGCTTGGGGCTGATGTGGATCAGCTTGTTTTTCTCGAGCAGGTCGAGGCGGCCGTAGTAGCCGACCGCGTAGGCGATCGCCGATCCGGCAACGTTGCCGAGCACCCCTGCTGCCACCACTCCGAATAGCGTCAGTTCCCCGGTGGAGACGCTGAACCCGGCGAAAAGCATGATCGCCTCCGAGGGGATCGGGATGCAGGCCGACTCCAGCGTCATCAGCACGAATACCGCGAGGACGCCAGCCGAACCGATGAATTCAGTGGCGACGTCGACGATCGGTTCCACCACCTTGTCGGTGATGCTGGCGAGGGTCAGGAGGGTGAGCATCGGGTCCGGCACTCTCTTGGTTGTTCGTTAAACCCAGATGAGAGCTCGGTCGCCGGCCGCGGTCGGGACGACCCGCACCCCCAGCGCCCGGCTAACCGGGCCTCCCAGAGCAATCGCGACGGAGGATTCCTGAGCCTGCAACACCTCATCTGAGTCTCATCTGGCGGCGCTAGACCTGAGCCCAACGGTCAACTCGGCAAAGGAGAAAGCGTGAAGGCCAACAGGATTGCGATTTCGCTGGTCAGCTGCCTGGTTGCAGCAGGGCTCCTGGCGAGCGGCTGCGGAAGCAACTCGAGCTCATCGACCTCCACCGGCTCGCCGGCTAGCAGCGAAGCTACGCCGACTGAAGCCGCCGCTGGAGAAGGGCAGGAACCCGGCGGCGGCCTGCCAAGCGAGGCGCAGGCGGCGGCGACCGGCGACATCCCCGACAACCAGGTCTTCCTCGTCTACCGCGACCCCGCGGCCGGCTACTCGATCCGCTACCCCGAGGGTTGGGCGCGCAAGGGCTCGGGCAACGAGGTCAGCTTTCAGGAAAAGGCGAACCTGGTCCACGTCTCCATCCACAATGGCTCTGCTCAAAGCAAGCCCGGGGAAAAGGTCACCGTGCGGCGCCTGAGCGCGCCCGACCCGGTCACCGGGAAGCGCCTGCCGCTGACGATCGACCGCTACGAATACGGCAAGGGCGGCAAGGTCGCCGTGCTCGAACTGGCCACCCCGGTCGGGGTCGACAACGTCGATGCCTACCGGCTGATCAGCGAAAGCTTCAAGTGGTTTTAGAGAGCCTCTATCGCGAGCCCGAGCCCGAGCTGCAGCCGCGCGAGTGGCCGGTGCTCGAGCTCCGCGACGCCTTCAAGATCTACCGCTCCGGGGCGGTCGAGACCGTCGCCCTGCGCGGCGTCGACCTCGAGGTCGACAGGGGCCAGCTGATCGCGATCCTCGGCCCTTCGGGTTGCGGCAAGAGCACCCTGCTCTCGCTCGCCGCCGGCCTCGACCGCGCTTCGGCGGGCGACGTTCGAAGCTTCGGCAGCTCGCTGGTGACCCAGAGCGAGGACGAGCTCGCCGCCTACCGGGCGAGGCGCGTCGGCATCGTCTTCCAGCGCGACAACCTCTGGCCGACGATGAGCGCCGAGGAGAACGTCGTCACCGCGCTCCGCATCGGCGGTATCGAGGAGCCGCGACAGCGCGCCGTCGCGGCGCTCGAGGAGCTCGGTCTCGGCAAGCGCCGCGAGCACCGAGCACGGGCGCTCTCGGGAGGGGAGCAGCAGCGGGTGGCGCTCGCCGCCGCGCTCGCCCGCCGCGCGCCGCTGATCCTTGCCGACGAGCCGACCGGCGAGCTCGACGCGGCCAACCAGCAGGTGGTGCTCTCGGCCCTGCGCCGGCTGCCGAGCGAACACGACTGCGCCGTAATTGTCGTCACCCACTCGCGGATCGTCGCCGGCGCCGCAGACCGGGTCGTCGAACTGCGCGACGGAGCTGTGGTGGGGTGAGCGTCGCAAGCCCGCAGAAGGTGGCGATCTCCGCCTGTCGCGGCGTCTCGGTTACCTACCGCTGCGGCGAAACTGAGGTCCGTGCTTTGGCTGGGGTTGACCTCAGCATCTCCGCCGGGGAATCGATCGCGCTGCAGGGCCCGTCCGGGTCGGGCAAGACGACGCTGCTGCACCTGCTCGGAGGACTGCTGGTCCCGACCGAGGGTGAAGTGCTCTGGCAGGGCGAGCCGCTCTCCTCACTCGACACCGCCGCCCGGGGCAAGGCCCGCGCCGGTGGCATCGCCTACGTCCTGCAGGGATCGAACCTGTTGCCGACCTTCAGTGCCTACGAGAACGTCGCCTTCGCCGCCTGGGTGGCGGAGCGGGCGGGGCTGCCGCCGCGCCACTCGGTCGCGGAGCTGTTGGCGCTCGTCGGGCTCGAGGCCAAGGGGCCGGCGCTGCCGAGCGAGCTCTCCGGCGGCGAGGCGCAACGAGTCGCACTCGCTCGGGCGCTGGCCCAGAGTCCCAAGCTGCTGCTCTGCGACGAGCCGACCGGCCACCTCGACTCCGACACCGCCGGGCGGGTGCTCGACCTTCTGGAAGCGCTTCACGAGCGCTTCGGGTTCGCCCTCGCGATCGCCACCCACGATCGCGGCGTTGCTGCCCGATGCGCCCGCCAGGTCCGCCTCGCCGACGGCCGCATCGTCGCCGCGGAGGGATCGTGAGCGCGGCGCTGGCGCTCGGCGTTGGGCGCTTGCGGCGGCGCCGTGGGCAGACCGTGACGCAGGCGGTCGTCCTCGCCCTGGCGGTGGCCCTACTAGGGGCGATGATCCTCTTCATCGGGCACTCGCTGCGGACGATGACGGCGTCCGCGACCCACAGTGTGCCGCTCGACCTGCAGGGCCCTGTCGCCGACTACGGCAAGGCGCGGAAGCTGGCGGCTGGGATCGGCAAGCAGCCCGACGTCGCCCAGGCCTCGCCGGTGGCGACGGCGCCGTTCGCCGGGATCACCCATTCCGGTGGCGCCGGGGTGACGACCGCCGGCGCCGGCGCGGTTCTCGCCGTGCCGCCGAACTACCTGGAGCGCATCGAAACCTTCCGCTTTCTGCGCGGCGGCCTTCGGTCCGGTGAGATCGTCCTCGATCAGCAGCTGGCGGCGACCCTGCGGGCCGCGGTCGGCGACACCGTCAAGCTGCGCCTGGGTCCCAGCCTGCCGCTACAGAAACTCAAAGTCGGCGGGATCGCCCTCCTCACCGCACCCGATGTCGTCTTCCAGCCGCTCAACTCGACGATCGGTCCGACCCCCGCCCAGCCGCCGGCCAACATCGCGATCCTGGCGGTCGGGACCTTCGCCCGGACGATCGGCGCCAGGCTGCCTTCCCTCGGCGCCGCCAGCGCGGCCGCGGCGGCGGTGCCGGGAACGCTCTCCGGCGTCCAGTGGCAGGTCCAGGTACAGCTCGACCGCGCCAAGCTGACCGGCACCCCAAGTGAAGCCCTCAAGCGCGCCGGGCAGATCCGCAACTCAGTCGAACGCACTTTTCCGGGCAAGATCCAGTTCGTCGACAATCTCTCCGAAGGGCTCGAAACGGCCGCCGGCGACGCCCTCTATGCCGAGGCCCTTTTCATCATGCTCGCGGTGCCGGGGGCGATGCTGGCACTCGGCCTTGCCTACCTGGCGGCGCTGGGAACGGTCGATCGCGACCGTCGCGAACTGGCGCTGCTGCGTGCCCGCGGCGCCACTCGACGCCAGCTGCTGGGGATGGCGGCGGGCGAATCGGGCCTCGTCGGCCTGGTTGCGGGACTGCTCGGCGCTGGGCTCTCTTTTGCCGCGGTATCGCTGCTGATCGAAGGCTCGGTCGGCCTCAACGCGAGCAGGGCCGCGATCGTGGTCGTGGTCTGCGTCCTGCTGGCGATCGCCGGCGGTTTCCTCGCCAGGCTCGGCGCCGGGCTGCGGGCGCTCTCGGAGACGGTCGCCGCCGGCCGGCGCAGCGCCCAGAGCGAGAAGCCACCGCTGTGGCGGCGGCTGTACCTGGACTTCGTGGCGCTGGCGATCAGCGGCCTGATCTACTGGCTGACCGCCAGCACCGGGTTCTCGGCGGTGGTCAATCCCGACTCCAACCCGACGCTCTCGCTTTCGATCTACATGTTCTTTGCTCCGGCGTTGCTTTGGCTCGGGGCGACGCTGCTGCTGGTCCGGCTACGGGGCAGGTTCTTCGGCTGGACCGCGCGTCGCCTGCGCGGCGGCGCAAAGAGCGACCCGACCCGGCGCACCTTCCTTCTTGCCAGCGCCTCGCGGCGCGGCCCGGCGATCAACCGCGGGCTGGTCTTCGTCGGCCTGCTGCTCGCCTTCGGGGTCAGCCTTGGGGTCTTCGCCGCCACCTACAACGAACAGGCGGGCGTCGACGCCCAGCTCACGCTCGGCGCCGACATAGCTGCCACCGCGCCACCGGGCGTCGCCGCTAAGCAGGGCCTGGCGGAAACGATCGCGGCGGTGCCGGGAGTCTCGGCGGCTTCCCCGGTCGACCACTCCTACGCCTACGTCGGGCCCGATCTGCAGGACACCTTCGGGATCAAACCGGCGACGATCGGCAAGGCGACGACCCTGCGCGACTCCTACTTCCTCGGCGGCGGCGCCGGGGAAATGATGCACCGGCTGGAAAGCACCCCGGACGGGGTGATCGTCTCGAAAGAGACGATCACCGACTACTCGCTGCACGAAGGGGATCTGCTGCGGCTGCGGGTCCTCGACCACGCCAACGGCAAGTTCCGCACGATCCCCTTCCACGTCGTCGGCGCCGTCCAAGAGTTCCCCTCGGCGCCGCGCGACTCGTTCATGGTCGCCAACCTCTCCTACCTGCGGAAGGCCGATCGCGCCGGCGGCCCGAACGTCGTCTTCGCCAGCACCCCCGAAGACCCCGCCAAGGTCGCCGGCCGCGTCGCCGCAGCGACCAAGGGATACGGCGTCACCGTAAAGGACATCCGCCAACAGGCGGTCCAAACCGTGAGCTCGATCACCACCGTCGACCTGACCGGAATCAGTCACCTCGAGCAGGCCTTCGCGATCATCCTCGCGGCTGCGACGATGTGGCTGTTCGTCAACCTCGTTGTCAACGAGCGTCGGCATGAGTTCGCGACGATGGCGGCGTTGGGGGCATCGCTGCGCGATATCGGTGCCTTCCTCCGTGCTGAGGCTGTGGCGGTGCTGGCTGCCGCCTTGGCGCTGGCTGCGGTACTCGGCTGGCTGTTGGCGGAGATGCTGATCGCAATGCTCCAGCACGTCTTCGACCCGCCGCCAGACCACCTCACCGTGCCCTGGGTTTTCCTCGGCATCCTGGCGCTCGCCGCGGTGGGCGGTGCTCTGCTTGCTGGCGCGGTCGCGATCCGCTCGCTTCGGCGCCTGCCGCTCGGCGAGATCCTGCGCGAGGAGTGAGCGCCCTCATCTGACGTTAGTCGAGAGTGCGAATGATCACGCTTCCCGATGCCCCCGATCTCCTACCTGCAAGCGATCCTCCTCGGCGAAGTGCCCGAAATCCGAGGTGACGGTTTGGTCCGGAAGTAGTCGTCGCTCTGATGGATGTTCATATCGGCGCATATCCGCGCGCATATTCCTGATGGCGGCTGTCCGCCACGCTGTTACGAAACCTCTGCAAGCTGCTACATTCGCGGCGCGCGGTTCCCGGAGACCCCTCTAATTGCCATGCCCTCGGCTGATGCGTTTTTCGGCTGCGTTCTGGGCACTCAACGCCCGAATCACGTCCGCATTTGGTTCGTCGCATCAAGCGTGGCAAGTATCGGCTTGCCTGATAGAACGCGCTGACCATGGATATCCGCAATCGGGTCGAAGACGCTGGAGTTTAGGCACTGGGGTTAAGAGCCCAGATGCCGGGTTCCTGCCTGACGGCTCCATATCCGATTTCGCAGTAGGAGGGTCCATTGATGGTGTTTACGGTGTAACAGGCGTAGTCGCCGTTGGAGTTCGAGGTGTAAATTTTATAGCCATAAACAGTGCGATTCGGCCGCTCCCACCACACCTTAACCACCGTGCGGTAGTACACGGTTGGGGTGATGATGGTGTCGTTGTAGCTCCCGCCCCACACCGATTCAGCGATGTAAAAAGAGCCGCCCGGTCCCACTATCGTTTCGGCCACAGGGTTGGCTCGCAGATGGTACACTCTGTCATAGATTCCGTAGTACCAGAGTTGGTACTGGACCACGATCCGCTGATTTTGGCGGGTCGAACACCTGCTTGGCGCCCGCGTGATGCTTCGTGCCGGCATGATGATGCTCGCGTAGTTCCAGTCGGTGAGAGCCTTGGTGATCGTGCCGCCACCATTACCGACGCACCCTCGCGAGGTGAGCGAATAGGCCGATG
>DATIPC010000051.1:0-42276 GCA_035472395.1 Solirubrobacterales bacterium
CTTCACCCTGCACCCGACCCGCCGCTTCTACCGGCCGACCGGTGTGGAAACGGGCACGATCTCCAACTACTTCGCCGGTGAATCCGACAGCGATATCGGTTTGAAGGCGGGGCTCGGCAGCGACTTCTGGGTTGCCATGCAGCCGAGCATCACCGGGGTTCAGCGACATGCCCGTGCCGCGGACCAGGGCTTCAAAGCGTGCGTGAGCGGCGCGCCCGGCACCCCGCCCCAATGCCGCGCGGTGTCACGGTTGATGCAGGCTGCTGCGGCCAACCCGCGCCTGCGGCCCTTCGCCCTGGCCCAGATCAACACCCTGCAGGTGGCCACGGCGAAGCGGATCGCCCAGGGCTATCTCTCCGAAGCCGCCCCCGCGACCTTTCGCGTCATCGTCAATCCACTGGTCACCTGGATCTGGATCGGCGGGCTGATCGCCCTTGCGGGTGCGTTGATTGCGATCTGGCCCAGCCGCAATGCTCGCCGTGGGCTGGCGGCGGACACCGAGCTGGAGGCGCTGAAGGAAGCCAAGTACCGCGAGATCCGCGACGCGGAGCTGGACCACGCGGCCGGCAAGCTCTCCGACGAGGACTTTGCCCTGCTCGACGCCGAACTGCGCGAGGAGGCGGTCGAGATCCTCGATCACGCCAACGGCAATGGCGCCAACGGCAATGGCGCCAACGGCAAAGAGCCGGTGGGCGCAGGTCCGGTCGAGCGGCCAACCGAGCCGGTCTAAGACGATCTCAGTCGTCTAGATCTTCAGCAGTACCACGGTGTTGACCGCGAAGAGAACCGCGAAGAAGACCGTGGCGCGGTCTAGGTTGCGCTCGACCATCGAGCCGCCGCCAAAGGAGCTGCCGCCACCGCCGATCCCGAAGGCGCCAGAGAGCCCGGCGTCTTTGCCGGAGTGCAGGAGGATCAGGAAGATGACGATGCCGGCGATGATCACCTGGAGGACTGCCAAGACGGTGTACATGGAGCGGATGGTAGCGAGCGGCGCCGGCTCGGTCGCTTCTGGACAGAAACCCATGTTGGTGTTGCGGTAGTTGACAAAAATCGCTACTGTGTAAATCGCGCAGACGATTTCTGGCAATCTGACAAGGAGGAGGAGTTCATGGAGGCAGCCGCGCACGATCATCATCACCACGCGGAGGACATCGATCTGAACCCCGCCACTTGGACCGACCCGAAGCGCTACGCCTGGCTGCTGGGGCTGATCGTGCCGTCCCTGCCCTTTCTCGCCTGGGGCGGGGTGGAGTTGACCGGGCTCGGTGCCTTCTGGTTCTTCGGCCCGGTGCTCGTCTTCGTCATCTTCCCGCTGCTCGACGCCATCGTCGGGGTGGACGCCGAGAACCCGCCCGACAGCATCATCAAATGGCTTGAGCAGGATCGCTATTACCGCTGGTGCACCTACGTCTTCATCCCTGTCCAGTACGCCGGGCTGATCTTCGCCTGCTGGCTCTGGGCCGACGGCGGCCTCTCGACCCTCGACAGCATCGGCCTGGCGCTGACGATGGGAATGGTCAGTGGGATCGCGATCAACACCGCCCACGAGCTCGGCCACAAGCGCGCCGATCTGGAGAAGTGGCTGAGCAAGGTCGCGCTGGCGCAGAGCGGTTACGGCCACTTCTTCATCGAGCACAATCGTGGCCACCACGTGCGGGTCGCCACTCCGGAGGACCCCGCCAGCTCGCGCATGGGGGAGAGCTTCTGGGCGTTCCTGCCGCGCACCGTCTCCGGCAGCCTCAGCTCGGCCTGGGGCTTGGAGCGAGCCCGGCTCGGGCGGATGGGCCACGCGCCCTGGTCGATTCACAACGACATCCTCCAGGCGTGGGCGATGACGGTTGGGCTGTTCGCGCTGCTGGCGATCGTCTTCGGACCGGTCGTCCTGCCCTACCTGCTGCTGCAGGCGGTGCTCGGCTTCTCGCTGCTGGAGGTCGTCAACTATCTCGAGCACTACGGGCTGCTGCGCCAGAAGCGCGAGGACGGCCGCTACGAGCGCTGCCTTCCGCAGCACAGCTGGAACAGCAACAACGTCGCCTCCAACGTTCTGCTCTACCACCTGCAGCGCCACAGCGACCACCACGCCAACCCGACCCGGCGCTACCAGGCGCTGCGCCACGTCGACGAAGCGCCGCAGCTCCCCACCGGCTACGCGGGGATGATCGTGCTCGCCTGGTTCCCCCCGGTATGGCGCCGGGTGATGGACCGGCGCCTGCTCGAGCACTACGGCGGCGACCTCGGTCGCACCAACGTCGAGCCACGAGCGCGGGGGAGGGTGCTGGCCCGCTACGGGGGAGCCGGAGCGTGAGCGCCTGGCACTGCCCGAGCTGCGGCTACGTCTACGACGAGGAGGCGGGCCACCCGCGCGAGGGCTTTCCGCCCGGCACGCCGTGGAGCGAGGTGCCCGACGAGTGGCACTGCCCGGATTGCGGTGTTCGCGACAAAGTTGACTTCGAGCCAGGTCGAGGGAGCGAGGGGTGACCGCTTCCGCTGCGACGATTAGCGGCGTGGCGACGGTGCGCACCCCCTATCCCCAGGCGGCCAGGCAGCTCCTGCGCGAGACCCTGCTCGCGGCGGCGCGCGATGAGCTGCAACAGCGGGCCTGGTCGGAGATCACGATGGCCGACGTGGCGAGGGCCGCCGGTGTCAGTCGCCAGACCCTCTACAAGGAGTTCGGCAACCGCGACGAGTTCGCCCAGGCCTTCGTCATCCACGAGGGCGAACGCTTTCTCGGCGGGGTCGAGACCGCCGTCCGCGAGCATTTCGACGACCCTCGCGCCGCGATCGGCGCCGCGCTCGAGGCCTTCCTGCGCAGTGCCGGGGAGGACCCCCTGGTCCGGGTCCTGCTCAGCGACGACGGCACCGGCGGCATGCTCCCCTTCGTCACCACCCAGGGCATGCCGGTGGTGCAGTGGGCGACGGCTCGCCTCACCGCGGTGATCGAGGAGGGCTGGCCCCACGCTCCGGCGGACAAGTCCCGGCTCCTTGCCGAGACCCTGGTCCGCCTCGCGATCAGCCACATCACCGCCCCGATCGATCCCCCCGAGACCACCGCGGCTCGCACCGGCGAGCTGCTCGGCCCCTTCATCGACGAGGCGCTGGGGACCACCAGCAAGCTGTAGTTCCTAACAACGTTGTTCATCCGGGCCTCCTTGAAGGCATATAGCCGTGCTGGAGACTCATATTTCTACCGTTTCTATCGGTACAGTTAATGGTATGAGAACTACCATTGATCGTGCCGGAAGGGTCGTAATTCCGAAGGATCTCCGAGCTGCACTGGGCTTGGGCGGTGGAGATGAGGTCGAGATCGTCTTGGAGGGGGACAAGATTCAGTTGTCGCCCGCGCCCCGGCAGGTGCAACTGCGCCAGGGACCGCACGGCCTGCTCACCTCCGACCTGGACCTCCCGTCTCACGGTCCGGAGGAGGTTCGGGAGGCTCTGGAGCGAGCCCGGCGATGATCGTTCCGGACACTTCGGTTTTGGTTGCCGGCTTCGTCTCCAGCCACCGCTTTCACGAAGTGGCGATTTCAGCTCTCGCGGGGGTTCGACGCGAAGGCGGCTTGATCGCTCACACCACGGCGGAGACCTATGCCGTGCTGAGCGGATCCAGCGGTTTCTACCGGGTGGAGCCGAGCGCGGCGGTTGCCTACCTCGATCAATTTCTCGCTGGCGCCGGGCTGATTCAGCCTCGGCCGGAGGCCTATCGCGAAGCACTCGATCTTCTGGCGGAGGGCCAGCGCGGTGGGGGCGTGATCTACGACGCGCTCATCGCGCTCGCCGCGCGCGACGCAAAGGCGACGCTGGTCAGCCTCGACCGCCGCGCCGAGCGAACCTACGAACTGTGCGGTGCCGAGGCGAGGCTCCTCGACGACTAGGGACGATCCCTCTGTCGTTTGCCGTAGTAGATGACGAAGCCCTGCTCGAAACCTTGGCGCTCGTAGAAGCGGTGGGCGTCGACGTTGGTCTTGGTCGTTGTGATCGCCAGGTCGTCGACGCCCTTCTCCTCGAGCCGGCTCCAGACCGCCTCGATCAGCGCCGCGCCAACACCGCCGCCGCGGTGATCCGGCAGCACGGAGAGGGTCTCCAGCACGCCGGCACGCTCTCCCGTCGCCCAGGAGGCGTAGCCGGGGCCGACCGTGACGAACGCGTAGCCGATCGGGCCGCCGACGTCTTCGGCGATGACGAAGAACGTCTCGGGATCCTCGAGCCAGCGCTCGTACTTGGAGCGGCGCATCCGCCAGGCCTCGTCCAGCGTGCGCTCCGGCGTCTGCGGGCCGAGATCCGGGGTGATCCTCACGTGGTGCTCCTGGAGCGCGTTCCACATCGGCTCGACCGCGTCGAGCTCCGCCAGCGTGTCGGCGTAGCGCAGCCGCATCAGCGCGAACCGAGCCGCCGCTGCAGGTTGGCGCGGACCTCGGGCCACTCGTCATCGACGATGCTGAAGTAGGCCGAGTCGCGAACGCCCACGTCCGGGACGATCTTGTGCTTGCGCAGGATGCCCTCGAACTGGGCGGGCAGGGCCGACAGCGCGGCTCGCGAGCGCTCGTTGCGGGCGTCGGTCTTGAACTCGACCCGGAGGCACTCGAGCGTCTCGAAGGCGTGCTCCAGCATCAGCAGCTTCGCCTCGACGTTGGCGCCGCTGCCCCAGGCGCTCGGCTCGAGCCAGGTCCAGCCGATCTCGACCACGCGATCGGGTGGCCGCACGTTGAGGTAGCGCGTGCTGCCGATCAGCTTGCCGCTGCGTTTGTCGCGCGTGGCGAACGGCCCCTCCTTGCCGGACTTGGCATCGGCGAGGGTCAGCTGCATCCAGAGGTCGAAGTACTCACGGCTCTCGCCGATGTGCGCCAGCCAGCTCCAGATCTCCGGCGCCTGCGCCGCCTCCCAGAGGCCCTCGGCGTGCTCCGCGGTGAGCGGCTCGAGGACGACGACCGAGCCCTCGAGGCGGGTGGTTAGGGCCGAGCCCTCGTTCTCAGCGAGATCGCTCATCGCGCAGGAAAGACGTAATCAGGTCGGCGAGTCGCTCCGGTTCCTGTGCCATGAAGGCGTGTCCGCAGCTCTCGAAGTACTCGACCCTGCAGTTGGGCCAGTGGGCAGCCAACCGGTTGGTGTTCTCGGGCTGGATCACGATGTCCTCGGTGCCGCAGGCGGCGAGGACGGGCAGCGGAGGGCGGTCCTCCGGATGGGCTGGTTCCACGCCGCCCCAGGTACTCAATGCCTCCTGTTGTGCGTGGAGCGCTTCCGGCGACAGCTCGGCCCGTGCCTCGGCCATGAGGTCGCCGATGCTCCGATCGAAATCGGCCGTCACAGCCGCTGGGAAGAGAAGCTCTATCAGCCGGGTCGCCTGCTCGCGCGGCGTGCCCGAGTGGTCGGTCAGTCGCGTTATGGCATCCGGGTCTGCCGGCACGGACGTCGCACCACCCGGGTTGGTGGCGAGCAGCACCAGCGCCTCGACCCGAGCCGGCGACCGCGCTGCCAGCGCCTGGGCGATGAAGCCGCCCATCGACCAGCCGGCGACCGGCAGGAGGTCGATCTCCAGCGCGTCGAGCAGTGCCTCCACGTCTGCCGCCATCGCCTCGATCGTCAGCGGCTCCTTCAGCTCTCCCAGCTGCGAGCCGCCGATCCCACGATTGTCCGGGCAGATCACCTCGAACGACCGTCCCAGTGCCGAGAGGAACTCCGGGTCCCAGCCCGCAGCCGCGCCCGAGTAGCCGGTGATGAGCATCATGGGCGGGCCCTCGCCGACCGATCGCCAAGTCAGTCGCCGCCCGTCGACCTCGATTGCTCCGTTGCGTTCGGCGGACTGTTCCACGGGCGGGAGTATCTCAGCGGCTCAGACCTCGACCAGCAGGGTGACCGGGCCGTCGTTGACGAGGGCGACGCCCATGCAGGCGCCGAAGACGCCCTTCTGCGCGCCGAGGCGCTCGCAGAAGCGGTCGTAGAGCGGCTCGGCCCGCTCGCCGGGCGCGGCCTCGACGTAGCTGGGCCGGTTGCCCTTGTGGGTGTCGCCGTAGAGGGTGAACTGGCTGACGCAGAGCACCTCGCGCTCGCCCAGCGGCTCGTTCATCCGCCCCTCGGCGTCGTCGAAGATGCGCAGCGCCCGCACTTTCTCGGCCAGCCTGTCCGCCTCCTCGTCACCGTCGTCCCGGCCGACCCCGAGCAGGACCAGCATCCCCGGTCCGATCTGCGCCACCCGCTCGCCCTCGACGTCGACCGCCGCCTGGCTGACCCGCTGCACCAGCGCCCTCATCCGTCCTCCGGCTGCATGGGCGCAAGCTACACCGGCGGGTCGGCCATATCCTGTGCGCGACATGGCCAAGTGGGGAGTTCTCGGGGTCCTTGGGATCGCTCAGTTCCTGATGGTCCTCGACCAGGCGGTGATGAATGTCGCGATCTCCCAGCTGGTCGAAGACTTCGACACGACCGTCACCACGATCCAGGCGGTGATCGCCCTCTACGCGCTGGTGATGGCGGCGCTGATGCTGATCGGCGGCAAGCTCGGCGACATCTGGGGTCGGCGCCGCGCCTTCACCATCGGGATCTGCATCTACGGCGTCGGCTCTGGCCTGACCGCCGCTTCCTGGAGCGTGCCGAGCCTGGTGCTCGGCTGGTCGATCCTCGAGGGCATCGGCGCCGCCCTAGTCCTTCCGGCTCTCTTCGCGCTGGTGGCCGGCTCCTACAAGGGCGCCGAGCGCGCCGTCGCCTACGGCGTCCTCGGTGGCATCGCCGGTGCCGCGATCGCCGTCGGCCCGATCCTCGGCGGCTGGATGACCACCGACTTCACCTGGCGGCTGGTCTTCGTCGGCGAGGTCGTGGTGGCGATCGGCATCCTGGCGGGGACGCGACTGCTCCGCGAGCCGGAGCGGGAGGGAGCCGTGCCGGTACTCGACTGGGTCGGCGGCATCCTCTCCGCCTCTGGCCTCGCCCTCGTCGTCTTCGGCGTCCTGCAGGCGAGCAACTGGGGCTGGCTGCAGCCGCACAGCTCGCCGATCGAGCCCCTCGGCTTCTCGCTGACCCCGTTCGTGATCGGGGCGGGGGCGCTGGTCCTCGCCGGCTTCGTGGCCTGGGAGCGGCGGCGCGAGGAGCGGGGTCTCGAACCGCTGGTCCACCTGCGGCTGCTCAGCATTCGCCCGCTGCGCGGCGGGGTCTCGATGCTGCTCGCCCAGAACCTGATCCTGATGGGGATCTTCTTCACGATCCCGCTCTACCTGCAGATCGTCCAGGGCCTCGACGCGCTCGAAACCGGCGTGCGCATGCTGCCCACCTCGGCCGGCCTCTTCTTCACCGCGGTCGCGGGCTCCGCCCTGTCCTCGCGATTCGCGGCGCGAACCCTGGTCCGGGCGGGCCTGCTGGTCGTGCTCGCCGCCACCGTGATGCTGCTGGCGACGATCGAGCCCGAGCTCGACAACGCATCCTTCCTCGTCGCGATGGGAGTGCTCGGCGTCGGCATGGGCCTGATCGTCTCCCAGCTCGGCAACGTGGTCCAGTCGGCGGTCGGCGACGCCGATCGCAGCGAGGCCGGGGGTCTGCAGAGCACTGCGCAGCAGCTCGGCTCATCGCTGGGGACGGCGCTGCTCGGCGCGATCGTCATCACCGGGCTGAGCGCCGCCTTCACCGCGAACATCGCCGACGACCCCGGGGTCTCGCAGGACGTCCGCAACCAGGTCGAGGTGCAGCTCAGCGCCGGGGGCAGCTTCGTCGCCGCCGACCAGGTCAAGACGGGAGCGACGGCGGCCGGGGTCGATCCGGCGACGGTCGACGCGCTGGTCGAAAACTACGAAGACGCCCAGCTGAAGGCACTGAAGACAGCCTTCCTCTTCGCTGCCTTTCTCGTCCTTGCCTCGTTCTGGCTGACCCGGCGCCTGCCGACGCGGCGCTTCGACGAGCTGCAGGCGGGTCCCGATCCACCACTCACGGAACCTGCAACTGTCTGAGCCGATGGCCGATTCGATTCAAAGCCACCCCGGATCGCCCGACGGGCGAGCTGCCGCCGGCAAGGCCGCCCGCGCCGATGCGCCGCGCTCGAGCCATGGCGAGTGGGAACCGGCGGGTGACCGCCCTGACCCGGTCGAGCTGCTCGAGCACCAGGCCACCTCGAGGGTGGGGCAGCTGGTGCCATTGCGCTACGGCCGGATGCTGGTCTCTCCCTTCACCTTCTACCGTGGCGCCGCGGCGGTGATGGCCGCCGACCTCGCTCCAGCCCCGCGCTCGGGCTTCGAGACGCAGCTCTGCGGCGATGCCCACCTCTCCAACTTCGGCGCCTTCGCGTCTCCAGAGCGGCGGCTCGTCTTCGACCTCAACGACTTCGATGAGACGCTGCCGGGGCCCTGGGAGTGGGACGTGAAGCGGTTCGTCGCCAGCTTCTCGTTGGCCGGTCGCGACCGTGGTCTCAGCGAGAGCGAGTGCCGCAGCATCGTGCAGACGGCGGCGCGGGAATACCGCGAGACGATGCGGCGCCTGGCCGCGATGGGCAACCTCGAGTCCTGGTACCAGCAGCTCGACGCCGATGCGATCGCCGCAGGCTGGGCGAGCGCGGTCGGCGGCAAGCAGCGGAGGGCATTCGAGCGCAACGTCGCCAAGGCGCGCGCAAAGGACAGCGACCGGGCCTTCTCGAAGCTGGTCGAAGAGGTCGACGGAAAGCTGCGCATCATCAGCAACCCGCCTCTGATCGTGCCGATCGAGGAGCTCGCCGAGGAGGCGAAAGGGGCGGACGTCGAAGCCCTCGTACGGCACGTCCTCTCCGAATATCGTGACTCGCTCCCGGTCGAGCGTCGCTCCCTGGTGGACGGCTTCAGGTTGATCGACGTCGCCTTCAAAGTCGTCGGCGTGGGCAGCGTCGGCACCCGCGCCTGGATCGCCCTGCTGCTCGGCCGTGACCGGGGCGACCCGCTCTTCCTCCAGATCAAGGAGGCGCAGCGCTCGGTGCTCGAGCCCTACACGGCGCCGAGCGAGTTCGACCTGCAGGGCGAGCGCGTCGTCCACGGGCAGCGCTTGATGCAGGCGGCCAGCGACACCCTGCTCGGCTGGGTGCGATCGGAGGGAATCGACGGCGAGCGGCGCGACTTCTACGTGCGCCAGCTCTGGGACTGGAAGGGCTCGGTGCAGGTCGAGTCGATGGACGCACGCGGGCTTGCGGCCTACGCCGAGATCTGCGGCATGACCCTGGCTCATGCCCACGCCCGCGGCGGCGACAGGATCGCGATTGGCGCCTATCTCGGCAGGAGCGACGTCTTCGACCAGGCCATGGTCGAGTTCGCCGAGAGCTACGCCGACCAGAGCGAACGCGACTACGAATCGCTGCAGGCAGCGGTCGGCGAAGGTCGGGTCGAGGCGACCCCGGAACCCGTCTAGTGCTCGAGCGGATCCTCCCGGCGAGCGTCGCCGTGGCGTCGACCCGCGACGAGATTCTCGAGGCGGTCTTGTATCCCGAGGAGGAGGCCATCGTCGAACGGGCGGTAGAGAAGCGGCGCCGCGAGTTCACAACTTCCCGTGCCTGTGCCCGTAACGCGCTCGCGCAGCTGGACCTGCCGCCAGTGCCGATCGCGACCGGGCCCCGGGGCGAGCCGCGCTGGCCCGCCGGGATCGTCGGCAGCATCACCCACTGCGACGGCTACCGAGCATCCGCGCTCGCGCGCTCGCGAGACTTGGCGACGCTCGGCGTCGACGCCGAGCCCAACCAGCCGCTGCCGGACGGGCTGCTCGAGGACATCGCCCTGCCCGAGGAGCGCGAGTGGCTGAGTGACCTCGGCCGCCGGTCATCCGAGACACACTGGGATCGTCTGCTCTTCAGCATCAAGGAGTCGGTCTACAAGGCCTGGTACCCGCTGGCGGAGAAATGGCTCGGCTTTGAAGACGCCGTGGTCTCGATCGACTGGGAGCAGAAAAGCTTCTCGGCGCGCCTGCTCGTTCCCGGTCCTGTGTTCGACGGTCGGGAGCTGACCGGTTTCGACGGCCGCTGGCTGGCCGCCGACGGCCTCGTGATGGCCGCGATCGCGCTGCCGGCCCCCGAGTCGGAGCGGTAGTCGCGAAGCTCAGGCCGCGCGCACGACGTTCTCGAGCGGCCGGGGTGCTTGCCAGAGGCGGTCGTCGGCGGGCAGGGGCTCGGGGTTGGACACATCGAGCGCAGCCCGGATGCCGCCCGCATAGAGCGCATCGGCGAGAGCCCCCTGGTCGATCACGTGCCCACGGCCGCGGGGGACGAGCGCATCGCGCTCCGGTCGCTCCGCAGCCCAGATCAGCAAGGCCAAGGCCTCCGCTTCCAGGGTCTGGCGGGCGTCGAGCTCATTCGCTGGGGACCCTAGTCCGCCACAGCCTGACTCTTGCGGCCTAGCGCTTTTCCAGGTCCCATCGGCCTAGAGGTTGCGAACTCGTCGGCCGATCTCGCGATCCAGCGGATAGCCGGCGGACTCCCAGAATCCCCCCGCTATCTCGTCCCCAAAGGCGACCAGGGCAGTCACACGACGGACTCCACAGCGGCGCAAGTACTCCTCGCCAGCGCGCGTCAGCGCAATCCCGATTCCCTCCCGGCGGTACTCGTCCCGCACCGCGAGCCGATATATATTTCCCCGCCATCCGTCCCATGCGGCGACTAGAGCCCCGACGATCTCTCCGTCACGCTCGGCTACCAAGAGGGCCGCTGGGGAGTCCGCAACCAGGCGTTCCACATCATCGATGCGGTCCGGAGTGCTCGCATGTTCGCTCCGTGCCTGCCCCCACAGCGCCAACACCTCCGGCACATCGCGCCGCTCGCATCGCCGTACTTTGGTTTCCCCGGGCGTCAAGGCGGAAGCGTAGCGTCTCGATGTAGCGCTTCCGATTCCCGACCGAGCCGCTCCGCAACGCGAAAACCCCCGCTTCACGGGGGCTTTCGATGCGGCTGAATGGAGTCGAACCATCACGTCCCGTTAGGGACACAAGCGGCCCTCAACCACGGAGGGAGAGCCTAGCCCAGTCGATCCTGGAGACGACACCATAAGGTGTATAGTGATGCCATGAGCAGAACGCAGGTCTATCTGGGCGAGGGAGAGCTTGAGCTTCTCGAACGTGCCTCACGTGACACGGGCGCATCGCGCTCGGAGCTGATCCGTCGTGCCGTTCGCACGACCTTCGGCGAGCAGGGCAAGGACGAGAAGCTCCGAGCCCTTCGGGCCAGTGCCGGCTCTTGGCGGTCCCGACGCGCCAGCGGTGCCGAGTACGTCGACGCGATCCGCGGCGGCGACCTCAACGACCGCTTGGCCCGACTCGGCGTCAAGTGAAGCTGCTGGACACCAGCGTCGCGATTGACCATCTACGCGGCTCGTCACCCGCCGTCGATCTCCTCAACGCCCTGATCGATGCTGAAGAATCCATTCTCGCCAGCGAGGTCGTGCGCTTCGAGCTTCTGGCCGGCGTGCGCGAGAAGGAGATCGACGCACTGGAGCAGTTCTTCTCGGCAATCTCCTGGGTGCCGGTGGGGGAGGAGGTAGCGCGAGCCGCCGGGTCCCTTGCCCAGCGCCACCGCCGCTCCCACAGCGGCATCGACGACGCCGACTACCTGATCGCGGCCACCGCACTCCTCTTAGAGGCCGAGCTGCTGACGACCAACGTACGCCACTTCCCGATGATTGCCGGGCTCGAGCCCGCCTACTGAGCGAAGGCGCCGTGCAGGGAAGGGTCATCGAGTTTTGGCGAGCCGTCGAGATGTTCAGCCCGCCGGCGATCCCGGCGGCCGATCCGTCGCAGCGGGTGTTCGATCTCGCAGCCGAGAAGCCGTTGCCGTGGGACGCTG
The DNA here is from genome assembly GCA_035472395.1 of Solirubrobacterales bacterium. Lineage (GTDB taxonomy): Bacteria > Actinomycetota > Thermoleophilia > Solirubrobacterales > 70-9 > VRUE01. The sequence continues at coordinate 11,762 of DATIPC010000051.1, forward strand.
GCCACCCGCTCGAGCGTCAGCGACTCACGAAAGATCAGGCGTGGCGGCACACTGTCTATGTCGGGACGTTTCCGCGCGAGGCGGTGTTCACGGCGCTGAATAAAGCCTTTCGCGACGACCCCGACAGTCTGGAAGAGCGACCGTCGGGTTCCAGCGCGCTGCTTGCGCTCGCGGTCTCTGACCGCGGCATCTTGCTGGAGCGCTCCGCCGTGCTCTCGGCCTGCGCCTGGGCCACAGTGCGGGCGCTCGACCCAGGTCCGGGGTCGCCCGACTGGCTCGACGGCTTCGCCGATCTCGAAGCGATAGTCGCAATGCAGCTTGAGGAGATGTACCTCGGTGGAGAGGGCGATGAGGCGGTGGTCCTGGACTGGACAGCCCTCATGGACTGCCGTGCCGCGGCCATCGATGCCCTGGGGGCCGATGTTCTTCCCGTCGGCGGTATCCGAGTCCGCAGCGAAATCGTCGCGCGACGGACCGCCGAGGAGGTCGAGCACGACTTCCTCAACAGCTTCATCGCCGACGATCTCGCTCGTGTGGCCGTTGCCGCAGGTCAAGGGAATGTCGGTCCCGCGTTGCGCACCTACATGCGGCCGACCGCCGAGCTCGATGTCGGTGACCGCATCGATGTCCGAACCAAGCTGGACGAGGTCCGGCGCGCCACCGATCCCGATCGAGTCCCCCTCGGCCGCTGGCCCGCGAGTCCGGACCGCCCGCTGGCGCTGGGGCAGCAGCTCGCCGTCAACGAGGCCGTCGCGATGCCGAGCGTCGGCGGTCATCTCTTTGCCGTCAACGGGCCACCGGGAACGGGCAAGACGACGATGCTGCGTGATCTGATCGCAGCGCTCGTAACCGAGCGCGCCGAGCGGCTGGCGCTGTTGGCCGATCCGTTGGACGCCTTCATCGAGGAGCCCCACCGTTGGAAGACGACGGGGTATCAGCGCGTAGTCCATCGTCTCAAGCCCGAGCTGACGGGTTTTGAGCTCGTGGTGGCCTCCAGCAACAACGGAGCGGTCGAGAACGTCACGCTCGAGATTCCCGCCGAGGAGGCGATCGATGCACCCTGGCGAGAGCAGGCGGAGCACATCGACTACTTTCCGGCGCTCGCCGAGCGGGCGATGAGCGCCGGGCGGCGCCCGCGCTCCGGCTCTTCGGGCGGGGCCGATCAGCCCGCCTGGGCCCTGATCGCCGCGCGGCTCGGCAACCAGAAGAACCGACGAGACTTCGTCAACGCCGTTTGGTGGACCGAACGGCGGAAGGGCGACGACGATCGCCCGCCGCCACCCTCGGGCCTGCGCGACCTCCTCGTGCATTGGGAAGACCACCCGGAGGGTGTCTCATGGGCGGAGGCCGTGGCGGCGTTTGAACGGGCGCGCGATCACGTAGTGGCGATCCGGGATGATCGCCTCCGCACGCGGACGGCGCTAGACCGCCTCACCGAGTTGGAATCGGAGCTCGAGACCGCTCGCGAGGCAGAGCGATCGGCCCACGAGCGGCTCGCCGCGTCACGCCCGCGTCGCGATCGGCTGGACGCTGCACTGCGGTCGCAGGAGGACGAGCGCCGCCGCCGGATCCAAGCCCACGAGGACGCGCGGCAGCGCCGACCCTGGATCCTCAGGTTCCGGGCGCGCGCCGAGTGGCGAGCCCACGACCGCCAGCTCGCCGCCGACATCGCCGCGATAGACACCCTGCTGCGCGAAACCACTGACGAGGTCCGGGCGCTGGAAGAAGAGGTGCGGGCCCACGCCGAGGCGACCGCTGTCGTCGCGACCGTCGAGGGCGCTATTGACGAATGCCGCCAAGTTCTCTTGCACTACAGCGAACAGGCCGGTGCCCAACTGCCCGATGGCAAGTGGCTGCGGGGCCGACAGGCGCGGGAGCTGCAAGCCCCGTGGGCCGACGTCGAGTGGAGCCAGGCCCGCACCGAGTTGTTCATGGCGGCGGTCCGGCTGCACCGAGCATTCCTCGTCCATGCCGCGAAGCCGATGCGCGAAAGCCTCGACGGTGCGATGGAGATCGTCTCCGGTAGGGCTCCGTCGAGTCTTCCGGAGGACGCGGCACTCGCCGCCTGGCAGGCGCTCTTCCTCCTCGTGCCGGTGGTCTCGACGACGTTTGCCTCTGTCTCGCGCCTGTTCAGGCCGCTCGGCGCCGAGGCGCTTGGGTGGCTGCTCGTCGACGAGGCAGGCCAGGCCACTCCGCAGAACGCGGTCGGGGCTTTGTGGCGCTGTCGACGCGCGGTGGTAGTTGGCGACCCGCTGCAGCTGGAGCCGATCACGACGATTCCGTTCAAGGTCGAGCAGGCGATCCGCGACCACTACCGCGTGGGGGAGGAGTGGCTGACGGGGCGCGGCTCGGTCCAGAGCCTCGCCGACCGCCTCAACCGACTCGGCACGACGCTGCCGGGAGCCGAGCGGCCGGTATGGGTAGGCGCCCCCCTGACCGTCCATCGTCGCTGCGACCAGCCGATGTTCGACCTCTCCAACACGATCGCCTATGACGAGCTGATGATCGACGCCACCGACCCCGCGCTGGGGCAAGCTTTTGCGACTCGATACCCCACCCTTCCGCAGAGCAAGTGGATCGATGTCCCCTCGCACAGCTCGCAGGGGCACTGGGTTCCCGCGGAGGGAGAGGAGGTCGATCGGATCCTCACCCACCTCCATGGGGCCGGGTTCGACCTCTCTCAGGTGATGGCGATCACGCCGTTCCGCGACGCGGCCCAGCGCCTGCGCGAACGCGCCCGCCAGCACCCCGGGCTCAAGGCGGGAACGATCCACACGGTGCAGGGCAAGGAGGCCGACATCGTGATCCTGGTGCTCGGCTCAGATCCCGCTCGGGACGGCGCCCGAGCGTGGGCGGCGAGCAAGCCCAACCTGATCAACGTCGCGGTCAGTCGCGGCAGGCGCCGGCTGTATGTGATCGGCGACCGGAATGCATGGATGCGCCACCGCTACTTCGACCTGCTCGCCGACCGCCTCCCTTTCGGTCGGCCGCGGAGCTGATTGCGGTGCTTCTGTCCTCGACCCCTCCTGCGGCACCGCGCCAAGTCCCGCGCCTTCACGAACCGATGGCGTGGGCCCGAAGGTCTGAGCGGGCGTGATTTCATCGCTCTCGGGTATAAGAGAAGCGCGGAGCATCGACACCGGGCGAGTTACAGGCGCCCGGGGATGAGGAGGCGAGATGATCTTCACGATATTCGGCATCGCGATCCTCGCGATAGTCGGCTTCTGGCTCTTCGGCGGTGTGGTTTTGCGGGTAGCCGGCATCATCTTCGTGTTCGTCGGTCTTGTCAGCCTGGTTGCCCTGGCCAACCCAGTCGCCTTGTTGATGGTGGTGATCGGGTTGGTGATGTGGCTTGCCGGGCACTGGCACTTCGCCCTGCGCCACCACGAATACAAGAGCCCGCTGGCCCAGCGGATTTTTTCTCCAGGTTCTGCCGCCCCGATACGATCCGACCCGCGACTGGGGTACCCCAGTCGCCTCCCGGTCTCCCGAACCCGAGCCAGGTGCTTTCCCCCAGCCCCCGGCTCGTCCGGATGGCTCCAAGCCAATGGAGGGCGACGGCGGTTAGGCGCAACGGGGCACCACACCTCGCCGACGGAGGTCTCAGTTCCTCCTCCTTCCTATTGATGCTCTATCATGATGCGTATGACCCGCACCACGGTTGATGTAGACGAGCGTGCCCTGGATGCCGCACGCCGAGAGCTCGGCACGGAGGGGCTGAGTGAGACGGTCAACGCCGCGCTTCGCGATGCTGCGCGGCGGCGCGTGCTGAACGGCTTCGATGTTGTTCGTGACGTTGACGGCACGCCGGAGGAAGTCGCCGCCGGCCGCGAGCGCAACTGAGCGGCGTGGCCGAGCTGGAGCTGCCTCAGCTCGATCGACCGGCGCTCTTCGACACCGGTGCCTGGACCTGGGTGCGCGATCGCCGCTTCCCTGGGCTTGCGACCTGGTTCAACGCCGCCGCTGAGGCGGGTCTCGTCCTGGTCTGTGACCTGGTGGTCCTCGAGTTGACGCGCCTTGCGCCCAACGCCCAACGCGCCCGCGAGGTCGCCGATCGCCTCGCGGCCTTCGAGGCGATCCCGATGCCGATGGAGCTCTGGTCTCGAGCGAGGCAAACCCAACTGGCCCTGGCAGAGCATGGCGATCACCGCCGCGTGCCGCCGCCGGACCTCCTCATTGCCAGCGCGGCCGAGGAGGCCGGCGTGGCTCTCGTTCACTACGACCGCGACTACGAGAGGATCGGCGCGGTGAGCGCGCTTCGTCAGAAGTGGCTAGTGCCGGACGGATCTCTGGCCTGACGGATGGAAATGGTCCTCAAATGGACCGCTGGAGAGGGACCGAGGGAGGGCCTCTTTGGAGGCCGTCCCTTTTCGATTCCGTGGTTTGCAGGATGTTCTCAGTGCGGCTGAATGGAGTCGAACCATCACGTCCCGTTAGGGACACAAGGCCCTCAACCTTGCGCGTCTACCAGTTCCGCCACAGCCGCTCGAGGGCGGCCGATTCTAGATGTTTGGCGCCGATGTGGCTTGTGGCGGGCTGGGAGGCTTGCTGCGGAGGCGCTAGCCGCTTGCAAGTGTCCGAATCGGGAAGTACTCTGCGAACAAGTGTTCGAACGGCCAGAGGCCGTTTCCCGGCTAGGAGGATCGCTTGGTGGACCTGGACCTGACCAAGAGGCAGAAGGAGATCTTCGACTTCATCCGCCGCTACGCAGCCAAAACCGGCTATCCGCCGACCGTGCGCGAGATCGGCAAAGCGGTCGGGTTGCACTCCTCCTCCACCGTGCACGCCCATCTCGCCAACCTCGAGAAGATCGGCCTGCTGCGCCGCGACCCGTCGAAGCCGCGTGCGATCGAGTTGCTCTTCGACAAAGCGAAGAGGACGATTCGGCCTGAGGGGTCGGGCCTGCCGCTGGTCGGCCAGGTCGCTGCTGGAGAGCCGATTCTCGCCGAGGAGAATATCGAGGAGTACATCGAGATCCCCGACGTGATCGGGGGTGAGGATGGCGACTACGTTCTCCGGGTGCGAGGCGAAAGCATGGTGGAAGCGGGCATCTTCGAGGCTGACTATGTGGTTGTCCGCCCCGCCGAGGACGCGACCAATGGAGAGATCGTCGTCGCCCTGCTTGGCGAGGAGGCCACCGTGAAGCGCTTCTTCCGCGAGTCAGATCACATCCGGCTGCAGCCCGAGAACGAGACGATGGAGCCGATCCGCAGCGCCGAGGTAAAGGTCCTCGGTCGCGTCATCGGCCTCGTTCGCAAGGTCTGAGCTAAGGCCAGCGGCCGGACTGGATCAGCTTCTTGTAGCGCCGCTGGCGCCGCCGTGCATCTCGTATCACCAAGGGCAGCAACCGCAGGGCGAGACTGGGAAAGACGTCGAAGAGGCGCAGCATCGGCCCGCGCCAGCGGGGCAGCACGAGAAGCGGCCGTGGCCTGGTCGTCAGACCCCCGACCCGGATTGCTACCTGCTCTGGGGTGAGCAGCTGTCCAGAGAAAGACCCGGCCGCTGCCGGGTCGTCGAGCTTGTCCGCGAGCATCGGCGTCCAGATGCCGTCCGGGCAGACGGCCGACAGGTGCACATCGGAGATGCCGGAGCGACGCAGGTCGAAGAGCGTGCCGAGGGTGAAGGCCATTGACGCATGCTTGCTGGCCGAGTAGTTGACCTCGCCAGGCGCGGCGACCAGGCCGGCGAGGGAGATCACGTTGATCACATGTCCCCGCCCGGCGGCGATCATCACGTCGAGGGCGGCGACGGTGCCGTTCATCGTGCCGATCGTGTTCACCTCGAGCATCGTGCGGCGGGTCTGCTCGTCCTGCTCCCAGGCCATGCCGGCGAAGAGCACGCCAGCATTGTTTACCCAGACGTCGAGGGATCCCGCGCGCGCCGCCACGTTAGCCACGGCACGGCAGGCTGCCTCGTCTCGAACGTCGAGGGCCGAGGAGGTGCCGCCAGCGCCGATCTCACCTGCCGTGCGGGCGGCTGCGTCGGCGTCGAGGTCCGTGGCGTGGACGAGGAAGCCCCGGCTGGCGAGATCGAGGGCGATTGCGCGGCCGAGCCCGCTTCCCGCTCCGGTGACGACCGCGGTCGGCATGGTCGTGAGGATATTCGATGCAATTGTTGCGAGCGGCGATGCAGGCGCTACCATCGGGGGGCGAGCTGAGCGACCGCGGGGGGAGAGAAAACCCCTCGAGGAAAGTCCGGACACCATAGGGCGAGGGCGGTGGGTAACGCCCACCCGGGGAAACCCGCGGGAAAGTGCCACAGAAACACACGGCCGATGGCGCGGCCACACGTGAGTCGCGTACAGGCAAAGGTGAAATGGTGCGGTAAGAGCGCACCGGCGCCGCGGTGACGCGGCGGCCAGGCAAACCCCGCCCGGTGCAAGGCCAAACAGGATCGCTGACCCTGCCCGGCGAGATCCAGGTAGGCCGCAGGGCCGCTTCGGCGGCCCCTCGGGACTTCGGTCCCGATGAGATAGATGGTCGTTCCCGACAGGATCCGGCTTACAGGCTCGCTGAGGAAAGGCCCCCGCGAGGGGGCCTTTCCAATCTCTTCACATTTTCCTGTCTTAGCGTTTGCTAACGTGCCGCCAACTTCCGCTGAATCTCCGCCACATATCGCGGGGAGCGGGGGACCCACAAGTTGGGGCGAATCGCCGGCCTTTGCCGCGTAGCGCAGCTCTTTCAGCGCGAGCCCGTCAGCTAACCCCGTAAGCGTTCGAGAGAGCATGAAAACAGGCAGAAACCGCTTCGGGCGGCAAGATCACCGTAGTTCCGGGCGCGCCAATCGCGAGCGCGGGCGGTCGCTTGCCCGCTGGGTTGCTCCAGTCCTGATCGTCGCCACGTTCACGCTCGCGGCGGGCACCGCACAGGCCGAAACCGGGGGGGCCTCGACGGTGGCCTCCGGCAACGCTCAGGCGGGGAGTGGGATCGCCTTCATGCCGATGCGTTGGGCCGGCGCCACCTGGTACGGCCCCGGCCTCTACGGCAGCCACACCGCCTGCGGACAGGTGCTGCGCCCAGACACGATCGGGGTCGCCCATCGCAGCCTGCCCTGCGGGACCACGGTCAAGTTCGCTTACGAAGGGCGCCAGATCGTAACGACCGTGATCGACCGCGGCCCCTTCAGCGACGGCAACTCCTGGGACCTGACCAACGGCGCCCGGCAGCTTCTCGGGTTCGACGGCTCGGGACCGATCCGCTATGCGGTCTCGCTCCAGTACGCAAGGCACTAGCACTTCGCCAGCCGCGCAGGTTGGGAACAGCCGCCATTACGGCTACGCTTCCCCGCCTGAGCAGGACTTTTCTATGAGAGGAGCGTGGGTATGTCGAGGTCTTCCCTGAGAGCTGGCGTCGCCGATCGGGTTGCCGGGGGCAGCCGCTTGGCATTGGCGGTTGCGCTTGCGGGCTGCCTCGCGATCCTGGTCGTGATGGCAGCCGGCGCCGGCGCGGCGACCAACTCGCACACCACGGTCGTGCTCGGCAGCACCTCGACCGTGCCCGATCCGTCCTGCCCGGAGCTCCCCTGTCAGGCGGTCGGCAGCGTCACCGGCTTCCAGGTCAGCACGGACCAGGGCAGCCTGCCCTTCCTGGTGCGCAAAGCCGGCAAGGTGAAGGCCTGGACGCTGACCCTCGCTGAGCCGACCAGCACGCAGCGCTCCTTTTTCAACGGCTTCTTCGGCACCCCGCCGGAGGCGCGGCTCGCGATCCTGCGCCGGATTCCGGGCACCGACCCACCCCGCTACAGCCTGCGCAGCCAGGGCTCGATTCACGTGCTCAGCCTCTACCTCGGTCAGACGGTCAGGTTCAGCGCCTCGCTGCCGGTCGAAAAGGGCGACATCGTCGGCTTGACGATCCCGACCTGGGCGCCGGCCTTCTCTCAGAACCTGTCGGCCAAAAACGCCTGGCGCGCCAGCCGCGAAGAAGGCAAATGCACCAACACGACCGACGTCCGCCAAGGCGAACCGCAGCAGAAAATCGGCCAGCGAGCCAACTACGCCTGCCGCTACAGCACCGCTCGTCTCCTCTACACCGCCACGGTAGTAGAGGGCTGAAGTGCGCTTTCGGCTGAAGCGCTGCTCCGATTGAATAGGCGAGGGGCTGGGGTCCTTGACGGAAACTTGTGAGCCGGCGAGGTCTGGAGCCTAAGTCAGCGACCGTCGCGGGTTTCCGGCAGGGACCCCAGCCCCTCGCCCTGCTTACGCCGCCGAAGGCAGCACTTCAGGCGTAGCCTGATCTTTGGGCAGGGCCGCCGCGCTGGCAATCAAGCTCTGGAACTCGTTCAGAGCCAGGTGCGCCACCGCCTCCAGCAGCTCCTCGTCGCTCCAGCCGATCTCCCGCGCCTCCTCGTGGAGGTGGTGGGGAGGAGAGCCGTCGGTCTCCAGGATCGCCTTCAGGTACTCGAGCAGCGCCGCCTCCTTGGGATCGCTGGAGTCGAAGCTGCGCGCCCGCGAGACCTCGTCCAGCCCGAGCCCGGCGCGCCGCGCCGACTTCGCGTGCTGGGCGATGCTGTAGGTGTCCTCGCGGTACTCGGCGACCGCCAGCGCGATCCGCTCGCGAGTCGCCAGCGGCAGGACGCCGCCGCGCAGCTCGGAGCGCATCCGGGTGTAGGCACGCAGGACCGCTGGCGCGCCGGCGAGGACGCCGACGAACTTGGTCACCGCGCCGCCGGCCGCCTGGATGCTCTTGATCAGGGGAGCACTCTCGTCAGGGGCCGTCAACTCGTCGTGGATCTGAAATCTGCTTACTGCGGTTTTTACCGTCACGTTGCATCCCGCCTTCTTGGGCTCAATTGGCGGAATTCCGCTTCACAGAGCCCTTACGTGGCCTTTACTTTACTTTAAGCCATTAACTTACGCGAAGTAAGTTATACCGACATTCGGACCCTCCCGCAAGCCTTGTGCGGCGATCGTCACATACCCGTAATACGACGTTTTGCACCTCCTCGGTTCACTTCGCCTATCTTTGCCCCTCACCGCGCGGGCAAGAGCCAAGGAGGCCGGAATGGCAGAGCAACCAACGAGCGCCGCAGATGTCGCCGAGATAGTCAAGGAGCGCGACGTTCGCTTCATCCGGCTCTGGTTCACCGACGTCCTCGGCCAGCTGAAGAGCTTCTCGATCAACTCGGCCGAGCTCGAGGACGCGTTCGAGGGCGGCATGGGCTTCGACGGCTCCTCGATCACCGGCTTCAACCCGATCGAGGAGTCGGACATGCTCGCGATGCCCGACCCCTCGACCTTCGCGATCATCCCCTGGCGGCCCGAGGAGGAGAACGCGGTTGCGCGCATGTTCTGCGACGTACGGGTTCCCGGCGGCGATCCCTATGAGGGCGATCCGCGCTGGATCATGCGGCGGGCCCTGCAGCGGGCCCAGGACCTCGGCTTCGACGCCTACAACATCGGCCCCGAGCTCGAGTACTTCTACTTCCGCTCGGCCAAGCCCGAGAACGGCGTGCCGGAGGTGCTCGACGAGGGCGGCTATTTCGACCTGACCACGCTCGACGCCGGCTCCGACGTACGCCGCGAGACGATACTGGCGCTGGAGAAGATGGGCATCCACGTCGAGTACGCCCATCACGAGGTCGGCCCCTCCCAGCACGAGGTCGACATGCGCTACAAGGACGCGCTGCAGATGTCCGACGACTGCATGACCTACCGCATCGTGGTCAAGGAGTACGCGAAGAAATACGGCTGGCACGCGACCTTCATGCCGAAGCCGCTGTTCGGCGAGAACGGCTCCGGAATGCACGTCCACCAGTCGCTGACCAAAGACGGCAAGAACGCCTTCTTCGACGCCGACGACCAGTACTTCCTCTCATCCACCGCGAAGGCGTTCATCGCCGGCCAGCTGCGCCACGCGCGCGAGATCTCACCGCTCTTCGCCCAGTGGGTCAACTCCTACAAGCGCCTCGTCCCCGGCTTCGAGGCGCCCGTCTACCTCGCCTGGTCGCGGCGCAACCGCTCCGCCCTGATCCGGGTGCCGCTCTACCACCCCGGCAAGGAGGCCGCCACCCGCGCCGAGCTGCGTTGCCCGGACCCGGCCTGCAACCCCTACCTCTGCTTCGCCGGCATGCTGCAGGCGGGCCTGGAGGGGATCGAGAAGGGCTACGAGCTGCCTGAGCCGATGGAGCAGAACCTCTACCACCTCTCGCCGGAGGAGCGCGCCCAGCGCGGGATCGAGCAGCTGCCGGAGACGCTCGGCGAGGCGATCGACATCGCCGCCGACTCGGAGCTGGTGCTGCGCACCCTGGGCGAGCACACCTTCCGACGGTTCGTCGAGATCAAGCGGCAGGAATGGGACGACTACCGCGTCCAGGTCACGCCTTACGAGATTGAGAACTTCCTGCCCGTGTTGTAGGGGAGGGGCCGGGTTTGGTTCAGCTGTCGGTCGAGGCGGCGACTGGCTGTGGAGAGCTGGAAGCTGGGGTGTCGTCACCCTTAGAAAGAGCTGAAGGCCACCAGAACTTGTTGCCCATCTCCAGGGCGATGGCGGGGACGAGGATGCTGCGGACGAGGAAGGTGTCGAGGAGGACGCCGAAGGCGACCACGAAGCCGAGCTCGGTGAGGAAGGTGAGAGGGAGGACGGCGAGCACCGAGAAGGTGCCGGCGAGGACGATTCCGGCGCTGGTGATGACGCCCCCGGTGACCGCGAGGGCTCGCAGGATGCCCTGTTCGGAGCCGTGCCTGATCGTCTCCTCGCGGGCACGGGAGATCAGGAAGAGGTTGTAGTCGACCCCCAGCGCGACCAGGAAGATGAAGGCGAAGAGCGGTAACGAGGGATCCGATCCGGGGAAGTCGAAGATGAATTCGAAGGCGAAGTAGCCGACCCCGAGCGCCGCGAGGAAGCTGAGGATCACCGTGCCGATCAGGATCAGCGGCGCGACCACGGCGCGCAGCAGGCCGATCAGGATCAGCAGGACGACGATGAGGACGATCGGCGGGATCACGATCGAGTCCCAGCCCGCCGCGTCGCGGACGTCGAATTCGACCGCGGTGGGGCCGCCGACCAGGGTGCTGGGGGCGACCCGGTGCGCCGCCTCGCGGATCGGTTCGACCAGATCGAAGGCCTCGGTCGAGTACGGGCTGATCCCCAGCGTTGCCTGGATCAGGGTCCCCGGCGGCCCTTCGCTCACCGGACCGGAGACGGCCTCGACGCCTTCGACCCCGGCCACGGCGCGGCGCACCGCTGGCACGTCGGCCCGGTTCTGCACGACGACGTCGGTGAGGGCGGTGGTGCCCGAGGGGAAGCTCCTGTCGAGCAGGTGCTGGCCTTCGACCGATTCGACTTCGGTGCGGTAGCTGTCTTCGCTGGTCAGTTCGGTGGAGAAGAAGAAGAAGCCACAGCAGAGGATCAGCAGGACGCCGAGGGAGCCGCCCATCACCCGGCGTGGCGAGACGGCGACCCGGTCGCCAACCCGTTTCCAGAAGCCGTGCGTCGCATCGGCGGCATGCTCGAGTCCGTGCCGGCGCACCTCGTAGGGCGTGAAGATCGCTTTGTCGAGTGGACCGACTATCAACGAGGGGATCCGCCTGCCACTGATCCGTCGCAGGACCCAGTTGAGCAGCACCAGCGGCAGCAGAACCAATACGAGCAGAGAGGCGAGGACGACCCGGGCCAGGGCGCCGAACCCCGATCCCTCGACGATCCGGCGTCGGGCCCGATCGGAGACACCCTCCGCTGCGGGCGCCGTCTCGGCCGTGTGGGGCACGAAGGGCCAGAAGGCGCGGCGGCCGAAGATCGTCAGCAGCGCCGGCAACAGGGTCAGCATCGAGAGCGCCGCACAGGCGATGCCGATCGCGGCGATCGGCCCGAGGCCCGAGGTGCCGTTGACCTTGGCGATCGTCAGGCAGAGCAGCGCGGCGATCACGGTTGCCGCCGAGGCGAAGATCGCCGGCCCGGCGGAGGCCAGCGCCGTGCGCATCGCCTCGTGCTTGTCGACAGTGTGGTGAAGCTCCTCGCGGTAGCGGGCGACGAGCAGCAGTGCGTAGTCGGTGCCCGCCCCGAGCACAAGCACCGACATGATCGAGCTCGATTGGCCGTTGATCGTCACCCCCAGCTCCGAGACCCCGTAACCGATCGAACGCGAGAGGGTCTCGGCGAACAGCACCGCGATGAGTGGGATGAAGAAGAACATCGGCGAGCGGTAGATGACGATCAGCAGGAAGATCACCAGGCTGACCGCGGCCAGCAGCAGGGTGCCGTTGATGCCTTCGAAGACTTCGATCGCGTCGGCCGAGAAGCCGGCGCCGCCGGTGATCTTCACCTCGAGGCCACCGCCGGGTTCGGAGATCTCGTCGCGCCAGGCCTTGACCGGGTCGAGGATCCGTTCGCCCTCGCCGTTGCCCTTGATGTAGGCGGTGACGATCGCCGCCTTGCCGTCGGGGGAGCAGACGGGGCCGACGAAGGGCGCGTAGTCCGTTGGCTGGCCTGGCACCGCCTGGGTCGGCTCGGCGCATCCCGGCGGCAGGCTCTGGGGCGGGATGGCCGGCTCCGAGTCGGGTCTCTTGCCGCCCGCCGCCGCCGTTTCGCCGTCGGCGATCACGCCGGGGAAGCGTTCCCTGGTCATCTTCTCGACGTCTTCTGCGATCGTCCGCTGGTCCGCCGCGGTCAGCCCGGACTCGCGGCGGAAGACGATCACCGCGGGGGCGATTTCGCCGTTTTGCAGCGACTCGGTCGCGTTCAGCGCCTTGGTCGATTCGGCCGAGCCGGGCAGGTAGGAGGTCGCCTCGTTGCTTTCGGCGTCTTCGAACTTGCCGGGAAGGTTGGCGGGTCCGGCGGCTACGAAGATGGCCGCGAACCAGATCGCGAAGACGATCCACTTGGCTCGGCGCCCGGCGGCAAAGGTGAACAGCGATCCGCGCACGGCGGCCATCCTTTCAGAGCAGGTCGGCTAGGTGTTCCGGCGTGGTTACCGGTACCCGGCAACTGAAGTTCTCGCACACGTAGGCTGCTGGCCCCCCGTTGACCTGCGGGCGATTCGCGAGCAGCTCGGGGACGCGGCTTCCCTCCGGGCCGCCGGCCAGGACCAGGTGTGGCCGGTGCGCCGAGCGAACGACCGTGGCCAGATCGTCGAGATCGTCGCCGATCAGCGCCACCTCCTTGGTCGGGGCGAGCTGGAAGTCGAGGGCGCGCAGCAGGTGGGCGAAGGCATCGGGCTGCCTCGGCGCCGCCTTGGCGAAGAGGCGCACCACGCCGATAGCCTCGGCCTCGTAGGCGCGCTCACCGCTCAGCGCCGAGAGGCGCAGCAGGCCCAGCGCCGCCGCCGAGTTGCCCGACGGGATCGGGTGGTCGCCGATCTCCTTGCGGCGGGCGATCAGCTCCTCGTGGTCGTCGGAGGTCGAGTAGAACCCGCCCCGTTCGGGGTCGCCGAAGCGGGCCTGCATGGTGTCGGCGAGGGCCCGCGCCTGCTCGAACCAGCGCTGCTCGAACGTGGCTTCGTAGAGCGTCAGCAGCGCTTCCAGCAGGAAGGCGTGATCCTCGAGGTAGGCGTTGAGGTGGCTCCTGCCGTCCTTGTGGGTCCGCAGCAGGCGACCTTCGTCATCGCGCAGCTCGCCCAGAACGAACTCGGCGCAGTGGCGCGCCGCTTCCAGGTAGTCCTCGCGCCCCAGGACGGCGCCGGCCTCGGCGAGCGCGCCGAGCATCAAGGCGTTCCAGGAGGCGAGGCGCTTGTCGTCCAGCCCCGGCCACACCCGCTCCGCACGTGCTCCGTAGAGCGCCTGGCGAGCCTCGGCGAGCCCGCGAGGCTCGGGCGCCGCCGCGCCGCCGGCCAGGTGCAGGATGCTCTTTCCCTCGAAGTTCCCCGCCTCGTCAACCCCGTAGAAGTCGATGACCGCATCCGCGGCGTCGCCCAGCACGGTGTGGATCTCGGCCGGCGTCCAAACGTAGAAGCGGCCCTCCTCGCCTTCGGAGTCGGCGTCGAGCGCCGAGTAGAAGCCCCCCTCCGGGCCGCGCATCTCGCGCAGCGCCCAGTCGAGGGTCTCCTCGCAGACGCGGCGATAGCGCTCGTGCCCGAGCGCCTGCCAGCCATGGAGGTAGACGCGGGCCAGCTGCGCGTTGTCGTAGAGCATCTTCTCGAAGTGGGGGACGAGCCAGCTCGCGTCGACCGAGTAGCGGGCGAAGCCGCCGCCGATCTGGTCGTAGATCCCACCCGCCATCATCGCGTCGAGGGTTCGCTCGACCGGCGCGGTGACGCCGCGGGCGAGCAGCAGCTCCAGCGCTGAGGACGGCGGGAACTTCGGTGCGCCGCCGAAGCCGCCGCGCTCTGTGTCGGCAGCCCCGCGCAGCGTCTCGACCGCGGCGTCGAGGAGGTCGGCGCCAGGGGCCTCGCCCGCCGGCTCGATCGTCCCGATCGCGCCCAGTCGCTCCCGCGTCTCCGGCGCTCGTTCCCGCAGCTCCTCGCGCCGGCTCCCGAAGGCGTCGACGACCGCTTCCATCACCATGCGGAAGCTCGGCATCCCGCGTCCCTCGTCCGGCGGGAAGTAGGTGCCGCCGTAGAACGGGACGCCATCGGGGTCGCAGAAGACGGTCATCGGCCAGCCCCCGTGGCCGCTCATCGCCTGCACCGCCTCCATGTAGAGGGCATCGACGTCGGGCCGCTCCTCGCGGTCGACCTTGACGCTGACGAAGTTCTCGTTCATGTAGGCGGCGGTCCCGGGGTCCTCGAAGGACTCCCGCTCCATCACGTGACACCAGTGGCAGGCCGAGTAGCCGACCGAGAGCAGAATCGGACGGTCGAGATCCCGCGCGCGGGCAAGCGCCTCCGCGCCCCACGGGTACCAATCGACCGGGTTGTCGCGGTGCTGAAGCAGGTACGGGCTGGTCTCCTGCGCCAAGCGGTTCGCCATGCCTTCAACAGTACCCACGGATCAGGGAGGCCAACTATTGGGCAAGGGGAATCGACGAAACTGGGTCGCAGTCCCTGGTTTTGGCCCCTCCACTGAGAATCGGGGCCTGGATGTATCTACCTTCCTCAAGTGGCGAACGAACGACTTCCCGCTCAGAGCAAGCCGGCGATCGAGGCCGTGCTCCAAAAGCTGGGGGAGGATGACCGCAAGGTCGTTCGGGCGGCACTGGAGCGGGCGGAACGAACCGAGGCGGAGCTCCGCTACCTGGCGGACCACGACTCGCTCACCGGCTTGCTCGACCGCCGCCGTT
This sequence comes from Solirubrobacterales bacterium, assembly GCA_035472395.1. Lineage (GTDB taxonomy): Bacteria > Actinomycetota > Thermoleophilia > Solirubrobacterales > 70-9 > VRUE01. Next base: position 26,911 of record DATIPC010000051.1, read on the forward strand.
TCCGCTCCGAGCTCGATCAGTACGTCTCCTTCAGTGCCCGCTATGGCGGCCGCGGGGCCGTGATGATCGTCGACATCGACGGCCTCAAGGCGGTCAACGACTCGCTTGGCCATCACGCCGGCGACAATCTGATCCGCCAGGTCGCGGCGGTGATGCGCGAACGGGTGCGCGCCACCGACATTGTCGCTCGTCTCTCCGGCGACGAGTTCGCGATTCTGATGCCGCAAACCGACGTCGAGGGGGCGATGCAGCTGGGCGAGGATCTGCGCGCCCAGGTAGCCGACAGCGTCCAGCCGACCTCCGATTCGGAGCCGGCGACGATCAGCGTCGGTGTGACGATGTTCGGGGGCGGCGAGAAGAAGACCGGCTCCGAAGCGGTGCTGGTCGCCGCCGACCGGGCGATGTACAGGGCGAAGGAGGCGGGACGCAACCAGATCGTCCTCTGCGGTGATCCGAGCGAGCCGCAGCACGATCCCGAGCGCCGCCAGACGACCGCCGCGCGGATCCGCGACGCGATCACCGATGACCGCCTCAGCCTTCACACCCAGCCGATCCGCAGCCTCGCCTCCGGCGGGATCGAACGCTACGAGCTGCTGCTGAGGATGCGGAGCGAGGAGGGCGAGCTGCTGCCCGCGGCCTCCTTCATCGAAGCGGCGGAGCGCTCGGGCATGGTTCAGGAGCTGGACCGCTGGGTCGTCGCCCGCGCTCTGGAGCTGCTCGCCGAGCGCGAACGCGAGGGGGCGCCGCTCTCGCTTCACGTCAACCTCTCCGGCGCCTCGGTGACCGATATCTCGGTGCTGGAGTTCATCGAACGGCGTCTCGACGAAGGCGGGGTCGATCCCACCAGCTGCACCTTCGAGATCACCGAGACGGCGAACGTCCACGACTACGAGGCGGCTGGCGGCTTCGCCGACCGGCTGACCGAGTTCGGCTGCCAGGTCGCGATCGACGACTACGGTGCCGGCTTCGGGCCCTTCCACTATCTGAAGACGATCCCCTTCGACCTGATCAAGATCGACGGGTCCTTCGTCCGCGACATGCCGCGCAGCGACGCCGACCAGCTCACCGTGCAGGCGATCGTCCAGATCGCCCGGGGGCTCGGCAAGACGACGATCGCCGAGTTCGTCCAGGACGACCAGACGACCGAGATGCTGCGCGAGTTCGGGGTCGACATGGCCCAGGGCTTCCACCTCGGCCGCCCGACAGACCTCGGCGAGACGCTGGCCGGGTTGGGTACCGCCTAGCCGCGCAGCGCGGCCCGCTTCACCTTGCCGCTTGCCGTCTTCGGCAGCTCCGCGGCGAACTCGACGATGCGGGGGAACTTGTAGGGGGCGGTCTCTCGCTTGCAGTGCTCCTGCAGCTCGCGGGCCAGATCCTCGCTTGGCTTGCGGTCGCGCAGCACGACGATCGCCCGCACCACGGCGCCGCGCTCCGGGTCGGGAGCGGAAACTGCGGCGGCCTCGGCGACGGCCGGATGAGCGAGCAGGGCCGCCTCGACCTCGACCGGGCCGATCCGGTAGCCGGAAGAGACGATGACGTCGTCGCCGCGGCCCTCGAACCAGAGGTGGCCGCCCTCTTCCTCCCGAACCAGATCGCCGGTTGGCCACCACTCGCCCTCGAAGCGCTCGCCGCCGAGGTAGCGGGAGAAGAAGGTGGGGGAGGTGGACGCCTTCAGCTGCAGCTCCCCGTCGAGCACCCGAACGACGATCCCGGGCAGGGGCTTGCCCATCGAGCCGGGCCGTACTGGCTCTCCGGCGAGGTTGCCGGAGATGTGGCCGGTCTCGGTCTGGCCGTAGCCGTCGGCCGGCTCCAGACCGGTCGCCTGGCGGAAGGCCGCGATCGTCTCCGCCTCCAGCGCTTCGCCCGCGGAGACCATGCGGCGCAGGGAGGGGAGGGGGCGCAGCCGGGTCCGCTTGGCCAACATCCGGTACTCGGTCGGCGCCTGGCAGAGGACGTTGACGCCCAGTGCCTCGGTCATGTCGAGCCGCTCTGCGGGGTCGAAGCGACCCTCGTGGATCACCGCCGCGGCGCCGGTCAGCCAGGGGGCCAGGAAGACGTTGCGGGCCGACTTGGACCAGCCCGGCGCGGTCGTGCACCAGACCAGCTCGCCGGGGCGGGAGCCGAGCCAGTGCTCGGCCTGGGTGCGCTGACCGGCCAGGTAGCGGTAGGCGTGGACGACGCCGCGCGGCTCGCCGGTGGTGCCGGAGGTGAAGACGATCAGGGCGGGGTCCTCGGCGCCCATCTCCTCGATCGCGGCGGGAGTCTCCTGCGGCCGGTCCTCGTCGAGGGTCGCGGCGACTTCCTCCAGCGTCATCGCCGGCATCCCGTCGGGTAGCTCGCCGAGCAGGTCCTCGCCGACGACGCAGAGCGCCGGCGAGGCGGCGGCGGCGCGAAGCTCGAGATCGTGGCGACGCAGCTGCGGGCTGCAGGGCAGCGCCACGGCGCCCATTCGCCAGCAGGCGAGCAGCGTCAGCGCCCACTCGATGCGGTTGCCGAGCAGCGTCATCACCACGTCGCCGCGCCCCACGCCACGAGCGGCGAAGGCGCCGGAGAGGCCGGCGGAGCGGGCGATCAGCTCGCCGAAGTGCCAGTCGTGTCGGTTGCCCTCAGCGTCGACCGTGACGATCCCCAGCCGCGAGGCGGGGGATCGTTCCATCACGTCCTCAATGAAGTTCACGCGCGGCAGTCTGCCGCAGGAACGGGCCCGGTGTGAGCTGGCGTCAGGTCGATTCCGTGGCGGGCCGGGGGCCCGGTGCCTCGATCGGCTCCGTCTCAAAGAAGCCGAAGCGTTCCTGGAACCGCCGTAGTGGAGCCGGCGCCCACCAGTTCCAGTCGCCGAGCAGGCGCATCAGCGAGGGGACGAGGAGGGCGCGGACGATCGTCGCGTCGATCATCACGCCGAATGCCATCCCGATCGCGATCTGCTTGACGAAGAAGACGGTGCTGACGCCGAAGGCGAGGAAGACGATCGCGATCGCCAGCGCCGCCGCAGTGATCACGCGGCCGGTGCGGCCGATCCCGACGGCGACCGCCTCCTCGTTGCTGTCGCCGAGGTCGTAGCGCTCTTTGATCCGTGCCATCACGAGCACCGCGTAGTCCGTGGCTAGGCCGAAGATCACGGCGAAGAGGAAGACCAGGCTGGTCACCTCGATCGCGCCCGGCCCGGTGTAGTCGAGCGGGCTGTCGAGCCAGCCGGCCTGGAAGGCGAGGACGAGGATGCCCAGCGTCGCGCCCAGGGTCAGCGAGTTCATCACCAGCGTCTTGATCGGCAGCAGCACCGAGCCGGTCAGCAGGAAGAGCAGGATCAGCGTGGTGAGGGCGATGATCCCGACCACGAGCGGGGCGTGGTCGAGCAGGCTCTGCTTCTGATCGATGAAGCCGGCCGTGTTGCCGGAGACGAGCGTGGCGGAGCTGCCCGGCGACGCCAGATCGCGGATCGCGTGCACCGCGTCCTGCGCGCCGCTGTGGAGCGCCGGTTCGGTGAGGGCGAAGTTGGCGAAGGCGACCTGGCCGGAAGCGCGTGCGAACGGGGCGCCGCCGGCGACTCCGTCGACGGCTTCGATCTGCCGCTGGAAGCCGCCGAGCTGCGCGTTGCTCGCGCTGCCGTCGACGGTGACGGTTACCGCCTCGGTGACGTCGCGCGGGTAATGCGCTTCGATGTAGGCATAGGCTTCGTGGGAGGGCTTGCCGGGGGGGACCGCTTCGGCGCTGGGGCCGGTCAGCATCGTCCACAGCAAGGGCGCAGCGGCGGCCAGCAGCAGCCCCGAGCTGGCCAGGGCGACGCCGACCGGATGCCGCATCACGCCGCGGGCCAGCCGGTACCAACCGTCGGAGGTGTCGGAGACGGCGGGGCCACGGCGGATCGAGAAAGCGTCGATGCGCGTGCCCAGTAGGGCCAGCAGCGAGGGCACGACGAGGATCGCGATGACCGAGGAGAGCACGGCGACCGAGGCGCCGGCGACGGCCATCGAGTAGAGAAAGCGCTGCGGCATGAAGATCAGAGCCGCCATCGCCGCGGCCACGGTGAAGCCGGAGAAGAGCGCGGTGCGGCCCGCGGTCCGAACGGTGCGGCGGTGCGCCTCCCGCGACGCACCGTCGCGCCCTATCTCCTCGCGGTAGCGCGAGACCAGAAGCAACGCGTAGTCGACCGCCAAACCGAGACTGAGACCGGTGGCGATGTTGAGGGCAAAGACCGAGGTGTCGGTGAAGCCGGCCATTACCCGCAGGACGAACAGCGTGCCGACGGTGGAGACGATCCCGATCAGCAGTGGAATTGCTGCGGCGACGACACCGCGGAAGACGAACAGCAGGAGCAGGGTCAAGAGCGGGAAGGCGATCAGCTCGGCCTTGGTCAGGTCGGTGCGGGTCTGGTCGTTGGTTTCGTTGAAGCCTGCGGCATACCCGCCCATCTGGACGTCGAGCGAGCTCGAGGCGATCAACGGTTCGACCCCTTCGGCGGCGATGCCGCCCTTGTCCTCGAGGTCGGCGGTCGAGAGGTAGCCCGCGATCACCAGCGACCTGCCGTCGCGGGCGATCAGCTCGCCGCCGGCGCGGCGGTTGCGCAGGGGGTTGACGACCCGGCCGACGTATTCGACCTGCGCCATGCCGCGGCTGAGGCGGCCCACTTCGCGGCGAACTGCGGGTTCGCTGAGGTTCAGCGGGCCGCCGCCGGGCGCGCGCACGACCAGCGTGATCGCCGGGTTCGGGTTGTATCCGAGCGATTCGTTGAGCAGGGTCGTCCCCCGCTCGCTCTCCGAAGCGGGGTCGGTGAAGCCGGCCGCCTTCAGATGCTGCTCGACGTTGTGGCCGACCGCGACCGCGAGCACGGTGAAGGCGGCGACGGCGGCGAGAACGCGTTTAGGGTGCTTCCAGGTGAGGTCGGCTATCCAGTTCATGGCCGGGGACCGTACCAGATTTCAAAGTGGATGCTTTGAAATTCAAATTAACGCTGTTACCATCGGTTTGTGCCGCGCCGCGAATACGACCAATCCTGCAGCCTCGCCTGCGCGCTCGACCGGATCGGCGAGCGCTGGTCGCTGCTGATCGTGCGCGAGCTCGCGCTCGGGCCGCTGCGCTTCTCGGACATAGTTCGCAACGTCGGCGGCGCCCCGACCGACGTCCTCACCAAGCGCCTGCGCGACCTCGAGGGGCACGGCATTGTCAGCCGCCGCGAGCTCGAGCCTCCCGCCTCCGGCGTCGCCTATGAGCTGACCGAGGTCGGCCGCGGCCTGGAGCGGCCGATGGTCGAGCTGGGGCGCTGGGGCCTGCACTTCGAGCGGGTCGACGACATCGCGCAGCTCCCGTCCACCTCGCTGGCCAACGCGATTCGCGTCCTCGTCCAGCCGCCGCCGGACGCACGGCTGACGATCGGCCTGCGCAGCGACGGGCAGGCCTACTGCCTGCGAATCGAGAACGGCTGGGTAGACGCGTCTCGCGGCGAGGCGCTCGACGCCGATCTGACCCTGGCCGGTGAACCCGCCGACGTTCTGGCTGCGCTGGTCGCCGGCGAGACGGCCGAGCGCGACATCGAGATCGAGGGCGACCGCGGCGCGCTGGAGGAGCTCCGCGAGATGGTCGTCCTGCCCGACCGCCTGCGCGATGCGGCGCTGGCTGAGGTCGGCGCGGCCGCCTAGCGCAGTTCCGAGGAGCTCTTGCCGAGCAGCTGGCGGGCCACGATCAGCAGCTGGATCTGCTGCGTGCCCTCGAAGATGTCGAGGATCTTGGCGTCGCGGGCCCACTTCTCGAGCAGCTCGTTCTCGCCGTAGCCAACGCTGCCGCAGAGCTCGACGCAGCCAAGCGCGACGTCGACGCAGGTGCGGCCTGCCTTCGCCTTTGCGATCGAGGCCTGCAGCGAGTTCGGCTTGCCGTTGTCGGCCATCCAGGCGGCCTGCAGGGCCAGCAGCCAGGCGGCCTCGTAGTCGGCCTCCATCTCCAGGAAGCGCGCCGCGGCGGCGTGCTGGGAGAGGGCGGGAACGGAGTAGTCGACCTCGACCCCTGCCTCGGCGAGGCGCGTGCGCGTCTCTTCGAGTGCTGCGCGGGTGACGCCGACCGCCATCGCGGCGACCAGCGGCCGCGTGTTGTCGAAGGTCTGCATCGCCCCGGCAAAGCCCTCCTTGACGTTGACCTCGGGGCTGCCCAGCAGCGCCTCCTTCGGCACCCGGCAGTCCTGCAAGGTGAAGTTGGCGGTGTCGGAGGCGCGGATCCCGAGCTTGTGCTCGAGCCGGTCGAGCTTCAGGCCGGGGTTGTCCCGCTCGACGATGAACGACTTGATCGCCGCCCTGCCCACGGAGCGGTCGAGCGTCGCCCAGACGACGATCAGGTCGGCGCGGTCGCCGGAGGTGACGAAGATCTTCTCGCCGTTGAGGACGTACTCGTTGCCGTCGAGCTCAGCCGTGGTGCGGATCGAGGCCGAGTCCGAGCCGGCTTCGGGCTCGGTGATCGCCATCGCCGCCCACTTGCCGCCGTACTGCTTCAGCTGCTCGTCGGTCGCCACCGAGGCGATCGCGGAGTTGCCGAGCCCCTGGCGCGGCATTGAGAGCAGCAGGCCGACGTCGCCCCAGCAGAGCTCGATGATGACGAGCAAGGTCGAGAGGATGGAGCCGTTGCGGTTGCCTTCATCGCCGTCGCTGGACTCACGGCGCACCCCGGCGGCACCGGCGCCGCCGATGTCGGAGCCCTCGTTCATGCCGTCGATCAGCGACGCCAGCATGTCGAGCTCTTTCGGGTAGGAGTGCTCGGCCTCGTCGTACTTGCGCGAGATCGGTCGGAAGACCTCGGTCGCGACCTGGTTGGCCTGGCTGACCAGTGGCTTGAACTTCTTCGGTATCTCGAGGTTGATCATGTCTGCCTTTCGCTCTAGACGAGCAGGGCGCCCTCCATCACGCCCGCTGCTCGCAGGTCTCGGTACCAGCGCTCGACTGGGTGCTCCTTGACGAAGCCGTGCCCACCGAGCAGCTGCACTCCGTCGGAGCCGATCTGCATCCCCTTGACGGCGCAGAGCCGCCGCGCGATCGCCGCCTCGCGGACGAAGTCCTCGCCGCGGTCGGCGCGGCTGGCGGCGCGGTAGGTGGCGAGGCGCATTCCTTCGCTCTCGATCCCGACGTCGGAGATTGCGAAGGCGACGCCCTGGCGGTTGGAGATCGGTTCGCCGAAGGCGGTCCGCTCGTTGGCGTAGGGGATGACGTAGTCGAGGACGGCCTGCGCGGTGCCGACCGCCAGCCCGCACCAGGCGACCCGAGAGCGGTTGACGCACTCGACGTAGTCCTCGGCCTTGCCCTCGCCGAGCAGGGCGGCGGCCGGCACTCGCACGCCCTCGATCAGGAGGCGGCCGGTGGCGGCGGGCCGCAGGCCCATCGCCGGCTCGTCCTCGACCGAGAGGCCCTTGGCACCGGACTCGACCACGAAGAGCGCCGGGCCGATCCCGTCGGCCTCGGCGGCGATCACGAACAGCTCGCACTCTTTGGCCCGAGCGAGCAGCGACTTGGCGCCGTCGAGGACCCATTCGCCGCCATCCTTGCGCGCTTTCGTCTCCAGCTTCAGCGGATCGAACAGCGGTCGTGGCTCGAGGATCGCCAGGGCGGCGGCGGGGACATCCTCGCCGGTGAAGGCGGGCAGGTAGGTGGTCTCCTGCTCGGCGCTGCCCCAGAGGCCGATCGCGGTGGCGACGGCGCCGGGGGCGAGGGCTGCGTAGGCGATCCCCATGTCGCCGTGGGCGAGTGCCTCGCCGATCAGCACGCTGGTCACCGCGGCCTGCTCGTGCATGACGCCGCCGAGCTCCTCGGGGACGCCGAGCATGTCGACTCCGAGCTCGGCGGCCTGGTCGAGCAGCTCCACCGGGGTCGCACGGTTATTGTCGGCGTCGAGGGCGGCGGGGCGGATCTTCTCCTCGGCGAAGGCGCGGCCGGCCTCCTGGAACATCTGCTGCTCGTCGTCGGGGGCGAGGTCGAAGAGGCCCTGCGACTTGCTCCTTGCTTGACGCGCCGGTTTGCCCAGCTGCTGCGCGGCCTTGAAGGTGCGGCCGGCGGCGGTCGCCGAGCGGAACCCGTTCTTGGTGCCCTGGAAGAGGGCGCGCTCGACCTGCTTGCGGATCCGGATCCGATCGAGCAGGTCGGAGCCGGCGAGGCGGTTGAGCGCTCGCAGGCCGAAGCCCATGCTGCGCTCGGCCACGCTCCTGTCGGTGTCGGCGGTGGTCGTCACTGTCCGTTCTTCCTCCCGGTCTTGGCTTTCTGCTTGTTCCCGAGCGGCACCACGCCGCCGTCGAGATGAGGGGTTTGCCGCTTGGCGTCGCGCACCGCGAAGGCGATCTCCTCGCCGTCGGCGGCGCTGGCGAACTCGACGCGCCCCGGCAGCAGGATCGGCTTGCGGAAGCGGACATCGACGGCGAAGGCGTCGGGCAGGCGGCTCTCGAGCGCGGCCAGGCAGCGCGCCTTGGTCCACATCCCGTGGGCGATCGCGCCAGGGAAGCCGAGCGGCTTCGCGGTCAGCGAGTGCATGTGGATCGGGTTGCGGTCGCCGGAGACGGCGGCGTAGCGGCGGCCGAGGTCGCCGCCGAGCCTCCACTCGGCAGCGGCTGGCGCCTTCGCGGGTAACCCCGCGAACGACTCGCCCGCGCTCCCCTCCTGAGGTCGCATTTCTTCCCGCATACCGGGTGCAACTGCGACATCAACCTCGGGGCGGCCGCGGCGCAGCATCGTGCTGATGCTCTCCCAAGCCTTCTCGCTTCCTACCGTGACCTCGGTCAGCAGGGAGAAGGTGCGCCCCTTCGGGTGCGGCTGCAGCTTGGTCGGGCGGACGCGGATCGTCATCTCCTCGCCCAGCCCGATGCGGCGGTGCTGCTCGATCCGGTTCTCGACGTGGACGAGGCCGACCGCGCCGAAGGGGAAGCCACCGTCGGCCATCACCGCCATCTGAAGTGGGAAGGCGAGCACGTGGGGGTAGGTCGGCGGCAGGTGGTCGCGCAGGGCGAAGCCGCAGACCTTGGCGTAGGCGGCGACCGACGCCGGGTCCGCCTCGACCCCGGCCAGGCTCAGGTCGAGGTCGGGGATCTCCCCGCCACCGCCCGGTACGAACGGCAGCAGCGAGGCGCCGGGGATCATCGGTGCCGCGGCGCGGGCGTAGAGCGGCAGGATGCTCGGTGCGCTGTCAAGGGTTCGAGTGGTCATCAGGCCCCCAGTAGGCTCTGGCCGCAGACGCGGACCGTGTTGCCGTTGACACCGGTCGAGGCGGGGCTGGCGAACCAGGCGATCGTCTCCGCCACGTCGACCGGCAGGCCACCCTGGGAGAGACTGCTGAGCCGCCGGCCCGCTTCGCGTGGGCCGATCGGCATCGCCGCCGTCATCTTGGTCTCGATGAAGCCGGGCGCGACGGCGTTGATCGTCGCGCCGCGACCCGGCAGCTCGGGGGCCAGCGCTTCGACCATCCCGATCACGCCCGCCTTCGAGGTGGCGTAGTTGGTCTGGCCGGAGTTGCCGGCTATCCCCGACATCGAGGAGACGCAGACGATGCGCCCATTGCCGTTCAACAACTTGCCGTCGAGCAGCGCGTCGTTGATCCGCTCCTCGCTGGAGAGGTTGATCTCCATCAACTGAGCCCAGCGATCTTCGGGCATCTTGGCGATCGTGCGGTCGCGGGTGACGCCGGCGTTGTGGACGACGACGTCGACGCCAGCGGCGAAGTGCTCGGCGATCCGCGCGGGCGCGTCGTCGGCGGTGATGTCGATGCCGAGCGCCCCACCGCCGATCTCGCCGACGACCCTACGCAGGTCGTCGGCCGCCTGCGGCACGTCGAGGCCGACGACCTTGGCACCGTCGCGGCCCAGGGTCGCGGCGATCGCGGCGCCGATGCCGCGCGAAGCGCCGGTGACCAACGCCACCTTGCCGTCTAGTGGGTGCTCCCAGTCGATCTCCGGAGCCGGGGCGACCCCGGCACCGATCCGCACGACCTGGCCCGAGACGTAGGCCGAGCGCGGCGAGAGCAGGAAGCGCAGGGTGGAGGCGAGCTGATCCTCGGCACCCGGGGAGACGAGCACCAGCTGCGCGGTCGCGCCCTTGCCGCCGATCTCCTTGGCCAGCGAGCGGGTGAAGCCCTCCAGCGCGCGCTGCGCGGTTGCGGCGCGGGTCGAGCCGGCCTCGGCCGGTGGCGTGCCGAGGACGACGACGCGGCCGCTGCGCTGGAGCCGGCCCACGGCCGGGTAGAAGAAGCGCTGCAGCTCGACCAGCTCGGTCGAGTCGGCGATCCCGGTGGCGTCGAAGACGAGCGCCTTGGCCCGGCCCTCGGCCCCGGCCCGTTCCGCCTTGATCTGGTCGAGGAAGGCCGAGATGGCCTTGCCGAGGCGTCCGCTGGGGGCTGCGCCGGAGAGGACCGGCCCGGCGACGACGGGCGCGCCGGGCTCGTAGCGGTCGAGGGCGACGGGCTGCGGCAGCCCGACCTGACGGGCCACGGTGGAGACGACGGGCGCGTTGACTATCTGCGAGTAGCGGTCGCTCACGATGCACCTCCGGCGCTCTCGAGCACCGCGACGACGCCCTGGCCACCGGCGGCGCAGATACTGATCACGCCGCGGCCCACGCCGTCTTCGTGCAGCTGTTTGGCGAGGCCGGCGACGATCCGCCCGCCGGTGGCGGCGAACGGGTGGGCGGCGGCCAGCGAGCCGCCGTTGACGTTGAGCTTGGCGCGGTCGATCGAGCCGAGCGGCTTCTCGCGGCCGAGCTTCTCCTTGCAGAAGGCGGGGTCCTCCCAGGCCGCCAGGGTGCAGAGCACTTGTGCGGCGAAGGCCTCGTGGATCTCGTAGCAGTCGAAGTCCTGGAGCGTGAGCCCGGCGCGGTCGAGCATCGTCGGCATCGCGTAGGCGGGCGCCATCAGCAGCCCTTCGCGCTTGTGGACGTGGTCGACGGCGGCGGTCTGCGCCGCGGTGACGTAGGCGAGGATCGGCAGGTCGCGCTCCTTCGCCCACTGCTCGGAGGCGAGCAGGACGGCGGAGGCGCCGTCGCTGAGCGGAGTCGAGTTGGCCGCGGTCATCGTTCCCTCGGGGCCGCCGAAGACCGGTTTCAGCTTCGTCAGCTTCTCCAGGCTCGAGTCGGGGCGCAGGTTCTGGTCGCGCTCGAGGCCGAGGTAGGGGGTGAGCAGGTCGTCGAGGAAGCCGCGCTCATAGGCGCCGGCGAGGTTCTCGTGGCTGGCGACCGTCAGCTCGTCCTGCTCGGCCCGGCCGATCTCCCACTCGGTGGCCATGATCGCGCAGTGCTCGCCCATCGAGAGGCCGGTGCGCGGCTCCTCGTTGCGGGGGATCGAGGGCACGATGTGGCCGGGGCGGACATTCGCCAGGGCGCGCAGCTTGCCGGCGGTCGAGCGCTGCCGGTTCGCCTCCAGCAGCGTCTCGCGCAGTTGCTCGTTGAGGCCGATCGGCGCGTCGGAGGTGGTGTCGGCGCCGCAGGCGATGCCGGCGTCGATCTGGCCGAGGGCGATCTTGTTGGCGACCAGGATCGTCGTCTCCAGCCCGGTGCCGCAGGCCTGCTGGACGTCATAGGCGGGCGTCTCCGGCGCCAGCCGCGTGCTCAGCACGCTCTCACGGGCCAGGTCGCGGTCGTGGGAGTGCTTGAGGACGGCGCCGCCGGCAACCTCGCCGAGCGTCTCGTCCTGGAGGCGGAAGCGGTCGATCAGGCCGTCGAGGGCGGCGGTGAGCATGTCCTGGTTGGACGCGTGCGCGTAGGTGCTGTCAGAGCGCGCAAAGGGGATCCGGTTGCCGCCGACCACGGCGACGCGACGGGGACTGTCGGTCAACGTCGATGCCTTTCGATTGGAGTGCGATGCGGGCGTGCAGGGGCGTCAAGGCCTCCCGCCGCTACAGAGAACGATGTAAAGGTAACCGAGACATCGATCGATGTCCAGTTCTATGTGACCGGTTACACAGAGCGGACGTGATCACGAAACTGCATTTGTGCGTGTCGGGCACGCCCAAACGCAGATTCGTTGCCGTTAGGAGACCTCGGAGAACCCGTAGCGCTGCTGGAAGCGGCGCAGCGGTGCGGGTGCCCACCAGTTCCAATCGCCGAAGAGGCGCATCAGCGCCGGCACCAGCAGCGCCCTGACGAGCGTTGCGTCGATCAGGACGGCGGCCGCGTAGCCGATGCCCGCCTCCTTCATGAAGAAGATCGAGCTGGTGGTGAAGGCGAGGAAGACCGCGGCGAGGCAGATGGCAGCGGCGCTGATCACCCTGCCGGTGCGGGCGATCCCGCGGGCGACCGCCTCTTCGTTGGGCAGGCCGGAGTCGTGCAGCTCTTTGATCCGCGCCAGGACGAGGACGGCATAGTCGGTGGAGAGACCGAAGATGACCGCGAACATGAGGACGAGCGTGGAAGTCTCCATCCCTTCGGGGCCGGAGTATCCGAGCGGCCCGTCGAGCAGCCCCCACTGGAACGCCGCGACGATCACCCCGAGCGTCCCCGCCAGGGTGAGGAGGTTCATAAGCAGCGTCTTCAACGGCAGCACCACTGAGCCGGTCAGCATGAACAGCAAGATCAGGGTGGTGAGGGCGATCACGCCGATGACGAGCGGCAGATTGCGGCCCAGACTCTCCTTCAGGTCGAGAAATTCGGCGGTGAAGCCGGAGACCAGCAGAGGCGCCGGGCCGGTTATGGCGCGAATCTCCCGCACCGCTTCCTGCGTTTCGTCGGTGAGCGCGTCGTCGGCCGTCCCATTCAGGCCGAAGTTGGCCAGGGCCAGATTGGGGGAGATGCGCTGGAACGGCGATGGGGCTCCGATGCCTTTGACCGCCGCGATCCGCCGCGACAGGTGTCGTAGTTGGCTGTCGCTCGCCGAGCCGTCGACGGTGACCGAGACCGGGGTGCCGAGCGTGGCAGGGTAGTCCCGATCGATCGTTACCACGACCTTGCGGGACGGCTTGCCCGCGGGGACGCTGTCGGTGCCGGGGATGGTCAGCTTGACCCCCAGCACCGGAACCGCGAGCAGTAGCAGGAGCGCCGCGCTGCACAGCGCCACGGTGACTGGCCGGCGCATCACACCGCGGGCCAGCCGGTACCAGCCCCCTGACTCGTCGGAGAGGGCCGGCCCTCTCCGCAGCGAGAGGGCGTTGACCCGCTCGCCGAGCAGGGCGAGCAGCGAGGGCACGATCAGCAGCGCGCCGAGGGCGGCGAAGATGGCGACGATCGCCCCGCCCGCGCCGACCGAGTAGAGGAAGCGCTGGGGGAGGAGAGTCACCGCCGCCATCGCCGCGGCAACGGTCAGGCCGGAGAAGATCACCGTGCGCCCGGCGGACTCGACCAGGCGCCGGTGCGACTCACGGCTGGGGCCGTCGCGCTCGAGCTCCTCGCGGTAGCGGGTAACGAGCAGCAGGCCGTAGTCGACCGCCAGCCCAAGGCCCATCGCGGTGGTTATGTTGAGCGCGAAGACGGAGGTGTCGACGAACTTCGACATCACCAGCAGGGTGAGGAAGGTGCCGCCGATCGAGACCATCCCCACGATCAGCGGTATCGACGCCGCAACGACGCCCCGGAAGACGATCAGCAGCAGCAGCGCCAACAGCGGGAAGGCGATCAGCTCGGCCCGGATCAGATCGGAGTGCACGGTGTCGTTGACCTCGTTGAAGCCGGCGGCGAGGCCGCCGACGGTCACCTCGAACTTCGAAGAGCTCAGTCGTTCCGAGGCCTCATCGGCCCCGTTGGCGAGGACCTGGACATCGTCGCTGGAGAAGTAGGCGGCCAGCAGGAGGGAGCTTCGATCGGGGGCGACCAGCTGAGGTGAGCCTCCACTGAGCGGGTTTTCGGTGCGGGAGACTCCGTCGACCGAGCGCAGAGCGGTGGAGAGGCGCCGTGCTTCTCTCCGCAGGCTCGGTGAGTGGAGTGCCAGCCGGCCCTGTCCTGCCACCGGCCGGACACGCACGATGATCGCCGGCTGGCTCTCGCTGCCGGATTTTTCGATCAGCAGCGCCTGCGCCCGCGAGCTCTCACTGGCGGGGTCGCTGAAGCCGGCGGCCTTGAGGTGCTGCTCGACGTTTTTACTGAGACCGAAGGCGAGGATGGTGAAGACGCCGACCGCGGCAAGGACCAGCTTCGGATGCTTCCAAGTCAGTTCGGCGATCCGGGTCACGGCGCGTTCGAGCATCTACCGCGCGGCAGCGCCCAACCGTGAGTTTCGTCACCTATCTCTACTGCTCGTAGAGCTTGATCACGCGGACGGTGCCGTCCGGGGCCGCGTCGACGCAGAGGTTGCAGAGGACGCACTCGTCGAGGTTCTTCTCGACGATCTCGACGCCGGAGTCGGTCGCGGCGAAGATGTCGACGGGGCAGACTTCTTCCAGCTTCTTGGCGAGCTCGGCATCGCCGGCGATCGAGGCATCGACCTCGACGTCGATGAAGACCTTGTTCAGCGCCTCGGCCATCAGACCGCGGCCCCCAGCTTCTCCTTGACCGCGGCGGGGATCTCATCGATCCGCTCGACCACGCGGATGCCGGCCGCTTCGAGGCGGGCGATCTTCTCGGTCGCCGTGTCCTCTACCCCCTCGACAATGGTGCCTGCATGGCCAAAGCTCATGCCCTTCATCTCCTCGTCGTCCATGAACTTGCCGGCCATGAAGGCGACGATCGGCAGACGGCTGTCGTTCTCCTTCACCCACTCGGAGAGCTGTGCCTCCATGCGGCCGCCGGGCTCGGTGTAGATGACGATCGCCTGCGTCTGCTCGTCCGCCTCGAAGTACGGCATCAGCTCGGCGTAGGCGGAGCCGATGATCGCGTCGCCGCCGATCGAGACGGCGGTCGAGACGCCGAGCCCGGCCTGGGTCAGCGAGGAGGAGATCTCGGTGGTCATCCCGCCGGAGCGGCTCATCACGCCGACCGGCCCTGGCGCGTAGGCCTTGGCGGCGTCGTTGGCGGGGCCGCCGATGCCGCCCATCTTGCAGACGCCGGGGACGATCAGGCCGAGGCAGTTGGGGCCGATGATCCGCGCCCCCTCCATGTTCGCCAACTCGACCATCTGGGCGACGTCGCGGCGGGGGATGCGCTCGGTGACGATCACGATCAGCTTAATCCCGTTGAGGATCGCCTCGAAGACGGCGTCCTTGGTGAAGGCGGGGGGGACGGTGACGACCGAGCCGTCGATCGGGCCGCCGTAGCTCTCGACCGCTTGGGCGACGGTGTCGAAGACCGGCACGCCGTGCACCTCGCGTCCCTTGCGTCCCGGCGTGACGCCGCCGACCACCTTGGAGCCGTAGTCGAGGCACTCGCGGGTCAGGTTGACCGCCTCGCGCCCAGTGATCCCCTGGACGATGAAAGTGGTGTCCTTGCTGAGCAGGATGCTCATCCCAGCCCCCCGGTGTCGTAGTTAGCACCGCATAGCGGGTACAAATGCGACATCACG
>DATIPC010000052.1:0-18656 GCA_035472395.1 Solirubrobacterales bacterium
CGCAGGACTCTCCCGAGGCCGAATACTGGTACCCGATCTACGCCTGGCTGAAGAACGATCCGGCGCTGAAGCTGGTGATCGAAGAGCCAGAAATAACGCCCGAGCCGGACTACGTCTTCAAGGTCAATGGCAGGCTCGACCCAAGCTGCGCCGACGTCGGCGAAGGCTAACGGGCGGTGGACGTGCCGCTGGTTAGGTACCTATATGGGCCGCTAACTTGCGGCACGTCAGTGGATCGGCGCCAGAGCGTGCTCGCGGACCAGCGTTGCGGAGCGCTGCGGCTGCTCCCACCAGAAGAGGTGGCCGACGTCCTCTAGGAGCTGTGGTTCGATGCCGAGCAGGGCGGCGATCTGTTCTCCATTGCCGACCCTGAGCAGCCTGTCTGCGGTGCCGTGGACGACCTGAGTGGGGACTGATATCCGTGCTAGCCGAGCGCTGGTGTCGTGGGCGCCACAGGCCTTCATCTGCTGGACGATCACCTCCCTGGGAGCGGGCAGCGCTTGCGCCATCTCGCGAAAGCTCGCGTAGCGAGCGTCGTCCTCGCGGAAGGTGGGGGAGAGATTGATCTCCCACATCGCGCGGAGCACCTGTTCGCGGTCTCCGGAGGCCATCGCGGCTCCAAGCATCTGCAGGTCTGCCGGGTCCATCAGCGTGCTTCCCGGCCCGCCGCAGTAGGTCGCTCCCAGGGTCAGGGTGCGGATCCGCTCGGGGTGGGCGAGTGCCAGCTCCTGCGCGACCATCCCGCCCATCGAGATGCCGACGACATGGGCGCTCTCGATCTCGAGAGCATCGAGCAGCGCCTCGGTGTCGTCGGCGAGATCGGCGACCGTGAACGGCAGCTCCGCCCGCCCCGATAGTCCCATGCCTCGGTTGTCGAAGACGGTGCACTCGAAGCTCTGCTCGAGCAGGGAGAGGAAGGGGCGACCCCAGGCGAGGTGGGTGGCGCTCATGCCCTGGATCAGCAGCATCGGCTCGCCCGCCCCGGCGCGCATGTAGTGGAGCTCGGTTCCTCCCGCATCGACGCTCGGCATCGACAGCGATCCTACGCAAATTGGCTTGCCTGGCCGTAATCTAGGTGCACTCGCCCCCGTAGCTCAGTGGACAGAGCGGCTGCCTTCTAAGCAGCGGGTCGCAGGTTCGAATCCTGCCGGGGGCGCTTCCGGACAGCGAGCCACCATGCTGACCAGCTCATACAGAATCACCGTGGCGTAGCGGGTGTTCTAACTGGTGCATGACGAGCGGAGAGCGGAGAATGGACGTCGCACTGGCCTTCCTTGCGACCGTCTCCTTGGCCGGGGTCTTCCTCGCTGGGCGCGCCCGGTAGCGTCACCCGTCCGCGTCGCCGCTAGATTGACGCCGTGGTCGATCTAGTCATCTATGCGATCCCGGCCTTTGTGTTGCTGCTCGTCGTCAGTTGCTCTCGTTCAAGTACCACGGGACGACGATGAGGAGCTAATCGGCTACGAGTCGCGCGATACCCGTACCAGCCTCTCGATGGGTGGCGGCAAGGGGTCCTCGCTACGGACTGACGAAGAACATCCGCACCTTCAGGCCGACCCGCGTTGCTTTCCACGAGTTCTCCGATCTGGCCCGCGACGTGCGCGGAGCCAGCGGCTGGCGCGAGCGACTCGGCTACGTCTTTCGCGGCCCCGGCTGGTCGCCCGACGGGAGCGGCGGCGGTACGCGGGGGGTGAGCTTGGGCGCCGGGTAGCCTAGGTCGATCGTGGCAAGCGCTCTCATAGCCGGAGCGACGGGTTTCGTCGGCGCCCGGTTGGCGGCGTCGCTGAGCGATTCGGGGATCCGTGTGCGGTGCCTGGTGCGCGACAGCTCCAAGGCCGACCGTCTCGAGGCCGATGGTCTCGAGACGCATCTTGGCGATGTGACCGACGCGGCCAGCCTGGTGGATGCCGGGCGGGACATCGATGTCGCCTATTACCTGGTCCACGCGATGGCCGGCGGCGGAGACTTCGCGGCGCGCGAGCGGCAGGGCGCGTCGAACTTCGCCCGGATGGCCGGGCGCGAGGGAGTCGGGCGGGTCGTCTATCTAGGGGGTCTGGGGGGTGACGGTGCTTCGAAGCACCTGCGCAGCCGCCACGAGACGGCCCGGGTGCTCGCCGTCGAGGGGCCGCCGGTCACCTACTTCCGGGCGGCGATGGTGGTTGGCGCTGGCAGCGAGTCCTACCGGACGATGCGATACCTGGTCGGTCGGCTGCCGGTGATGATCGCGCCGGCCTGGCTGCAGACCGACACGCAGCCGGTCGGCATCGACGCGGCAATCGAGTACCTGCGACGTGCTCCCGACGTCCCGGAGTCCGAGAGCCGGGAGGTGCAGATCGGCGGCCCCGACGTCCTTACCTACGCGTCGATGCTGGACCGGATGGCCGTGGCGATGGGCAAGCGGCGGCGGCCGAAGATCCCCGTTCCCTTCGTCACGCCCTGGTTGTCGGCGCTTTGGCTTGGCCTGGTCACCCCGGTCGATACGGGGGTGGCGCGCCCTCTGGTCGAGGGGCTGACGACGGCGACCGTGGTCACCGACCCGTCCGGCGCCGCGCCGTTCGGAATCTCGCCGGAGTCGTTCGACGAGACTTTGCGACGCGCGCTCGAGGAGGAAGGGGTGGGTTGAGCTGCGCGGTGGTTCTCTTCACACGCGACCTGCGGGTGCGCGACCAGCAGGCGCTGAGCGCGGCGGCGCGTGAAGCGGAGCACGTCGTCCCCCTGTTCGTGTTCGACGATGTTCTGCTGCGGGGCAGCTGCGGGGCGCCCAACCGGGTCTCCTTCCTGCTCGACAGCCTGCGTGACCTCGACTCTTCGCTGCGGGAGCGAGGCTCGCGGCTGGTGCTGCGTCGCGGCGACCCGGTCGAGGAGGCGATGCGGGTGGCGGGGGAGAGCGGCGCGACGACGATCCACCTGAGCGACGACTTCAGCGCCTACGCGTGCCGCCGTCGCGCGCGGCTCGCCGTCGAGTGCAAGCGGGCCCGATTGCGCCTGCGGATCCATCCCGGCGTCACCGTCGTCGAGCCCGGCGAGCTGGTCCCGGCGGGTGGCGATCACTATCGGGTCTTCACCCCCTTCTGGCGCGCTTGGGTCGAGCGGCCGCGCCATCAGCCGCTTCCCGCGCCACGCAAGCTCGAGCTGTCGCCGGGGATACGGATCGGACGGATCCCGCCGCCGCGCCGGCTGGGCGCTGGGGCGCCCTCGCGCGAGCTGTCGGAAGGTGGCGAGACAGCGGCGCGTCAGCGACTCGAGCGCTGGCTGCGAGGCGGCATCGCCGGCTATGAGGGGAGCCACGATGACCTCGCCTCTCCGCACGGCACCTCTCATCTCAGTGCCGACCTGCATTTCGGCTGCCTCTCGCCGGTCACGGTGCTGGCGCGATCCGAGGGTCGTCCGGGCGGCGATGCGTTCGCCCGCCAGCTCTGCTGGCGCGACTTCCACCATCAGGTGCTGGCCGCGCGGCCAGATCTGCCGCACGCCGACTACAGGGCCCGCGGCGATCGATGGCGCCGCAGCAAGCGCCTCGCCGAGGCTTGGCGAGAGGGTCGCACCGGTTACCCGATCGTCGATGCCGGGATGCGCCAGCTGGCCCGCGAGGGCTTCATGCACAACCGCGCTCGGATGATCGTCGCCTCCTTCCTGACCAAGACGCTCTACCTCGATTGGCGACTCGGGGCCGCTCACTTCGCCGGGTTGCTGGTGGATGCGGACGTGGCCAACAACGTTGGCAACTGGCAGTGGGTGGCCGGTACCGGCAACGACACGAGGCCAAACCGCGTGCTCAATCCGGTCCGACAGGCGAATCGCTTCGACCCGGACGGAGAGTACGTGCGCCGGTTCGTGCCCGAGCTTGCCGCGGTGCCGGGACGGTCGGTGCACGAGCCCTGGTTGCTCGAACCGAAAGAGCGGCGGGCGCTTGACTACCCGGTCCCGGTCGCCGACCACGAGGAGGGCGCCGTCCAATTCAGACGTTTCCGGGAATCGGAGGCTGGGTAGCCAGCGGCCATGACGCCAAGTTCAATAGTGGTAATTCTCGTTGGAATCGTGCTGGCGCTGCTGGTCAGCTATGTCCTCGGGATCATCGTGATCCTGATCGGACTGGCGATGCTGTTGTTCCCGATGTTCAGTGCCAGACGCGTTTAGCCACGGCCTCAGCCAAAATCAGGGCTGATGGCCCCGTGGAAGCTGCCGGTGATCGTCGCCGCTATTGCGGTGCCGATCGTCGCAGCGTTTTGGCTGGGCGGGGGCGGCGTGGGTGTCGCGGTCGGAGCCCTGGGGGCGGTTGCGGTCGTCGTCGTCGCGGCGCGAGCGAAGCCTCTGGGGCCGATCGCCTCAGCCGAGACCGATAGCGACGGGCGCCACGTCCTGCTCGTCATCACTTGCGCGGTCGAGGAGCCGGCTGCGGTGCGACAGATTGCCGCCGCTTCTGGGCTCGGTGGTGGCGACCGTGCGGGGGTCCTCGTCCTCTCGCCGGCCAGGATCGGCTTCCTCGATCGCTGGGCGTCCGACGTGGAGGGCGCGCGGCATGTTGCGCAGCAGAACCTCGTGGCCACGGTGGCGGCGCTCGCCAAGGCCGGTATTGCGGCTGAGGCTCGGGTCGGCGACGAGGACGTTGTGCAGGCTGTCGAGGACCAACTTCAGAGCTTTCCCGCGAGCGAGGTGGTTCTGGTCAGCGAGCAGGGGGAGAAAGACGAAGCAAGCGTCAGGGCGGAACTGGAGTCCCGGCTGCAGCCTGAATTCCACCACGTCGTGCTCGGTGGCGGCTGAGCGTCAGCCTCAGCAGGCGTGAGCGTGGGCGGCGCTGCGCACGACCTGGAAGGCGCTGCCGGGGATCCGCTTCAGCTGGTCCAGATCTTCGTCGTCCCAGCGCCGGTCGCTGCTGCCGCTGAAGTACCAGTTGGAGCCGTTGTCGGCGACGATCACCCCGTAGTGCTTCAGCGCTTCGGCGATCGTCTTTGCCGCGCCGCTGAAGTGGCCCAGGCCGTAGCTGGCCTTCAACCGCAGCCGCGCTCCCATCGACGGCGCGTTCGGGTTGGAAGTGTCGCCGGCGCAGTGCGAGGCGGGATGGAGCCAAGCGTTGCGGGTGCTGTCGAAGGTGACGCGGATCGCGTGGTCGAGATGGCCGGCCGCGACTTCGTCATAGCGGACAAGGCCGGGGAAGATCGGCAGCCCCGCCGCGTCGGCCGAGGTCCATGAATCGGGCCGCAGCGCGGTCGAGCGCAGATCCCAGCTGACGCCGGAGTCGGCGTTCCAGTGATGTCGTCCATCGTGGCTGAAGAAGCCGCGGTAGAGCTCGTAGAGCATGCAGTTGGAGCGGTCGACGACCAGCACGTGTCGGTCGCCGTCGCTACGGGCACCGCCCTCGACCGGTGCTCCGCCTGGGATCGGGAACGGCCCCGGGTCGCTCTCGTCGCCGTAGGCGGTGTAGCGGACGGGCAGCTTGGGTTGGCCGGCGCCGATCACCGCGAAGGGGAAGCCATAGGGCCGGGGCGAGCCGAAGTCGGGATGCAGGAGGTTGCCGCCGTGGGAGTCGATGTAGGCGATGGTCGCGGCGGAGTTGGGCGCGACGGGCGCCTTCGAGATGTCCTGGTTCCAGGCGGCCTCGTTGGGGAGAGATGGGGCGCTGGGGGATAGGGAGGGCGGCGGGTCGGGGAAGACCGAGCAGCCGCCGAGGTCGGGATAGGGGCCCACCGCGCTTGCGGTTACCGGGCTTCCGGCAATGGCAACGAGCGCCGCAAGCGCGGAGACCGCTCCAAGGAGACGTGCTGTGGCATGAGCCCCCATCCGGGGGAGAACCTACGACACGCCCGGGTCGGCATCGACCGTGCGTCCATCGTCGCGGACCCGCAGCCGTCCGACCTCGAGGTCCTCGACCTCCAGCTTGCCGATCGTGGCCCGCTTGATCCAGAGCCGCCCGACGCTCAGCCGCCCGATCGTGAACCCGCCGACCGCCGCCGCTCCGACCGCAAGGGCACCGATCGCGACTGCGCCCCGGGCCTGTGCGCCCGTCATCGTCGCTGGTCGAACCTCTGGCCGGAAGAAGACAATTCCGCGTCGCGTGGGCATTTATCGAACGGTAGCGGGAATAGCCTGCTCCAATGAGCGCAACGGCGCCATCCCTCTTGGCTATCCAGCATGTGCCTTGGGAGACGCCGCACCGGATCGGCGATGCCTTCAGTTCCCTCGACCTGCACCTGGTCGAGCCGCTGCGAGGCGAGACCTTGCCCGATCACGCCGAGGTCTCCGGTGCGGTGGTCATGGGCGGGCCGATGAACGTGGATGAGGTCGGCCGATTCCCAGCGCTCGCCGCCGAGCGTGAGTGGCTCGCCGAGGCCGTTCGACGCGAGATGCCGATCCTCGGCATCTGCCTGGGCGCGCAGCTGCTGGCGCGGGCGCTTGGAGCTGAGGTGAGGCAAGGGGAGAGGCCCGAGATCGGATTCGCGCCGGTGGACGTTCACGGTCCCACCGATCCTGTCGTCGGCGTCCTTGCCCCGCAGACGACGGTCCTCCACTGGCACGGCGACGTGTTCGATCTACCCGACGGTGCCGAGCAACTCGCCTCCTCCGCCCAGACGGAGCATCAGGCGTTTCGTCATGGCAATGCTTGGGGTCTGCTCTTCCACCCAGAGGCCGACGCGACTCTTCTCCGAGCCTGGCTCGCCGAGCCAGAGATGCGCGACGAGGCGATCGAGGCACTCGGTCCCGATGCACCCACCGAGCTGTTGAGCCAAGCTCGTATGGCCGAGGAGCAACTGCTTGCCCGCTCCACGCCCGGCTTCCAGGCCTTCGCCGACCTGGTCGCCTCCTTCCAGCCCACCTAAGCGCCCGCCGACCCTCCCATCCGGCACGCTAGATTGGGAGCCACGCGGTGGACGTAGCTCAGCTGGTAGAGCTCCTGGTTGTGGTCCAGGCGGTCGCCGGTTCGAATCCGGTCGTCCACCCTTTATAGAAGTCGCTGCAAAGCGGCAACTTCGTCTCGCGTTCCGCCTATCTCCTGGTTTCCGCTTGCCGATGCCTTCTCAGCTGGCTTCGAGCTGCGACTCGATATCCGGTTCCAGAGGCGAAGGCAAGGAGCTCTGGGCCTTCGCCTCGGCCCAGGTCAGCAGCCGGCCGCTCGCCGGGTCGATCAGCTTGAGCCGAACGGCGCGCAGCCCGTCGCGAACGGTCAAGACGGGGACGTCGCGGAAGATCGGGTCCTGGTCGTGGGCGCGCTGGAGGTTGTAGTTGGGGACTTTGGCGCTGAGGTGGTGGACGTGATGAAGGCCGATGTTGCCGGTGAAGAACTGCGCCAGCTTCGGCAGCTTCAGGTAGGAGCTGCCGCGCAGGGCGGCGGCGTCGTAGCTCCAACGCTCCGAGCTCTCCCAATAGGCGTCCTCGAACTGGTGCTGGACGTAGAACATCCAGACGCCGATCGTGCCGGCGATGATCGCGGTGGGCAACTGCACCAGCAGCCAGGCGACGGGGCCGACCAGCCAGAAGATCGCGCCGATCACGAGCGCCAGCATCAGGTTCGTGAGGATGACGCTGTGGCGCATCCGAGGGCGCTGCTTGCTCGACCAGATACGCGGGCCGATCATCAACGACCAGATCGGGCCGATGCCGAACATCACTACCGGGCTGCGGAAGAGCCGATAGCCCAGCCGCTGCTTCCAGCCGCGTGAGGCGTACTCCTCGACGGTCAGCGTCGGCACGTCGCCGGTGCCGCGACGGTCGAGGTCGCCGGCGGTGCCGTGGTGGACGGCGTGGTTGTGGCGCCAGTTGGCGAACGGCTGGAAGACGAGGAAGCCGCAAAGTCGGCCGAGCCAGAGGTTCCCCCGCTTGGTCTCGAGGAACGAGCCGTGAGCGCAGTCGTGGAAGACGATGAAGGTCCTCAGCAGGAAGCCGGCCGCTGGGATCGCCAGGGCGAGAGTGAGCCAGACCGAGGCGGCGAGACTGAGGTACATCGCCACCGTCAGGGCCAGGTAGGGCACGACCGAGGTGGCCAAATCGAAGAGAACGTGAGGCAGCGACGAGCGCTCGTGCTTGGCGATCGATTTTCGCCAGGCGGGCTGGGCCGGGGTTGATGGCGCCGCCTCCATTGCGTGGAAGATAAGGGGGAATCGCGTTGGAGAGGCTGGTCGGCAGCGGGCCGACGATCGGCAGCAGCACGAAGACGATCGCGAGCGACGGCGGCGATCGCCCCGCGGCGCTGCGGAAATCATGCCGAGGACTAGCCCGAACCGCCGGGGAAATGATCCGTGTCAGGCACCAAACCAGCGGGCGCGGCGACTGGACCCAAAGTGCTCCTTCTCGGCGACCAAGGCGGCAGACGGCGCGTTGAAGCTCCCGGTTCGCGAGGGACCCGAGAGGAAGTCGATGTCCACGCTGCCGACCCGACCACTGCCGAACTCGATGTAACAGGTGCCGCGACCGAGGTGTGGGCCCGGCTGCTCGCCCCCTTGCAGCGCGGCTATCACCGCCTGCGCGACGATCCGGGCGGCGCCCTCCGCAAACACGCCTGCCTTCGGCACGCCCGCCGTGGCAACGTCGCCGACCGCGTAGACACCGGGAAAGCGCGTCTCGAGCGTGGCTGGGTCCACGGGTATAAAGCCGTCTTCGGTCATGCCGCTGGCCGTGACCACGTCGGGAGCGCGATGTTTCGGCACGCCGAGAAAGAGGTCGAACGGCAGCTCGGTGCCGTCGTCGAGGATCGCGGCGCCGCGCTCGGGATCGAGCGAGCTGACCCGGCGACCGGAGATCAGGGCGATATCGCGCTCGGCGAACTCCTTTTCCAGAGCCGCCGAGGTCTCCGGTGAGGGCGGCACGGGCGTGCCCAGTGGAGTCACGAACGTGATCTGACAGGCATCGCGGACCCCACGCGTGGCCAGCTCCTCATCGAGGAGCAACGCACACTCACTGGGCGCCGGGGGGCACTTGTAGGGAGCGGCGCACACGCCGATCAACGCGTGCCCCTGCGAAAACGCCTTGATCGCCGGGGCAAGGCGCTCGGCGCCGGCGACGGAGTAGAACTCGTTGCCACCCTCAGCGAGGCCGGGCGTGGCATCCATGTCGTAGTCGGCGCCGAGCGCGACCACGAGGAAGTCGGCCTCGTGGCTCCCCGCGTCCGTGCTCACGCGTCGAGCCTCGGGGTCGATCGCCGTGATCGTCTCCCTCAGGACCCGCACGCCAGGCTTTGCGATGTCCCGGTAGGCGAGGCGAATCTCGTCGGGAGTCTTCCGCCCGAACATCACGTCGAGCTTCGAGAACCCGAAGACGAACGCGTCGTTCTTGTCGATCAGCGTTACGTCGACGTCTTCGCCGAGCGCCTCCGACAGCGTCGTGCAGAGCTCCAACCCGCCGAATCCCGCCCCCAGCACCAAGACGCGCTTCATCGAGCGAATCTATCCCATGGGCGCCTGGATACAGCTAGCGCACCTGGAACCGCCCCCGGTCGAGAAATGTCACAAAACCATGCCTCCGATCGTTTTAGTAGAGAAGACCAGCGTTAAGGCGCCAGATGAACCGACCAAACCGACCCACCGAGTGGACGATCTATGAGAGCCCGCTGGGCGCGCTGACGGTAAGCGGCGGCCCGGAGGGGATTGGAAGGGTCCACTTCCCCGGCCAAGGGCCCCGCCTCGACGTCGCCGCCCGGCGTCCGATGACTGAGACGGTCAACCAGCTCGAGGAGTACTTCGCGGGCGGGCGGAAGGTCTTCGATCTGGCCCTTGACCTCCGCGGCTCGACCCTTCAGAAGCTGGTCTGGGCCCGGCTCCGGCAGATCCCCTATGGCTCCACGATCAGCTACGGGGAGCTGGCCGGGCAGATCGAAGAGTCCGCATTTCCCGACGGCCTCGAGCCCTACCAGCGCGTTCGCGCCGCTGCCGCCGCAGTCGGTCGCACCCCGACGCCGATCCTGGTGCCATGTCACAGGGTCATCGGCGCCGACGGCTCGCTGACCGGCTATGGCGGCGGCCTGCCGAGGAAGCGGGCGCTCCTGGAGCTCGAGGGCGGTGGCGCCGTCGGCACCCAGCCAGATCCCAGCCGGGAACCGGATCAGCTCGCGCTGCTTTGAGCCGGAGGCGGGCGGCGGCGGTGCTGCGCGACTTCGCCCGAGCTAGCCTCTCTGGCGACAACTAGCGGAGGGAGGCCGATGCTTTCTTGGCTGGCCGAGAAGATGATCGCCCGCAACATGAAGTCGATCCGAGCTGGGGACATCGGGCCGACGCTCTCGATGGATGCCGACGATGTGAAGTTCACTTTTCCCGGCGACAGCTCGTTTGCGCCGGGTGCAAATGACAAGCGGGAGTTGGAGCAGTGGCTCAATCGCTTCGTCGGCCTCGGGCTGCAGATCTACCCCGACGAGGTCGTCCTCAAGGGGTTTCCGTGGCACCAGACGATCTGCATTCGTGGCCATATCCACCTCGACGACCCCGAGGACGGGCGGGTCTATGACAACCGCTACGTAATCTGGGGTCGGATCGCCTGGGGAAAGCTGCGCGAGTACGAGGTCTACGAGGACACCGAGAAGAGCAGGAAGCTCGACGAGTACCTGGCGAGCGTTGGCAAGGCGTGACCGAGCGCGCGAATACGGACGCGACGGCGGTGCGCGCTGTCGTGCGCGGGGAGGTGCAGGGCGTCGGATACCGCGAGATGGCGCTGGAGCGGGCGCGCCGGCTGGGAGTGATGGGCTGGGTGCGCAACGCGGAGGACGGCAGCGTGCACGTTCACGCCGAGGGACCCGGGCGGGCTCTCGAGGATCTGGAGCCGTTCCTGCGCGAAGGCCCGCCGGCCGCGCGCGTCACCGAGGTGGAGATCGAGCTGGGGAAGGTCGAGGGTCACGAGCAGTTCGCGATTCGCGGTGTGAGCGCCGGCGCCTTCGTTGTTCAGGAGCACGCCGCCACCGCTCGCCACTTCGATCTGCGTTTGGAGGTCGGTGGGGTGATGCGTTCCTGGGCGATTCCGAAGGGACCCTCGCTGGACCCGGCGGTCAAGCGCCTCGCCGTGGAGGTCGCCGACCACGCGATCGCCCACAGCGACTTCGAGGGCACGGCCGGAGGCGGGGCTGTGATCGTCTGGGATCGCGGGCGCTACGAGCAGGGCGGCCGGGTGGCCTGGCCGGAGGCGATCGAACGCGGCCACGCCGTCTTCGTCCTCCACGGGGAGAAGCTGCGCGGCGGCTTCGCCCTGCAGCGCACCCGCCCTGGGGAGAAGCCCCAGTGGCTCTTGGTCAAGCGCCGCGACGAGCACGCGCGCCCGGGCTCGGACGTGGTCGCCGAGCGACCGCTGTCGGTGATCAGCGGTAGGCCTCTCGACGATGTCCTCAGCGAGGACTGACAGATCAGGCCATTGGGAATTCTACTGTTTTTACTAGTTTTGATTTGATCGGACAGAAACACTTGCGTATCAAATAGCCAGCGGCTAAAGTCGCCGTGTGCCGGTCTACCCAGCAGGGGGGAGGCGTAGATGTGGAGCCTTTTCCGCGGCTCTGATCGTGTTTGCCTGCCTTGTTCTGCCGGCCGTTGCCAACGCCGAAAACTTCCTCGTTGACAGCACCGCCGACGCGACCGATCTCGCCCTCGACGGCCACTGCCTCACGGAAGGCGGCAAATGCACGCTGCGCGCCGCGATCGAAGAGGCCAACGCGGAAGAAGGATTCAACGAAATCGAATTCAGCGAATCCACCTTCGACGGCAAAGTCGCGGGCACGATCGTCCTAGTCGACAGCCTGCCCCCGCTCACCGGGCCCACCAGCATCAACGGAAAGACGTGTGAAACGGCGGCCGGAGTAAGCGGCCCCTGCGTCGGCGTCGACGGTCCCAGCGGGAAACCTGCGCTGATCGTCGACCACGCCGAAGAAGTCGAAGTCTGGGGCCTCGCCATCACCGGCGCTCAGACGGGCATCGAGGTGGACGGCTCACCGGGTTTAAAAGCTCAGGCCAGCTGGTTCGGCGTCAAGCTCGACGGCAGCCCTGGGGGCATTGGGACCGGGATCTTGATCGGACCCGGGTCGGACGGGAGCCGCGTCGGCAGCACCGACGCCGAAAGGCGGGATGTATTCGCCAACAGCACCGATGACGGACTCGATATCCACGGCGCCAAGGAAGTCCTGGTCCGAGGCAATTACTTCGGGGTCCGGCCAGATGGAGTCACCCCGGCCGCAAACGCCAAGGACGACATCGAGGTCACCTCGGGTTCGAGCGAAGAGCTCGAAGCGATCGGCACCTTGATCGGGACCAGGGTGAGCTCGGCCGCAGCAGCCACTCCTGAGTGCGACGGGGGCTGCAACGTGATCTCCGGCGCCGGCGCGAGTGGCATCGACCTGCAGGGCGACGGGGGGGTAGAGGCGCCCGCCGTAACCACGGTCGTTCTTGGCAACTACATCGGCCTCAACGCGAGCGGGAGCGCGTCGGTCCCCAATGTCTCCTCCGGTGTCCGCGTCGGTAAAGCCGCACGAACCATCGTCGGCGGATCGAAAGCCGGCGAAGCCAACCGCGTCAACGGGGGTGAGGTCGGCGTCATCGCCGGTCCGGCCCCCGTCGACCTGGTCGTCCGCGGCAACCTAATTGGGGTCGACGCCACCGGGACGGGGACCCTGGCGCCGCCCGGCGAAGGCGTCTCGGTCGAATCCGTAGAACTCCCGACCGCCGCCGTCGAAGCCACGATCGCCGACAACGAGATCAGGATGGCGGGAGGCGTCGCCATCGCCCAGGAGGGCTTCGGAGCCACGATCGCCGACAACGAGATCTTCGGTGCCGAAATCGGGATCAAGACCCATGGCTCCACCGCGGGACACGGCAACCTGATCGAATCGAACTCCGTCAAAGGGCTACGAGCCAGCGGGATCGTGGTCGAAAACGACCTCAACGAAATCACCGGCAACGAAATCTCCGATGCGAGCAACGCCGGGATTTGGATCAACGGCTCCACTGTCTCCTTCGGGCTGACGGGAAACCTGATCGGCGGCGATACGGCGGCGAAGGAAAACGTCATCGATGGCAGCGGCGGCGATGCGATCGAGATCTCGAGCCGCCAACACACCGAGAACGAGGTGGCTCGCAACCGGGGAATCGCCAACAACGGTCCCTTCATCGACCTGGTCGCGACCTCGCCGGGAACCGAGAAAGGCCCCAACGAGGGGATCGAACCGCCGATGCTCTCGACCCTGACGCAGGCGAGCGTCGGCGGCAGTGCCGAAGCAGGCGCGAACGTGCGCGTCTTCCGCAAGCAGCTCGCAGCGGCCGGAGAGGTCGACTCGTTCCTGGGCGAAGCGACCGTAGACGCGGACGGCGACTGGGAGCTCATCTTCAGCAGCGAGATCCCAGCGGGGTCGATCGTCACCGCGACGCAGACGAGCACGGCGGGTGGAACCTCAGAGCTGGCTCCGGCGACGACGGTGCCCGGAGCGGTGGGTGCGGTCGCTGGAGGGGGTGGCGGCGAGGCTGTCATTGGGACCGCCGCCGGCACCGGCAACCTCTTCGTCATCCGGCCCCGGATCCGGCCCCGGACGAAGATCGTCAAGGGTCCGAAGGGGAGATCCCGGACCGACACCGCGCAGTTCGAGTTCGAATCGAGCGAGCGCGGCTCGCTCTTCCTCTGCAAGCTCGACGGCAAGCCGTTCGACCTCTGCAGATCGCCGAAGAGGTACGAGCGACTGAAACCCGGGAAGCATGTCTTCAGGGTGCGCGCGATCGATCCGGCCGGACATGCCGACCCAAGTCCGGCAAAGAGCTACTTCACCGTCACCGACTGAGCCATGAGAGTGCGACGCGGCAGCGGCTGGGCGATTCTCCTCACGGCGGCTCTCGCCGCCGTCACGGCACCGACCGGCGCCGGGGCGGCGACGGTCGTCAACGGCGATTTCGAGTCCGGAACCCTCGCCGGCTGGAATGTCAGCCAGGAGACCGAAGCCGGCAACTGGTTCGTCTACAAAGGCACCGAAGCTCCGATCGGCCGCCACAGGAAAAACTCCGCCCCCCTTCAGGCTCCCCCGCAGGGCGTCTACGCCGCGACCACCGATGAGGCCAATCCCGACACGCTGATCCTCTATCAGGACATCGCCCTCGAGGCCGGCTACACCCATCGGCTCAGCATGCTCGTCTACTACAACTCCTATGACCCGATCGCGATTCCGAAACCGGACACGCTGTCGGTCGACGAAGAAGCTCTGGGGGGGCAGGCAAGCCAGCAATACCGGATCGACGTGATGAAGCCGGACGCGCCGCTTGATTCGGTCAATCCAGCCGACATCCTTCGCACGGTCTTCCAGACCAAACCCCACGATCCAGAGGCGATGTCACCGACCAAATTGACGGTTGACCTGACCCCGTTCGCGGGTCAGACGGTGCGCCTGCGTATCGCCAACGCCGCGCACGAGGAAGTCTTCAACGCAGGGGCCGATGCGATCTCGATCTCCAGCACCCTGCCGGGAGGTTCGAGGGGACCGAGTGGAGCGCAATCAGGGGGCTCGAAGCATGGTCCGGTCCTGTTCAGCTTCGACAAGCTCAGGGCGAATCGGCGGGACGGGACCGTGGCCCTGAAGGTGCGGGTGTCGGGGCCCGGCCTGCTGAGAGCGAAGGGAGCTTCGACCCCGACGGGCACCGCTCGTACGAGCAGGGCTGGAAAGCCGCAGAGGCCGATCGAGCCGGTGACCGTTCCCGTCGCATTGCCGAAGACCGTGACGATTCATCTGAGGCCGACGCCGTCGGCCCGGGCGGTCTTGGAGCGGAAGCGCAGGCTCCGGGTAGAGGTGGCTGTGACCTACATGCCCACCGACGCCTCTCCGGAAACGGCATCTCTGCCGGTTGTTTTCAGGCTCGGGACTCACCCCCGGCACCTGCACTGACGGCGAGCTGGGCCGGCGGACCAAGCCGTGGTGCCGGGTCTGGTCGCCGAGCGCTCATGGCCTATCTATCTAAATAATCTGATTATAATTATCTTTTTTGTCTAAATCGGCCTTCTGCTGCGAAAGCGGATCGACGGTGACCAGTCATATGAGAAAGGAATGGGAGAGATGAAGATCAACAGACGAGCGTTGCTTGTCGGCTCGATCGCGGCTGTGGTGCTGCTTGCGGTTCCGGCTCTGGCCCTGGCGACGGTGTGGAAGGACCACGGGTCGAATGTAACCACCTTGATCGAACTTACAATGAACGGTGGAGAAATATTCGAAACGACCGCGGGCAACGGCATGTCCTGCGAAATACACGCGACCCTCACCACCGAAGGCGGCAGCACCGGGAAAATCACCAAATTCGAAATTAAAAAATGCCCAACCCCTTTTGGCAGCTTTGCCACCACAAAATGTGAACTCAACTCAGCTGAAGGGCGGGGCTTGCCCTGGACTGTTGATGTCAAAGAAACGGACCTCGTGATCACAAACTGGCATACCAAACACACCTTCAAAGGGGCATCCTGCAAAGAACCGGAACTCGATAAAACGATTCCAAGCATGACAGTGACTTTCGCGCCGAGCACCACCGAAATCTCCGAACTACTCTTCGATGGCAAAATCGGCGAAAAACAGGAATACAGGTCATTCGGCTCGCTCAAAATCGAAGGGGCGAACAACGGTACATACGGAATCGGCTGACAGCGCTTGACGCAAGCCCACCCGTCGGCACCCGTCGGCGGGTGCGGCTTGGGTCAAGCGAAGAGCGCAAGCTGCTCGCGATCTCCTTTACGGTTTGCGCGTGCCCACGGCGATCGACGAGCTGACGGTCGCGGACGCGCCGGCGTCCTGGTCGGCGTTGGGATTTGAGCTCGTCGGCGACACCGCCGTCTGCGGGGAGGTGCGAATACGCCTAGTGGGGTTGGACGGGGGCAGAGGGCTCACCGGCTGGTCGTTGCGTGGAGTCGAGAGCGCCGAGCTGGACGGCCTGTGGACCACGCGATCTGAGCGCCCGCTGCCGAGCGAGCGGCCATTGCATCCCAATGGCGTCACCGGGCTCGATCACGTTGTCGCTATCGCGCCTTCGCTCGATCGCACGGTCGCTGTACTGCAGGGCGCTGGATTCGACCTGCGCCGAATCCGCGAGGAGCCCACGCCTGCCGGCGCGCCGCGGCAGGCATTCTTCCGCCTCGGTGCAACCATCCTCGAGGTCGTGCAGGAGCCCGTTGAGGCGAGGGAGCGCGCCGGGGGCGATCGGCCCGCCTTCTTCTGGGGGCTAGCCTTTGTCGCCCCAGATCTGGATGCAACCGTTGCGGGGCTCGGGGATCAGGTCAGCGAGATCCGTCCAGCTGTTCAGCCAGGCCGTCGCATTGCCACCCTGCGTCGCTCCGCAGGCCTCTCGATACCGGTCGCCTTGATCACGCCGCCGCCGATAGGCGGCGGCCGAGGGGGGTGATGCAAATCGATCTCGAGGTGAGGTGAGACGCGGATTTTCGACTCTCGCGGATCTCGGGGTAGCTGAAAGGACACTTTGGCCTAGCCGGTATTGGTCGGCGCACCACATTGGTATATCGGCGTCCGAGGCGAGGTTGTTACATTTGTCTCGTTGCTGGTGGGTTGATGCAGTCTGACTGGCGAATCTGGTGTGTATTGGGGTTCACCGCGGACGTTGGAATGGGGAAAAGTACGTCGGGGCCTGCTTGCGTCAAATCGGCCATGACGCGGCTAGCCTGGTGAACATGTCGTCGGTCGTGCATCGCAACAACGTCACTGCGTAGTGATAAACACGTCACTACGCAGTGACGTTGTTGCTTTGAGCTTGGTGCATCGCCTCTTGCCTCTTGGGAGCAAATGAGAGGGACTCATTAAGCGAACGGTCGACAAAGGCCTTTCGGTTGTGGGTCCGGTCCGCGGCTTACCGCGACTATCAATGGGCTCAGTGGCTTCGAATTAGGTCGTTTGACCAACAGTTTGGGGCTTTTCCTCCTCCGCATTACCCTCGCCTTGCTTGGTGCCGAGTTTCACCAGTCAGGGGGGGATGGGTTGGTTCAGGGTCTCCGTTGGGGAGAGAGCTGTGGTTGAGAGTTCGTTAATCGCTGTCGTAGGCGTTTCTTGTCGCCTGCCTCGAGCCCCCGACCCAGGGGCGTTCTGGAGCCTGCTTTCGGCTGGGCAGCAGGCGGTAGGAGAGATCCCCACTGAGCGCTGGGAGATGGCGTCCCGCCCATTCGAAGAAGGGCTTTACGAGACAGATCCCGGCGCACGCTTTGGTGCCTTCCTGGAGCGCGTCGATCACTTCGATCCTGTTTTCTTCGGCATCTCGGCCCCCGAGGCGGAGGCGATGGATCCCCAGCAGCGGCTGATCCTGGAGCTCGGTTGGGAGGCTCTGGAAGACGCCCGCATGAATCCAGGTGGACTACGCGAAGAGTCGGCCGGAATCTTCTTAGGTGCAATTGCCAGTGATTATTCCGACTTAATCCAGCGACGCGGGCCCGATGCAATCAGCCCCCACACACTGACTGGCCTGCATCGCAGCATCATCGCCAACCGTGTCTCCCACATCCTCGGGTTGAGAGGCCCGAGTCTGACTGTGGACGCCGCCCAATCCTCCTCGCTTCTCGCCGTGCACCTGGCCTGCGAGAGCCTGCGAAAAGGAGAGGTTTCCGTTGCGCTCGCCGGTGGGGTTCACCTGAACATCGATCCCCATTCGGCCCTCGGGGCCTCTCGCCTCGGTGCGCTCTCCCCGGATGGTCGTTGCTTTGCCTTTGATGCCCGCGCGAACGGTTTCGTCAGGGGGGAGGGAGGTGGGGTTCTCGTCTTGAAGCCATTTGCGAGTGCCCGGGCCGACGGCGATCACGTCTACTGCCTGATCCGGGCGGGCGCCGTCAACAACGACGGCTCCACCGAGGGTCTGACCCGGCCCAGTCAGGCGGCACAGCAGAGCCTCCTGCGAGAGGCCTATGAGCGCGCGGGGCTGGTGGGATCGGAGGTCCAGTATGTGGAGTTGCACGGCACTGGCACGCCGGTCGGGGACCCGATCGAGGCGGCCGCCCTTGGCGCGGTGCTGGGTGCGGGAAGGGCTGCTGAGGAGCACCTCGTAGTTGGCTCTGCAAAGACCAACATTGGCCATCTGGAGGGCGCCGCGGGCGTCGCTGGGCTAATCAAGGCGGCGCTCGCGATTGAGAATCGGCGACTCCCGGCCAGCCTCAACTTCAAAACCCCCAACCCGGAGATCCCTCTCGATGAGCTGGGCTTACGGGTTCAGCGCGATCTGGGGGACTGGCCCCACCCCGATCGCACACTTATCGCTGGGGTCTCATCCTTCGGGATTGGGGGCACCAACTGCCACTTGGTCCTCTCGGAGGCCCCCGAGGGTGAGCGGGTCCGAACGGGCCAAGGGAAGTCCCCCGGACGGGGCGCAGCCCCCCTGCCAACCCCGATCCCCCTCGTCCTCTCGGCAAAGACAGGGCCCGCCCTGGCACAAGCCGCAGCTCGCCTCGGCGCCCACCTCAAGGCAAGCCCAGACCAAGACCTCACCGACCTCGCCTACTCGCTCACCGCCACGCGGCCCAGCTTCGAGCACAGGGCGGTTGCGATCGGCAGGGACTCGGGCGAGCTGCTCGGTGCCCTGGGGGCAATCGAGCGCGAAAAGCCCTCTCCCGGGGCGATCTCCGCCAAGGGCAAAGCGGGAAAGCTCGCCTACCTCTTCACCGGGCAGGGCTCCCAGCGCATCGGCATGGCCAAAGAGCTCCACGCCGCCTATCCGGTCTTCGCGGAGACTCTCGAGCAGGCCTGTGAG
>DATIPC010000053.1:0-6122 GCA_035472395.1 Solirubrobacterales bacterium
TCGGCGCCGAAGCGGGCGAGGTCATAACGGGCGGTGACGATCGAGATCGGCGCCTCGATCGCGCAGCAGGCGAGGCCGAAGGTGAGCGGAAAGCACGAGTTCGCCCGCCCCCAGTTGAGCAGCTTGTCGAAGTTGGTCATCACGACCTTCTCCTCGACGTAGCGCTCCAGCTCCTCGCCCTCGAGGTCGCCGCGCAGCATGTCCCGGGCGCGCAGCTGGCGCTCGCGCATCGTCTGGCGCTCTACTTCCAATTCAGCGCACCCTTCCGCCAGACGTAGACGAAGGCGACCATCAGCAGGGCGATGAAAGTGATCAGCTCGCCGAGGACGAAGACGCTGTCGGCGCCCTTGAGGATGACGCCCACCGGGTAGAGGAAGACGACCTCGATGTCGAAGAGGATGAAGAGCATCGCGATCAGGTAGAAGCTGACGCCGAAGCGGAGGTTGTGTGCCGGCGCGACCGGGATCCCCGACTCATACGGCTCTTCCTGGCGACGCGCTGCCTCCGTCTGTCCGTGTGAGGCCTTTGGCCCGATCACGTGGTTGAGCATCACCAAGGCGGCGCCGACGCCGAGGCCGAGGAGGGCGAAGACGAGTATCGGCAGGTAGCTCTTCAGCATTGGGGGTGGGAGGTGCGGCGTCCGTCCCGGCGAAGCGTTCAGCGCTCACCGTCGTCGCCTGCACCCGCTGTTATACACCCACCTTGTGACAACTTGCTACATAGTGATTTTCCGCATCAGCAAGCCGAATCCCGACCCCTTCAGGCGGAAATAAGCGATGGCGGAGGTCCATCTCGTCGTCGGCTGCGCGCTGATCGCGCTCAACCTCGCCGCATTCGCCTTCGGCGGGGTCGCCTGGTTCCGCAGCCGCGCCTCGATCCCCTTCTGGTACCTGCTGCGCGCGGCCCAGGTCTCCGTCTTCATCCAGGCGATGCTCGGCGGTCTGCTCGTCGTCACCGGCCACGAACCGGCCGACCATCTCCATTACCTCTACGGGATCCTGCCCCTCGTCGTCTCCTTCCTAGCCGAGGGAGCTCGCGCCGGCGCCGCCCAGCGTGAGCTGGGGGATATCGACTTCGAAGCCCTGCCCGAAGCCGACCAGCAGTCCCTGGCTTTGGCGATCGTCCGCCGCGAGATGGGGATCATGGCCGTCAGCTGCGGCGTGATCTTCTTCCTAGCCCTGCGCGCCGCCGGCACCAGTGGTGCCTTCTAGGCCAACCAGCAGCAGGACCGACACCGTGAGCAGCAGCAGGACGCCGGCAAGAATCAGGATCGTGGGTAGGGCGGCGAGCTGGAAGAGCCCTGCCCCGAGAACCGCCAGGGTGCCAGTGGCCAGGCCCCCCTTGTGCGACCAGACCCGCCGCCGAATCGGTGGGATGCCGATGGCCGCGATGGCGCCCAGCACTGCAAGCGTCGGCAGCGACCAACGCCCGGCCGCGTCGATCTGATCGTAGGGAAAGTGCCGGGGTTGGTAGGGGGATTCTTCCGCCTTCGCTACCGGGACTTCGTCATCGTCATGAGACTTGACATAGCCGGGGACGTCGCTCTTGGAAACCACGGCGGGTTCCTGGCAGCCGGTCGAGTCGAGCCGGTCGCCCCCGGCTGTGAAGGCCCGTGCGAACACGATGGCGTTTGCGTCCGAAGTAGGGGCCAGCGGCGTCTTGGCATATCCCCGTTCTTCTTCGAAGAAGACGCGCCCGTTGCTGCTGATTTCAAGGCCCCATGCGGGGTGGCGATCGAAACTCGACACGCTGACGTAAATCTGCGTATCGGGCGGCATCCGACCCAGGTCCAGCGCGACGGCTTCGCCAGTGTTGATCTCTTCCACCTGTTCGCATTCGACGAAGACCTGCACCGTGCCGTCGACGTTGGAGATGTTGACGCCGACATGGGGTTGGGTGCGCAGGACGATCTCTCTGGCTCCGGCAAGCACGACCCCAGCTACGCCGATGGTCAACAGCACGAGCCCGATCGCGGTTTGCGAGCGACGCTCATTCAGCATCGTTTGTCTTCGATCGTCCTTCCCTGCAGGGTTGAGCTGAGCTCGATTGCCCGCACCTTGAACTCGGCGC
Source organism: Solirubrobacterales bacterium (assembly GCA_035472395.1). Lineage (GTDB taxonomy): Bacteria > Actinomycetota > Thermoleophilia > Solirubrobacterales > 70-9 > VRUE01. The sequence continues at coordinate 2,071 of DATIPC010000053.1, forward strand.
TGCGACTCCAGCCAGCTAGTTCCAGAGTGGCTTTAAGCGTGTAGGTCTTGTCGCACTCGGGAAGAGAGGAGAGGAAGAGCCCTCCTTCGAACGTCCCGCCGTTGGATCGACCGCCTTTGACGGCGAAGAGCTTTTCGAGGCCGTCCTGAAGGAGGACTCTCATTTCGCCTGGAAGTGGGGGAGGCGCTTGGTTGCAAGGCGTTCCGGGCGGGTGGGCGGAAGGGTCGAAGAGCCTGAGCAGAGCGCTGTAGGACGAGCTGTTGCCGTTGCTGGAGTCCTCCGTCGCGGCATGAAAGCGGTATTCGCCCGGGCAAGGGATCCGCGATATATGGGTATCTACCTTGTAGGCCTCTGGTTCGTAGCGGCTGACGCTCCTTCCCCGGAGGTCGAGCGTGGGACGCGTCGGGTCCGTGCGGGCGATCGTCAGGCCGACGATGACGCTGGTGTCGCTCGAGCTTTCCGCGATCAGCGGGGAGAAGGGGGTGGCGATTTCAAAAGATGGATCGCCAGTCGATGCATGGCCGAGCGCTTTCGCTTGCAGCGCCAGCGTGAAGACGAGCGTCGCGAGACCACCGCCAATGAGCAGCCTCAACCCCTCCCTATTGAAAACATCGCTCTTCGTACTCTCTCCAGGCTCTGCCTTGCCCACCCTGCGTTCCCAATCAGCGCGGTCACTGTACCGAGACGTGAATTGATTCGTGTTGTCGCCCCGTTATTTGTCGTCTTTTACGCTGCACGCGGTGCCCCGGGCGCAAGCTTTGCGCGCGTCACGGGGGTCGGGAAATTCAGCTGGCTGTGATGCGGAAAGCGGGATGGTCGGGGCCGATGCGACGCAGCTCCTCGTCTGAGGAGTCAGGACCGACGCCGTCGAAAAAGGCACCGACCTCCCACTTCCACTTCTTGAGATAGGCCCGTAGAAGCGCCGGCTTCTCGTCGTCGGGGAGCTCTGCGGCTGTGAAGCTCTCCATCCGGTGGCCAAGCGCCAGCCGGCCTCTGCCGCTGGCCCGCAGGTTCCGGACCCACTGCGTGTGGCCCCGGGGCGCCACCAGATACCGCTCACCCTCGAAGGTCAGCAGGTTGACCGGCGTCCGCCGCCACTCGCCGCTCTTGCGCCCCCGCACTTCGAGCACCCGCGACCCGGCGACGCTGATGCCGAGCTTGGTCAGGGCGGCGACGATCCGGTTGAAGACATGCTTGGTGAACCAGCCGGGCTCCTGAAAGCGGGCATCCATCGTCCTTCAGTGTTGCACCGGTAGGCTGCGGCCCATGCTGGATCACGTCGGCATCGAGGTCAGCGACTTCGCTCGCAGCAAGGCCTTCTACGAACAAGCGCTGGAGCCACTTGGGATCAGGCTGCTGATGGAGCCGGTCGAGGGCGCCGCCGGCTTCGGCAATGACACCGAGCACGGTCCCAAGCCCTTCTTCTGGATTCATGCACGCAGTCGCCCGGCCGTGAGCGGCGCCCACATCGCCTTTGGCGCTCGCAGCACCGAGCAGGTTGACGCCTTCCATGCTGCCGCTCTTGCGGCAGGTAGCATGGACAACGGCGCCCCGGGCCTGCGCCCGATCTACCACCCCGGCTACTACGGCGCTTTCGTCCTCGACCCAGACGGCAACAACGTCGAGGCCGTCTGCCACCGCGCCGGCTAGCGCCGATCTGAGCCCGGTCGGGCGCACTGAGCAGCGATGCGTCTATCTCCCGTCGAGGGGGGAGAGAATCGGCTGCCGGTGACTTGTAGGGGGCGAATGGCGACCACGACAAGACCATTGGATACCATATGGTCAATGGCAAGGACCCAGACGCTGGTTCAGCTCAACGAGGGGCTATTGCGGCGGCTCGACGAGCGGGGGGCGAGGGAAGGTCGGTCGCGGTCGGCGCTGATCCGCGACGCGATCGATGCGTACCTCTTCGACGAGGAGGAAGCCGAGATCAGCCGCCAGATCGTCGAGGGATATGAACGCATGCCGGTCACCGATGAGGAGATGGCTGGAGTCGAGAGGGAAATGCGGGAAATGATCCGGGAAGAGCCTTGGTGACGCGCGGTGACATCTGTTGGGTGGACCTGGCCGAGGAGGGCAGGCGTCCAGTGCTCGTGCTCACCCGTGCCGAGGCGATTCCCGTCTTGCCGAGGATCACGGTCGCCTTGCTGACCAGAACCATTCGCGGTCTTCCGACCGAGGTCCGCCTCGGCGAGCGGGACGGAATGCCGGCGGAGTGTGTGGTCAGCTTGGACAACATTCGCCAGGTGTATCGGGCTGTTCTCGAAGACCCGATAACCAGCCTTGCCGGCAAGCGCATGCACGAGGTCTGCAAGGCCCTGGCGGTCGCCACCGGCTGCGACTGGCGCGTCTCCCGCGCCTAGCGAGAAGACGCGGGGCTCAGCCCAGCGGCCGGTACTCGCCTGCGTGGAAGACGAGCGGGTCGCCCTCGCTGGTCTCGAGCGCGGTTACCCCACCGGTGACGATTACGTGGTCGCCGCCGGCGATCACGTCGCGCAGGTCGCAGGCGACGAAGGCGAGGGCATCGTCGATCGCGGGGATGCCGTCGCGCTCGCTCCAGGCGACGCCGTCCCACTTGTCCGCCACCGGCGCCTTGGTGGCGAAAGAGCGGGCGATCCGCTCCTGTCCCGCGTGCAGGACGCTGATGCCGAAGCGGTTGGCCGCCTGCACGGCGAGCAGCGTGCGCGAGCCGCGGTCGAGGCAGGCCAGCATCAGCATCGGCTCGATCGAGAGCGAGCAGACCGCGTTGGCAGTCGCGCCTGCCGGTCCCTCCGGCCCGGCGGCGGTGACGACAGTGACTCCGGTGGGCAGCATCCCCATCGCGGCGCGGAAGCTGGCGGGGTCGGGCGGACTCATGGCTGGACAGGACAATATGATGCGCGCCGCGTGCGACCTGCACTGGCCATAGCCCTCGCAATCCTTGCCGCGCTCGCCCTCGCCGCCTGCGGTTTCGGCGAAGAGGGCATCTCGGTGTCCAAGGACAACCCCAACTACAACGGGGCTGTCCTCTTCGCCACGCACTGCTCCGGTTGCCACACCCTGAGCGCCGCCGGCACGCAGGGGACGGGGAATCGCAGCGTGCGTACGCAGGGGCCGAACCTCGATCAGCGAACCGAGACCTATGAAGATGCTCTCTTTGCGATCCAGAACGGCGGTTTCTCCGGTGCGATCATGCCCCAGAACATCGTGGTCGGCGCCGACGCCGAAGCGCTGGCCCGTTTCGTCGCCAAGTACGCGGGCAGCGAAGCCGAAGAATCGCCGCGCCCCGGCGAGCCCTCGCCCTAGCGGAATCTCCCGATGCTCGACCTGAAGCTGATCCGCTCCGACCCCGAGCGGATCAAGGCGGCTTTGGCGCGCCGCGGCGCCGCCGAGGAAGTCGACCGGCTGCTGGCTCTGGACACGCGCCGGCGCGAGTTGCTGCCCGAGATCGAGGGTGCCCAGGCCGAGCGCAAGACCCTCTCCAAGCAGATCGGCGAGGCGAAGCAGCGGGGTGAGGACGGGGCCGAGCTGATGGAGAAGGTGCAGGGGCTGAAGGAGCGGATCGAGGCCGGCAAAGGCGAGCTGGAGGAGGTCGAGGCCGAGCTCGAGCGGGTTGCGGCCGCCCTGCCGAACCTGCCCGATCCCGACGCCCCCGATGGGATGACCGAGGAGGACGCCGTCGTCCTGCGCGAGGTTGGGACCCCGCCGAGCTTCGATTTCGAGCCGCGCGATCACCTCCAGATCGGCACCGATCTGGGCTTGATCGACATCGAGTCCGCCGCGCGGCTCTCCGGCTCCCGCTTCGCCTATCTGAAGGGGGACCTGGTGCTGCTCGAGCTGGCCCTGGTCCGCTTCGCGATCGACCTGGTCCGCGGCGAGGGCCACGAGCCGGTGGTGCCGCCGGTGCTGGTCCGCGAGGAGGCCCTCTACGGGACCGGCTTCCTGCCCGGCGACCGCGACCAGATCTACGAGGTGCCGAAGGACGACCTCTTCCTCGTCGGCACCTCCGAGGTATCGCTGGCCGGCCTCCACGTGGCTGCTCGCCGCCGGCATCCTCGTCGTCAACAACGTGC
>DATIPC010000054.1:0-51383 GCA_035472395.1 Solirubrobacterales bacterium
CAGACCCAGGCCCGGATGCGGGGCTACCTGGTCGATGTCGCCAGCGGCCTGCTCGTGGCTTCCTCGGTGACAGAGCCCAGCCAGCCCACCACAACCGCCCATCTCATTCAACTCGGCTCCCAGGCGGTTCAGGCGCTAGAAGAAGTGGGCCGAGAGGTGCGCGAGCGAGTTCGCGAAGCGCTCCTGCGACTTGCCGTGGGCCTGCCGAGCTCTGGCGGGGACGCGACCGCCGGGCAGGCGTTGAGCGCCTCGGCCAAGGTCGTCTCGGCCTGCGCCGGGCTAGCGGCCAGCGTCTGTCTTGCTGCGGGCGTGGTACCTGGCGTCGGGGGAATCGATCTCCCGGGTCACCAAAAGCAGACCAAGGTGACCCCGGTGAGAAGCGCCGTGCATCTCATCCCGTCGTCGGAGCGTTCGCCGCTCATCGACCCCCTTCCGAGGCCAAATGCGCCGGCTCCCACCGGAGACAAGGAACTGCATCGCGCAAGGCACGAGCGAGACTGGGAAGCAGCGCGGCAAACCCCGAGGCCCTCGACATTGACCGCGCAACCCGCGTCGCCGGTATCCAACTCCCCCTCGAACGCTCGGGTTTCGGGAAGACAGACGGGCACTGAGGTCGGGGCAGAGTCAGGTGGGCAGCCCCTGCCGACAAGCCCGGCGCCGGGGCCTTCAGACTCTCCGAGTGAGTCTGACTCGGGCAGTGCCACGGATCAGACCGGACAGAACGCCTCCAAAAACCGCGTGGAGCCTGGGGGTGAGTTCGGCATGTGAGAGCACTTGGCGTCTCGACTGCCGAACGGAGGCGACTGATCTCAATTTAAGTGATGGTGCCCCCCTCATTCCGCCTAGTCGAGCAGCCGCCCTGGCTTCACCTCGACCGCCTTGGCGAGTCGTTCCAGCGTCGAGATTTTCGGATCACGCTTGCCCGCCTCGATCCGGCTGACCTCCGTGGAGTGGACCCCGCTCCGCTGCGCGACCTGTTCCTGCGTCAGGCCGAGCCGTTCGCGCGCCTCCCGCAGGTTCGTGCCGAAGGCGGCCATGCCGCAATCCTCTGCTCTGTGGGTTGGAACCTCCATAGGAAACTTCACAAGTCGTTGTGTAGAGTCTCGCCTCCCCTGTGCCGCACGCTCTGGAAACGGCGAGACGGGGGCCAATCCCAGCCCCTACGCAAGCAGGCCGAAACCGGCCCCCTACATGCACTGCCCTAGCCGTGCTTGGCGATCCGCAACGTCGGGCTGACCTGCGGGATTTGTGCGATCCGCATCTGCTCTCACCCCCTCCCATCGTCGGCCCCAGCGGATTCGCCGGGGAGAACGAATTATGCTAAGGAAATTCCTAGTATCAGGTAAAACCCTGGTACGGCGGAGAAATTGTCCGGACGTCCATTTATGCTCTGCCGCAACTGAGTGCTGAACGCCAACAGAGCAAGGAGGACAAGACGGTGGTGGCCAAGTTCAAGGAGGTAGCCGACAGGCTTCGCAAGAGGACCGTCGAGGACGCTGTTAATTACGCCCTCGGTCATGGCGTGCGGGTGGACATCTTGTGCTATCTCAACGAAACGCCTAGGAGCCCGAGCGAACTTGCCACCCTGCTAAGCCTTCCGCTCAGCAAGGTTGAACATCACATCAAGGAGCTGCTGGCCTCAAAGTCCATCGAACTGGCCCATGTGAAAGAGGGGGCTGGCAACACCAAGGAGCATTTCTATCGAGCGGTTGAAATCCCGTTCTTCACCGATGAGGAAATGTGGGCCAAGCCATTTGAGGTGCGGCAGGAAATCTACGGACTGATCCTGCAATCGAGCGCGGCTGAGGCTTTGGCCGCCTTTCGGGCCGGAAAGATGAGCAACGACCCCCATGTTTGCATGGCGTGGCGGTGGTTCAACCTCGACACCCAGGGCCGCGAGGACATGGCAGCGGAGAACGCCCGCTCGTGGAACCGCAGGATGGAAATCGAGGCCGAATCGGCAGACCGCCGCGCTACGACGGGGGAGGAAGGGGCATCCGTCATCGTTTCTCTGCTCGCCCACGAACGTGCTCGGTACCTGGATAAGCGCCCCGCGCGAGGTCAGGTGAGACTCACCACGGAAAAACCTGACACCGAGAAAAAAACTGACACCCCATAGAAACTCGGCGGCGAGGAAAATGAGTTCGAGAAATCGGTAAGACTCACTCGCACCTATCTGTAACTGTGCACTACTCAGAATAGAACCGACTGTTCAAGTCGTAGGCAGTCGGTCCGGGGCTATTCCCGTGGGTGGTGCTCATTGCTTCTCCCACGTCCCCGGCGAACGGAACGGAAGGGGCGGAGAATGCTTAGGGGTAAGTCAAATAACTGGAACGCCGGGGCGCACCTGCCGGCGCTCGTGGACCCGCGGCTCGTCAAGGGGCTGTCTCACGTATTGCGACAACACATCTTGCTCGCTGCCGTGCTGGGCGAGGTCAGCCCGAAAGAAATGTCAAAGGCACTCGGCGAGGAACTGAACCAGATCAGCTATCACGTCAAAGTGCTCCGCGACGACTGCGACGGGCTGATCGAAGAGACTCGCACGGTGCCGCGTCGTGGGGCGATCGAGCACTACTACCGTGCCAACGCCAAGACGCTGCTACCAGCGAGGACGTGGCGTGGACTCAAGAAAGGACTGCGGGCCGTGGTCGGCGCGGGCCAAGCGAGTGACCTGTTCAACGACCTAGCCGACGCTTTGAAGGCGGGCAAGCTGCAAGGGGAGAGCGACCACATCACGCGAACACCGCTGGTCCTCGATGCCGAGGGTCAGCGCAACGTGAAGGCAATCGCAGCCCGAGCTACCCGGGAAGTCGAAAACGAGCGGCGGGCAACGGCGAAGCGCATGAAGAAAGCCAACGGCGCCGGCGGCAAGGCCGTCGGCCACACCTTCGCGCTGCTGTCCTTCGAGGCGGCCTGGCAGCCAGCCGACCTACACACCCTCGTAGCGCGGACAAAGGGCACAGGGGTCGTGTCGGCAAACGGGGTGAACGGCGCCAGTCACAACGGCGGCGGGAGAAAAAGGGCGGCGCAAAGCGGAGGCGGAAGGGAGATAGGTACGCGCGGGGGGCGTAGGGGCGGAGCACAGTAGATCGGCTCCCTACGTCGCCCCTTGCCGCGCACGAGCAAACCCGCCTAGGAGAGACATGACCGACCGAGACACCCCACCACAGTACGCCGTTGCGGTAGTCGAAGCCTTGATGCTCGAGGTGGCCGCAGAACTGCACCCGCAGCACCTGAGCACCAGAGATCTTTCGCGCGGGCCTCTGGTGGTTGGGGACTTGACAAATGGACGGCCATATCAGCTGTAGACAGATATCACTATGCCCTTGACTTTCCAAGAACCTGCCGGATAAGGTCTCCGCCGCGTAGACATACCGATTCGGGGCCGAGTCGGTACCAGAGCGGCGCAGAACCATAGTTCTGCCGGGAGGAGTTCTGGAGGCAGGGGACCCAGTCAGAGAGGAATGCGCATGCTGCAGAACCAGAACAGCCCTCGAACACTCCGCTCCGAATCGAGCGCCATCACCGGCGCCAAGCAGAGACGGGCCGCTCACCGGGCCCTGCTTCTCACCCTGCTCCTGCTTTTGCTCCTCGCTGTCGCGACCTCGGCCTCCGCAGAGGACTTTGAACCCGCGTCTCCGCCTCCGACCACGGCCGCTGGCCTCAAAGAAGGGGTACGTGAAGGCGGTTCGCCCGAACACAGCATCGAACTGAGTGAGATCCAGCCGGCCAATGGTCCCTCCTTCGAAGTCCAGAGCTATGAGGAAGATTTTGGCGTTTCCACTCAAACCGCCGAACAGAACCTCGCTGTTCAGCAGCGGGCGGTAGGAGTCGTTGAAGGACTTGAACACGCCCTAGGCAAGGATTACGCGGGTGTCTGGTTCGACAACGAAAAGGGAGAATTCGTAGTACCCATTGCAGCGGACTCAAGCCAGGTACTAGTCAAGACGATTCTCTCCAATACTGACCTTGAAGGACATTTCCGCACTGCTTCAGCCAGGTATACTTGGGCCGAACTAGAGTCGGCGCAGGAACAACTCAACAAATCCCTGATGCCCCTCGTGGCCGACGGGCTGGTGCAAACTTACCTTAACCCACGCACCAACGCAGTAATACTTCGCGAAGCTAGCAGCGCTAGCGCTGCTGACGAATCGCAACTCAAACAGCTCGCCGCTAGTCAAAACGGCAAGGTAGAAATGAGGCAGAGACCTGTCGGCCGATTCAACGTCGACCTAATGTGTAAGACGACCGGGCCACGCGGCTGTAATCCACCACTCCGTGGCGGAGTGGCAATGTCGCCTCCGGGCGAAGTCTATCCAGGGAGTTGTAGTGTCGGCTTTAAGGCAGTCGATAGCGCTGGGAATAGGTACGTCTTAACTGCAGGCCATTGCGCGACCGCGTCCTCAAGCTGGGAAGCTGAGGATGGTAGCGGGAAATTCCACATGATCGGCAGCGTCGCTCAGTACGACTTTCCCGGGGGCGATTGGGCAAAGCTCAACGCAAATGGTTCATATTGGGACACTAACCCCTGGCCATCAATGGTCGCTCACTACTGGGAAGATCAGGAACGTCTAATCAACTCTGAAAGCCGCAGCTATCTTGGCGAGTACGTGTGTCATTCAGGCGGTTCAAGCGGAACTAGCTGCGGCAATGTCGTAGCGCTGGATGTCACGGAGTCAATTGGAGGCGGACAGTACGTGTATCACGCAGTTGAATTCGGCGAAGTTTGCATTATCTCTGGAGATAGTGGTGGTCCGGTGTTTAAGGGAAACACCGCACTCGGCATATTTAACGCAGGCAATACCACGGGTGGATCTGAAGGTAGCTGCCTAAATAACAGTGTGGGCTATGCTCAGTATCTCGAAATAACGGAAGCCACCGACAATCTCGGTGTCAGCGTCGGACCACGTGGTGAAGCTCCTATCGCCAGTACGAGTGGTGCAAGCGCAGTTCAAAGCTACCAAGCCACTGGCAATGGGAACGTTGATCCCAATGGCGCAGCAACGTCCTACCATTTCGAATATGGGACCACTACCAGTTACGGGAATTCGACCCCAAGTTGGAGCGCGGGGTCAGGGTGGGGTCCGGCCACGGTAAGCGGCACGATTTCGGGACTCGAATCAGTAACGACTTACCACTATCGTATCGTCGCTAGCAATAGCTTTGGCATCAGTTACGGTAGCGACCAGCTATTTACCACTCCGAACGCAATGAGGCCAGCGATTGTCGTGGACTCTAGTGGAACTACGCATGTGTTTTACAGAGGCGACGACAACCAGCTGCAGGAGTACTACCAGTACGGCTCTCTGTGGAAACATCGGGAATGGGGCAACGCCAACACGGTGGGCGGCAATCCTTCGGCGTTCCTCGGTTCAGATGGCAAAATCTGGGTCTACTTCAAGACCCCCAACGGCCAACTTGGCAGCTGGTGGTTCAAAGGCAGCGAATGGAACTACCAGCCCTGGGGCGCCGAAAACACGACCGTAGGCGACCCCAGCTCGTTCCAAGCCTCCGACGGCAAACGCTGGGTCTACTTCAAGACCCCCAACGGCCAACTGGGCAGCTGGTGGTTCAAAGGCAGCGAATGGAACTACCAGCCCTGGGGCGTCGAAAAAACGACGGCCGGAGACACGACTGCGTTCGAAGACTCCTCGGGCAGACGCTGGGTCTACTTCAAGACCCCCAACGGCCAGCTGGGCAGCTGGTGGTTCAAAGGCAGCGAATGGAACTACCAGGCATGGGGATACGCTGGCTTGCTGGGCGGCGATCCATCGGCGGTCAGCGCTCCAAGCAACAAACGCGAACTCTTCTATTTCGACCCGGAGGCATTTGCCTTTCGGTGGTGGTGGTTCGGATCTGAATGGAATCTTGAAAGACTCATCTTCTAAGTCGCGCTTTGACCAGGCGGTCCTCGAAGGGGATCACGTCGAGGCCCTCCGGTGACCTCGTTGCCGGTCGGCTTGAGTCTCGAAGATCGAACCGATGTAGGGTGGGCCGCCTCGCCGGTGGCGGACTCGCTGGCCGTGTAGTTCTCGAAGACCACGCCGGGCGCGTGCGTCGCCATGTTCGCGTCGAGGTCGTGCGCGTTCCAGGCCGTGCGGTGACGCGCGAGATGGAGCGAGGAACGTCGCCCCAATCAAACGCCGGATTACTTCTTTTATCTTCGCTTCGAATGGTTGATTGGGTCAGTAGATAAGCGGTTCAAGCGCGGAACTCGATGCCCAAAGGCCACCTCAGGGTCGCCATCACCGCCCTTTTCAAGAACGAAGCAAAGTCGCCGGTACCCCATTTCAGACGATTCTTAAGGGAACCGTGGTTAGTCCCTGCGCATCGAAACACTGAGCCGCCCACCGCCGCCTCCGCTGGCTTTCTGCTCAGCAGGGATTCCAACGGGCGCGCACCCAACCGTTCAGCGTGCTTCGGCTCGAAGAATCAGTCTCTTGGAGTACACGAACGTACCATCGTCCCTTTTAGAATCGTTTCATGTGCGACTCCTGGAACTTTGGTTTCGTTCTTGAAGATGGCACGTTCGACTCTGGCATTGAGCTGGCCGTCTAGGCACCTCGCGCTGAACAGCCGTTTGACCCTCAACGTAAAGTCGTGGAGAGAGCCATCACCATTCGCGATGCGAGGAATCTTTGAAACTACTTGCAATCCATAACGGCCCATATTGATCTTGCTAAGAGTCACCGTCGCGAGGAGTGGCGTTGGGGTCGGAGCCGCGATAGACGACAGAATGAACAAAGTCGTCGCGTGGCCGTGAATGCCACCGTTAAAGAGAGTGAGCGGAAGATCGATCAAACCTTGCTGCTGCGAAGAGATCTCAGCATGGGCTGCTCCGGTGCCGACGATCGACGTGCGGCACATGCGCACGGCGGCGCTGTAGCTGTGTGCCAGCTGCCTCCTCTTGCAAGTTGGTAAGCCAATCGCATTGGCTGCAAAGCTCCTATCGAGGAGGACGGTCATTTCCCGCAGGGCGGATGGTTGGACTCCATTATCCGTAGCGACTTTGCCCCGAATCGTGACCGCCACTGGCGCCATCTTGTGTTTTGGCAGCTGCTTTGGGGCGACCTTGCCGCCGAAGTCGAACATTAGATGTGGTGGGCAGCTATCCGACGCCAACGAGCTGTTGAGCAGACACGTGTTGACGAAATCCGTGGCAGTTGATGTCGCGGGCAGCCCGGCCATCAATGCCAACCCCGCGATTAATATATGCACTAGGTTTTTCCGCACCTTCTTACCCCCTGACATGGCATTTCCCCTCGGTCCAAGTCTGCCCATGACATGGTACCGCAGCTCAGTACAGCCTCACACGAGTTGAATTCGCGTCTAACCCCGAGACAAGCGAACCTGGCGTTTGCCTTGAACGCTGTCGAGCGTGCGGCGAAGACGACCTTCGGGATCGCGCGCCCGGACGGTCAGAGCGACCTGGAAGAGCTTCCGTCCCGGCTCACGGACGGCCTGCACCGAATCGTCGCCGCACCCGTCACACGAGCGGATCAGCGAGGAGAACGAGGACCTGCCTTCAGCCGACACGATCGGCCCCACACAAGTTCCAGCAGTTCCTTCCAGCAGCGCTGCAGTTAGGGCACGAGGACGACGCAGTCCTGGTAGTTGTGGGCCTGCTCGAGGATGCGTTCCACGCGCCACAACCGCCCCCAGCGCTCGCGGATCCACTCGCGGGAGTGGAAGACATTGGTATCCGGCCAGTCGACCGCCTCAAGCGCGACTCGCCGGACGGGCATCCCTTGGTCGAAGGTTTCGTCGGTCACGGGGTCGAGGCCGATAGGCTCAAGACGATGCCTCACCGCCGTCGCATGGCGCCGGAGTTGGTGCTCTGGGTCCGCACGCATTTCCTCCCACACGTCCTCGGAGTGGATGGTAAGTATGGCGAAGCCGCCAGGCGCCACTACGCGGCGCAGCTCGGCGAGCCAGGCCTCTTCGAAGTCGTTGATGTGGGTAAACACGGAGCCGGCGAAGATTGCGTCGACCGAGCCGTCGGCGAAGGGAAGGCTCGGCAGCGCGGTTCCCTGTAGAACCGGCGCGTGCAGGTGCTCGCGCGCCCAGGCGACGTACTGACGGCAGAGGTCGATCCCGACGGCGTCAACGCCGGGGGCCATCGCGGCGAAGTGCCTAAGGACGCGACCGGAGGCGCAGCCGAAGTCGAGGAAGCGCTGTCCCGGCGAGAGCGGGCGGTCGAGCTCGCGCCCTACCTCCTCGAGCTTCAGGTAGTCCTCGAGACCGAACAGCCAGTAGGCCAAGTCGTCCTCGGTGTAGTAGCCGACGCGGTCCACCTCGGCGGGAATCGGCTGTGCGTCGGCGCGGGCCAGCTCCTCGACGCGAGCGGGGTTCGCAGCGTGGAAGCGCCGCAGCGGCGAATCCCCACTGAACCGCCCCATCGCTGTATCCACCTGGGCCCCCGACGCGAGCAGCTCGCCAGGGGTGCCGAGCGGCGGCAGCGGCTGCTGGCCAGGGTCGTTCCACAGCGCCGGGGAACGGAAATGGGAGGCCCGGACGGTTGCCTCCTCCACGGCGGAGACTCTCGACTCGATCGCATCGACATGGGCAGCTTGGAGGCGATCCTTTTTAAGCACGAGCCGATGATATTGATCGAACGCTCAGACTGGCGCGCTCCGACGCCGGCCGGCTAGGGCTGGCAGGGGTGGGCCAATTTGCAGTCGCCGTATTGGCGGTGTAATTGACCTAGTCGTCGCTTCTATCGACGGAGACCTCAAACTCTCCGCGCTGCGCATAGCCGGGCTCCCAGGTGATGCCGTCAAGGAGGTCACATGGCGACACCTCGAGGGCGGCTGCGAGCTTGATGAGAGTGTCGACGCGTGCGAGGCGTTCTTGTCTCTCCAATAGACCGACCTCGGTTCTGTGAATCGAGGCACGTACGGCCACCTCTTCCTGCGAAAGTCCAATTCGCTTACGGCATCGGCGCAGGTTCTCCGCGAAGCGCGCCCTCATGAGCCAGCCTCCCGATGCTCACTGTTTCCCGTGGCCTCCCGATCTGATCGGCCAGTCAGATCAAACTCCCCTGGCGAGAAGCTGCCTAGCTGCCAAGGCATACCCTCCAGTAGCTCGCATGGGGAAATGACAGGCTGCCCGTGATCTGGAGAATCGTGTCGAGCCGATGTATACGCGTTCCCCGTCCTAGCAGCCCGATCTCCGTCCCGTGGAGATCGGTACGGAGGCCCAACTCTTCCTGAGAGAGATCCGCAAGCTTGCGGAGGCGGACCAGACTCTCGGAGAACCGGGTGGCGAGGTCTCGTGCGAACACCCATCATCGCGGTAACTCCAGCCTTGAAGGGGCCGGACCTGCTTTAACAAGCGTGGCGACGATGACGCCTCGCCGGCTCGTATGGCCGTCCTCAATCACCCAGCGAGCGCTGAGCTGGCCTGCCGCGAGCAACGGTGCCCCGCCGAGCAACCCTCCTACGTCCCACATCCTGCGATCTCCCGGCACTTCGACGATGCAGCTCGCCCGAGTCCAAAGCGCATGCGGATGCTCTGGGTCTGCCACCGGAAACTCGATCGGCAAGAGTGTGACCGGGTCGCCGTTGGGACCCCTGCCCAACTGCGGGTCGGCGCTCAGCGTCCCGGTCACGACCGAGTGGTTGATCGCCGGCGGGGTCGACTTGGGGAACTGCGACCTGCCGGCCAATGCATTTTCTGCTCCGATCATGATCTACCTCCCATGCGGCCGAGATCGGCGAGCACCTTGTCGCAGGCCTCATAGCCGAGCTGCGATCGCCTGTTGGTCTCGGCGTCTTCTCGGCCTGCCTGCCCCTCGGTGCCCGCCTCGACGAGGATCTCTACGGCTTCCCTGTGCAGGCGTTTGAGCAGTTCCATCAGGTCGTGGGGCGGCATGCTCAGCTCGAACATCTCGCGGCTCTCGTCCTCGCCCCAGCCAATGTCCTCCAACAGTCGAAAGTCATCGGCGAACTCCAAGCCAAGCCGCTCGGCGGTGGCGAAGTCCCTAGTCCGCTCCAGCGCTACCCAGAAGTCCTCGATGCTGCCGAGGTGGTTGCGGATCAGTTCGTAGAGCCCGTCGCGCTGGTCGCGGTCGATGGTGATGGTCGTGTCGGGCATTGGCGCCCCTCCTCTCGGTCGAGGCACCGAGGAGAAGCCGGCGACGCGGGCCAGAACGGCCTACGTCGGTACGGTCTCTCTCGCATCGAAGGCTTGTCCTTCGGTGCCGGGCCCCGGGGCGTTAGTAGCGCCGCCGGGGCCGTTTATTTCTGCGTTTCTCGCGGTCGAACGTAGGTGGACAGGAGACACCGCGCAAGGGCTGAAAACGACCTCCCTCAGACCTCACCTTGCCCCAGAGCTTGCCCCAGGGGCATTTTTGACACTTATTGGCGACTCCTAGAAATACGAAAACCCTGCGATTTGCAGGGCTTTCGTGAAATAGCGGGGGCGGGATTCGAACCCGCGACCTTCGGGTTATGAGCCCGACGAGCTACCTGGCTGCTCCACCCCGCGGCGGTTCGTCAATGCTAGCAATGGGAGGCGGGGCGACCCCGCGTGCCGGGCTGGAGGCGCAGGGACACTTGCGCGGCGGAGGAGGCGAGACGAAGGTTCGGGGCGGGGGACATCTAAAGTGCCCGGCCCCCATGGCTGAGAAATCTCAACGGGTCGCGGTGATCGACGTCGGCAGCAACTCGACCCGGCTGCTGGTCGCCGATGTCGACGGTGGTGTCTCCGTGGTCGAGCGACACAGCCGGGTCACCCGGCTGGGCCGCGGCGTCGACCTCTCCGGACAGCTCTCCGACGAGGCGATCGAGGCAGCCTGCACGGTGATCGCCGACTACGTATCGATCTGCCGAGACACGGGCGTCGAGAGTGTCGCCGCTATAGCCACCAGCGCCGTGCGCGACGCCTCCAATGGCGATGCGTTCGTCGCCGAGCTGCGAGAGCGCTTCGCGCTCTCGGCGCGGGTGCTGGACGGTGAGGAAGAGGCCCGCCTCACCTATCGCGGCGCTACCTTCGAACAGCCGCCGAGCGTTCCAACCCTGGTGATCGACATCGGCGGCGGCTCGACCGAGATGATCGTCGGCACCGGCGCACAAATCGCCTTCCACGACTCGCTGCAGGCCGGCGTCGTCCGGCACACCGAGAGGCACATCTCCGGCGACCCACCAACGGCGAGTGAGCTGGAGGCCCTGGCCGGAGACATCAGGGCACAGATCGAGGTCGCGCTCGAGGGCCACGGCGAGGCCCGGGCATCAGCCGGCATCGCTGTCGCCGGCACGCCGACCTCGCTCGCCGCGATCGAGCTCGAGCTCGAGCCCTACGACCCGGCCCGGGTCCACGGTCACGTCCTCTCGCTGAAAACGATCCAGCGGCTGCTGTCGCGCCTTGCCTCCACACCGCTCGCCGAGCGGGCGGCGATCCCCGGCCTCCACCCGGACCGCGCGCCGACGATCATCGCCGGCAGCGTGATCCTGATCGAGGCGATGCGCGCCTTCGGCCTCGAGCAGATCCAGGCCTCCGAGCACGACATCCTCTACGGGATGGCGCTCGAGACCGCCTCGTAGGCCGCTGGCCCCGCATGAACGACACTGGGTCGATTCCCGTGGGACCCGGTGTACAGACGAGTTTTCGACACCCCTACAGATGGGTAAACATACCGGGCTAACCCCAAAAACTTGGTAAAGTTTACCTACCGAGTTCTCGGTAGTGGCAAATGCGGCTCCTAGACATTACGGATAGGCGAGCGCATAATCGGCACATCGGGGAAGAGGTGAGGATGAGAGTCCCATCACGACCCCGTCATAGGGTTCAGGCGATTGCCGCATCATGGCGCCTCCCGCCGTCTGGGCCCATCGAATAAGAACTGGTCCCTGAAGACGTACCCCTGCCCGTCCTGAGGGGCCAACTTGAATCGACCGCCAGCGATGGCGGTCGATTCTCGTTTGGGGGCCGGCGGTGGCCGAACTGGCCAGCCAGCCAGATTTCCGCTCTCTCAAGCCAAATTCGACTTGCGCGGATAAACGACCTCGGGGTCGGTGAGGACGTTCACCAGGGTCGGCCGCCCCGACTCGAAGGCCCGCTCCAACGCCGGCCGCAGCTGCCCGGGCTCGCTGACGAGAATCCCCTCGCAGCCCAATGCCTCGACCACCTTCTCGTACGGCGTTTCCGGTCGCAGCTCGGCCGCGACCGAGTATCCGTAGAGGAATTTCATCGGGTGATGCTCGAGCGCCCAGATCCCGTTATTGCCCATAACGCCGACCACGGGGAGACCGTGACGCGCCAAAGTGTCGAACTCCATGCCCGCGAAGCCGAAGGCGCCATCCCCGAGCAGCAGGCAGACCTGCCGGTCGGGGTGGGCGAGCTTGGCGCCAATTGCCTGGCCTGGCCCCGCACCGAGGCAGCCAAAGGGACCCGGGTCCATCCAGCAGCCCGGCTCAAAGGTCTCGATGAAGCGGCCGGCGTAGGAGACGAAGTCGCCGCCGTCGCCAATCACGATCGCGTCGCGGTCGAGCACGTCGCCCAGCTCCTTGTAGACGCGGACCGGGTGCAGCGGCGAGCGGGCGTCGTTCAACTCGGCCTGCTCGGCGGCGCGCTTCTCCGCCTCGACCTGGCGCAGCTGCTCCAACCAGGCGTCGGTGCGTCCGCGTCTGCTGGAAACGGACTCCCGGATTGCCGCCAACGTGGCGGCAACGTCCCCGACCAGGTCGATCGCCGGCGCCCGGTTCGCGGTCAGCGCGTTGGCGGCTACGTCGAGGCGGATCAGCGTCGTCTCCTCGCCGAAGCTCCCGCCGAAGCCGAGGCGGAAATCGATCGGCACGCCGACGACCAGCGCCACGTCGGCGCCCTTCAAGCCGGCGCCGCGCGCCCGGCTGAAGGCCAGCTCATGGTCGGCGGCGAGACAGCCGCGCCCCAGGCCGTTGAGGAAGACCGGGATCCCGAGCGCCTCGGCCAGCGCCTGCAGCTCGCCCTCACCCCGGCCCCAGTAGAGGCCGGTCCCGGCCATGATCGCCGGCCGCTCGGCCCCCTCCAGAAGAGCCGCCACCTCCTCCACCCTCGCAGCGGGCTGCGGCTCGGGGTGAGGTGGCGGTGGGATCTCCGCCGCCGCCTCACTGAAGACGACGTCGAGCGGGTAATCGATGAAGGTCGGCCCGAACGGGGCGCTGAGCGCCAAGTCGAGGGCAGCCGCGGTCCGCTCTCCGATCCCGCTCGTCTCCTTCACCGTCTCCGCCGACTTGACCAGCGGCGCGACGAAGGGAAGGTGGTCGATCTCCTGCAGCGAGCCCGAGCCCCAGCGCAGCTCCGGTGCCCGCCCGCCGAGCACGCAGACGGGGGAGCCGTTGGCCTGGGCGCCGGCGATCGCGCTGACGCCGTTGGTCACCCCGGGGCCAGCGGTCAGCGCCGCCACCCCGAGCCGCCTGGTCGCCTTCGCGAAGCCCTCCGCCGCGAAGACCGCCGACTGCTCGTGACGCACGTCGACGATCTCGATCCCCTCGGCTTTGCAGCCGTCGTATATAGAGAACAGGTGCCCACCGGACAGCGTGAAGAGATGCGTGACCCCACGAGATTTCAGCGCCTTGGCTACCAGTCGCCCCCCATGCTCCATAGAAGCTGGAGCCTAAGGGACGCTCCTCGCGCGGGTGTCGTGGCTGGCCGGAGTCCCCCATAGCGAAGCGCGTCCGAGCACATGGGGGAGGGCCCCCACGACAGGACCCGTGCGCCGAAATGCCCGGGGCGGGACTCGAACCCGCAAGCCCCCTGAGGGGCAGCGCATTTTAAGTGCGCCGCTTTTGCCAGTTTCGCCACCCGGGCAGGACCGATGGTATCCGGGGCCGTTCGGGCGTCTAAAGTCGGCTTAAATCTTTGTACAGGGCGCAACTATCTCGTTGCTACGGTGTCCCTACTTACGACGACAACGCCTTCCCTGGAGAGTGAAGCTTGGAGGCATCAGCCCTAACCCACGCCAGTCAGCGCGGACTTCTGGCCCGCCGCTCGCCCCTGCTGAAGCTACAGGGCGACGCCAAGCTGATCGCGATAGCCAGGAGCGGCAACACCGGCGCCTTCGAGACGATCGTCGATCGCTACCAAGCCCGTCTGCTGGGCTTCTGTCGACAGATGCTGGGTTCGACCGAGGACGCAGAGGACGTCCTCCAGGAGGTCTTCGTCAACGCCTACCGGGCGATGCTGGCCGATGAGCGCGAGATCAACCTGCGCCCCTGGCTGTACCGGATCGCCCGCAACCGCTGCCTCAACCACCTCCGCAAGCCGACTGCCGACGCGCAGGAATCGATGGACATGGTGCCGGCCGTCGAGGCCGCCTCGACGGCCGAGAAGGTCAGCAACCGCGAGGAGTTCCGCCAGCTTCTGACCGATGTAAACAAACTTCCCGAGACGCAGCGCTCGGCGCTGCTGCTGCGCGAGATGGATGCCATGTCCTACGAGGAAATCGCCGCCGCGATGGAGACCAGCGTGCCCTCGGTCAAGTCGCTGCTGGTACGGGCGCGGATCTCCCTCGCCGAGGCGAGTCAGGCCCGCCAGCTGACCTGCGGCGAGGTGCGCCTGGAGCTGGCCGAGGCGTCGGAGGGGCTGCGCAAGGTCTCCGGGCCGGTGCGGCGCCATGTGCGCGATTGCGAGGAGTGCTCCGACTTCCGCTCTCAGGTCCGCTCCAACGACAAGGTGATGGCGGCGCTCTTCCCGGCGGGGCCGCTGCTGGCCTTCAAGGGTTTCATCCTTTCCAAGCTTGGCCTCGGCGGCACCAGCGGAGGCGCGACCTCCGGTGCCAGCGCGGCTGGCGCCGGAGCGACCGCGACGGCCACCAGCGCCAGCGCAGGCGCCGTCAGCAGCGTGTCCGCCGCCCTCAGCGGCAGCGGCGCAGCCGGCGGGGTCGGTGCCGTCGGGGGCGCGATCGGTGCCAAGGCAGTCGCCGGAGTCGTCACCGCGGCTGTGATCACGGCCGGCGCCGTCGAGGTGAACCAGAACGCCGACACGACTCCGGTGCCGAGGAGCAGCGTCCCCGCCCAGATCGCCAAAGCACCGCTCCTCTCGGTCGCCCATCGCGTAGTAGCGGCACCGCAGACGCAGCCCCTCGATCAGGATTCGGCAACGGTTGCTCCACGGCCCCCCGCAGCGGCGTCGCCCCCAGCTGATCCGGCGCCCGAAGCCGCTCTTGACCCGAACGCCGCCGGACAGCCGGCCATGACCGAGGGCGAAGGCGGGACCACCGCGCCGAGCGCTACCGCGGTGAACGTCGTTGCGGCGAAACCCCCGGCCGCCAGCGCCGGCGCACCCACCGGCGGCGAAACCGTGGTCGTCACGATCGGCGGCACGACCCCGCCGGTCACCGAAAGCGCCCCACCGGTCGAAACCCCCGCACCGCCGGTCGAAGAAAGCGCCCCACCGGTCGAAACCCCCGCGCCGCCGGTCGAAGAAAGCGCCCCGCCGCCGGCCGAATCGTCTTCTCCCGAACCACCTCCGCCGGCCGAAGGCTGAAACAGCTCTCTCCAGGGCTCTGGCTCTAGCTGAGCCCGATCACTTTGAGGCGCCGCATCAGGGCTTTACCCGCGAACTCGCGGGTGTCCGCCAGCGAGTAGCCGAACAGTTCGTAGTCGTCGTCTTCGGGCGCCCAGGGCGGCGACAGGACCCCGTCGGCGACCGGTAGCGACTCCTCCAGGGTGCGCCTGATCGCTTCCTTGTAGCGATCGTCCTCGCTCGCCTTTTCGCGCAGGAAAACGGAGCCGAAAGCGACGTGGCGATGCTCGTCGCGGGCGACGTTCTGGAAGCCCTCGACGAAGGCCGGCAGAGTGCCCTCGCTTTCGTTGAAGTCCATGATGAAGTGCTGCCCGGTGAGGGCCAGCATTCCCTCGATCACCATGTGGTAAAGGGTCACCGCCTCGACCAAGGCCTCGGTGTCCTCCGGTTCGGAGGAGAGCCGGTCGGTGCGCTGCTTCAGCATCTCGTCGAAGAGTCGGCCGAAGTTGTCGTTGAGGTGCTCGGAGGTCTCGGTGAGCATCTCGGAGAGCCCGTCGGCCTCGAGCACACCCACCTCGCGGTAGAAGCGCTCGAAAAAGCGTACGTGGCGCGCCTCGTCGGCGATCTGCGTGCAGAGGAAGATTTTCTGGTCCTCGGTCGGAGCAGCGCGCATGATCGGGCCGAGCTCCTCGGCAACTTTCTGCTCGCCAATGAAGAACGAGGACAGCCCGTACATCCGCTGGAAGCGCTCTTCGGCGCTGATCCGCTCGTGCCAGTCTTCGCGGTCGCGGCTGAAGTCCAGCTCCTGCGTCTGCCACTGCTGGCGCTCCCAGAGCATGTACAGCTCCCCGTAGGTGAGCAACTTGATGTCCCCGGTGCGATCGGCGGCCTCGTTCAGGGCCGGATCGGCGGTTGCCTGGAAGTCGGCCCGCTCGGTCCGCGGCTGGGTCCCGGTTGCCTCTTTGGCCTCCATCGTCTCTCTCCTCGGCTCGGCTGCGACGGTCCGGTCGAGACTAGCAGGGATATTGGCCAGGCAGCCAGTTTTGAGCTAAGCCGAGTGGGTCTCCCCCGGCTCCAGCAGCACCACCCGCGAGGAGGTCTTCGACTCGACCTCGGCCTTGAAGGCGGCACTGTCGGTGGCGATCGGCGGGAAGGTGTCGTAGTGCATCGGGATCACCATGCCCGCGCCGACGAATTCCGCCGCGATGACGGCATCGTGGCGATCCATCGTGTAGTGGCCACCGATCGGCAGCAGCGCGACGTCGACCGGGTTGCGCTCCGCGATCAGCTTCATGTCGCTGAACAGACAGGTGTCGCCAGCGTGGTAGACGGTCACGCCCCCGATCGAGATGAGCAGGCCGGCCGGCGTCCCGGTAACCGTCCCTGGCGTCGGGCTGAAGGGGGCCTCGGCGGAACCGGCGATCGTGCTGGTGTGCCAGGCCGGGACCAGCTTGACCCAGCCCCAGTCGAACTCGACCGTGCCACCGAGGTTGGGGTCGTGGACGTTCTCGACTCCCTGCTCTTCGAGCCAGTTGGCGATCTCGACGATCGCCACGCACTCGGCTCCGGTGCGGGTCGCAACGCCGACCGCATCGGCCATGTGGTCGGCGTGGCCATGGGAGATGACCACGTGGGTCGGCTCGACCTCCTCCGCGCTCGCCACCGCGGCGGGGTTGTTCGGCTTCAGGAACGGGTCGACCAGCACCGTCGCCGCACCGTCGCTCAGCTCGAAGCACGAGTGGCCGTTGAACTTGATCTCCATATTCAGCTCTCTCCTTCCGGGCCCTCGCCCTTGCTCATCTCCTCTTTCAGTGCCCAGCCAACTGCGACGCCAACCAGCATCCCCATCCTCGCCTCCTCCGCCAGCAGGGTCCGCACCGCGGCGATCCGCTGCTCGGGATCGGGCACGGTAGCCGCCTTCAGCGACTCGGTCTCATGCGACTCGCCGAACCAGCCGCCCTCGGCCAGCGCCGCGCCGAGCACCCGCTGCAGTTGCGGCGCCGCGCGGGCAACGATCGCCTCCGCCTCGGTGAAGCGCTCCGCCTCGGCCAAGCGCTCGATCGCGGCTTCGAGGCGCTTGGAATCGGCGTCGTCGGGGGTCATGCGTTGAGACTATTCCGACGGGCGCAGCGCCGAGGCGGCAAGGCCGGCAAGGCCGCCGACCGCCCCCCCGATCAGACCGGCGAAGACGTCCGCGGTCGACTCGAAGATCGGCAGCGCGAGCAGCACTGCGGCCGCAACCGCAACGCCGATCGGGTCGTAGTCCTGGTCGATCGCGCCGTGCGCCTCGGCCCGGCGGATCGCGAACCATGCCGCGACCGCGCCCAACGCCATCCCGTTGCCGCCGGCGATCACAACGATGTCCCCCTGAGCGCTGGCGATGCCGCTTGCGGCCAGCATCCCCAGCGAACCGCAGGCCAGCAACAGGACCCCCGTGGCCGGGCTGCCGAGGCGCCGCTCAACGCCGATCCCGAAGATCGCCAGCCCGATCGAGACGACGAAGAGGTAGCCGACGTCCACATAGGCAAAGGGCGCGGTGAAGAAGCGCCACCACTCGCCCTCGACCGGAACGGTGAGGCCACCCAGCGTGACCAGCGAGGCGCCGCTCGCCTGCTGGACCAAGAGCAGCGCGGCAGAGCCGACGATCACGGCCAGCGTCGCGTAGGGCCTGCGAGAGTCGGTCGCACCGCGAGGGCGCAGCCGAATCTTGAAAATCCGGCTGGCGGGGCCCCGGCGCGGCTTTGGCTCGAACCCGTCTCCACGTCGCTCCAGCTTCGGCGCCCGCTTGCGCAGCCTCGCGCCACAGTAGGGGCACTCGGTGACGTAGGGACTGACCTCGGAGCCGCAGTTCTTGCAGATGACGCTGAGCTCAGTCTCGCTCATGGTCAATCGAGGATAACCGGCCCGTCACAACCCCTCGATGCGCGCTACCGGTGGCATACTGCGGGAGCACCCGTCTTCGAGGAGGAATTGAGCGTGGAGTTGAAGAGCCTGACCGAGCAGAAATCGCTTCTGGCCGAGCTGGCGCCCGGCAAACGCACCCGCCTGCGCCGCCTGCTGTTCGAGTTCGGCCCGGGCAACGGAACCCTGATGCTGCTGCCGATCGACCAGGGAATCGAGCATGGTCCGCGCGATTTCTTCCCCAATCCAGCCTCCAAGGATCCCGACTACCAGTTCAGGCTCGCCGCCGAGGCCGGCTACTCGGCCCTCGCCTGCCAGATCGGCATGGCAAGCAAGTACTACCCCGACTACGCAGGCCAGGTGCCGCTGATCCTCAAGGTCAACGGCAAGACCGACCTCCCCTCCTCCGCCGAGGCGTTCTCGAGCTGCAACGCCAGCGTCGAGGACGCGGTGCGGCTCGGCGCCGACGCGGTTGGCTACACGCTCTACGTCGGCTCCCCGCGCCAGGACGAGGACCTCGCCCAGCTGCGCGGCGTGCGCGAGGATTGCGACCGCTACGGGATGCCGCTGATCGTCTGGTCCTACCCACGCGGCGAAGCGGTGGAAGCCAAGGGCGGCCCCAACTCCTTCTACGCAATCGACTACGCGGCGCGGCTGGCGATGGAGATGGGCGCTGACGTGGTCAAGCTCAACATGCCGAAGGTCGACCCGGAGAAGGACAAGGACGCACCGGCTCCCTACAACGAGATGGAAGTCGACCAGCCCGAGGCAATCCGCCAGTGCGTCGAGTCAGCGGGGCGGGCACTGGTCGTCCTCTCCGGCGGTTCCAAGGTCGACGACGAGACCGTCCTCACCCACTGTCGCGAGATCATGCAGGCGGGCGGCAGCGGCGTCATCTTCGGCCGCAACGTCTGGCAGCGGGAGTGGAGCGAGGCGCTGGAGATAGTCGCCCAGATCAAGGAGAGCCTGCTCTCCAACGTGCGCCGCATCCCGTAGACGCGCGTAGGGGGAGAGAACTAGCCGCCCCAGCCTTTAGAAGGAATGAACCGAGGGTCGATCGGCAGTGCCATTCTGCTCGCTGCCGTCGCGCTGCTCGTACTGCGGTTCTGGGAACATGAGACACCGGATGGTTCCGCCGAAGCCATCGTGCAAGTGACCCGGGTGGTTGACGGCGACACGATCGAGGTGCGGCACGGCGACCGGATCGAAGACGTGCGACTGATCGGGGTCGACACGCCGGAGACGGTGAAGCCGGACACACCGGTCCAGTGCTTCGGGCCGCAGGCGTCGCATTTCACCAAGCGGCTGCTGAGTGGCCGGCGGGTCCGGTTGGTCTTCGGCGTCGAGCGGCGCGACGTCTACCAGCGGCTGCTCGCCTACGTCTATCTGGGCCGCCGCTTCGTCAATCCGATCCTCGTCCGCCGGGGACTTGCCCGCTCGCTGACGATCCCCCCGAACGACCGCTTCGCGCCACGCTTCCGCCGGCTCGAGCTGGCCGCCGGCCGCTCCGGCCGGGGCCTATGGGGAGCCTGCCGATCGTGACTATCCTCACGCTCGAGGTCTGCAACGGCTCGTGCGGCTTTGCTACGGTCCGCCGCGCGGTCTTCCGGGGCCAGCCTCTATGAGAATGCGCCAGAGCATCAATCAGTTCGAGGTCGCCTTCGAGCAGGAGACGACCTTGGAGCGCCACCGCCGCGAGCAGCTGCGCCGCCGCGCCGCCAACCGGTCGCGGGCTCGCCGCATGACCCGCAACGAGCAGCAGGGCAAGGTGCGCTTCAGCGTGCTCGCCGTCTGCCTGACCGCGACCGTCGTCGTGGTGGTCGTCTCGATGTTCGAGGCGCTCTCCTTCCTGATGGCCTAGATGCCTGTCGCCGCGAACCACCGTCCAGGTTGAATAGACTCGCGCGCCGATGGCACGACGCTCGCTGAAGCCACAGCTCAACCAGATCCGCGCCTGGGTGCGGCAGGGTCGCACCGATGCGTGGATCGCCCACCAGCTCGAAGTCTCCGCCTCCGAGCTGCGCGAGTTCCGCAAACAGCACGATCTCACCCCCGATGGCGAGGACGCCGGGGGCGGCGAGATTGACCTCCGCGACGAGATCGAGGCAGAGGTCGAGGCTGCAACCGCCGAGGAGGCCGCTGAGGAGGACGAGGAAGAAGAGGGCGGCGAGGACAAGCAGTCCGACGAGGACGAAGAGCAGGACAAAGCCGACGACGACGAGGGTGAGGGGGACGGCGCTTCGCGCCCGCGCCGCAGGCGGCGCCGTGGCAGGCGTGGCGGGCGCGGCCGGCGCAAAGAGATCGAGGCCACCTTCGACCATGGCGAGCGCGACGGCTACGGCCTCTGGCTCGACCCGGCGGTTAAAGACAACCCGGTCTACGCCGAGCGCTGGGCGGGCAAGCGCGAGGTCACGGTCCGCATCGAGGCGGACCAGATCGTCATCCGTCGCGCCGGCGAGGGTGGCTCGGCCGCCGCTGACGGCGACTCCGACGACGGCGACTCCGAAGAGTAAGTCTGTTCAGCTGACCATCTGGCGGCCGCCGGCAAAGTCCGTGGCGCCGCGCAGGTAGAGCCAGAAGGCGGCATCTGCAAGCGAGCCAGGGTCGGTCGCAATGCCGGGCACGGCGTCCATCGCCACCTGCAGGCACCAGTCGGTGCCCCGCCCGTAGAGGTCGGCAAGCTCAGCCGCCGGAAAGGTGGGTCCGATCCGGCGCCGCAGCTCGTCCTGAACCGCAGCGACGACGCGATCGGCGCGGCGGCGCTCCGCCGGGTCATCGATCGCCCGCAAGACCCGCAGTCCCTCCTCCCACTGGAAGAGCGCGTTCTCGAGCGGATAGCTCATTGCGCCAGGGTAGTCGGCCTGCCTCTCCGTCTCGAATCTGCGTTTGTGCGTGCCTGGGACGTACAAGCGCAGATTCGTCTCGGCTAGGAGATGGGTTGCTGGGGGATCCGGCGAAGCG
Organism: Solirubrobacterales bacterium; assembly: GCA_035472395.1. Classification (GTDB taxonomy): domain Bacteria; phylum Actinomycetota; class Thermoleophilia; order Solirubrobacterales; family 70-9; genus VRUE01. The sequence goes on from DATIPC010000054.1 coordinate 21,307, forward strand.
GCGCGTTGCGAGACCCACAGGCGGACGGGTCGAGGCGGCCATGAACTCTCCAGACGGTGACCGGCCCGCTGCGCTCGATCGGCACCACCGCCGGCTCGCCGCGCAGCCAGCCGGCCTCGGGCGAGCTGACCGGGCTGCCGGGCTCGATGAAGTTGAGGAACGGCGCGGTGACCAGATAGTCGAGGTCCGCCGCGTTGACCGCGGCACGAAACTCGGCACAGGTCGGGATCGCGTTGAAAGCCCCGTGCGGACCCTCGACGCCGAGGTAGCGAACCTGGTTGGAGAGATCCGTCCCGTAGAAGCCGTACTGGAGGAAGCCGGCGGTCGTCCCGGCGAGACCGATGCGGGCGTCGCGCACTCCCCGCGCCCAGCGGTAGGCAGAGTCCAGGTGCATGCCGGGGATGCTGGTTTCCGGGTCCTCGTTGTTGAAACGATCGCGAAGGTAGTCGCGCTGCACCGGATAGGCGATCGCAACAACCACTAGGGCGAGCGCAGAGAACCCGGCGACGATCGCCCCCCGCGGCCCGCCCCGGCGTCGAGCGAAGAGCAGGGCCGCCGGGATCAGCACCGCCAGCACCGCGACGAGCCAACCGAAGAGCCGATCGGGGTCACGCAGCACCGCATCGGGGCGGTCAGTAGCGACCAAGAGCAAGAGCAGCCCGCCAAGCAGCACCCAGCCCCACCGCCCCCACCTGCCGCTAGTTGAGTACCTATATGGGCCTCTAACTAGCGGCACGTCTGGTGCGGGCGCCTGCGATGCACGGGCGGAAAAGAGCGGAGCTAGGGGCAACAGGACCAGGCCGGCCAACAGGGCTGGGATCGCGTAGCGGATGTTGATGGCGAAGCCGACCGGGGCACCCTCAGCGCCGGCGGCGCTCAGCGGCGTGAAGACGTAGGCGAGCATGCCGAAGAGGGCAACGCCACCCATCCAACGCAGGACCCGGCCGCGACCCCAGAGCAGCGCAGTCAGACCACCTGCGATCGCGCCTGCGATGACGAGCGGCCAGAGGGCGCCGAAAGCCTGATGCAAGCCGGGCTCGAAGTAGTCGCTCCAAACGCCGGTGTCGGTCGCGTAATGGGCGATGCTGAAGTCGGGCCGGCCACTCTGCAAGCGCTCAGGATGCGGCAGCGAGATCGGCCCCAGATGCTCGAGCTGGGGCAGCGGATTGCCGGCGATGACCAGATTGCGCAGATACCAGTAGCCACCGCCGGCCAGGGCTGGCAGGAACCACCATCCGGCTGCAGCCCAACGACGGCCGGCCGGCGCCATCACCAAGACGGCCAAGGTCAGCGCAGCGGCCATCGCCAGCGCGGTCGACTTCGTTCCCACCGCCATACCGGTTGCAAGGCCCGCTACCGCCAGCGGGAGCATCTGGGCCGCGGGTCCTGTCGTGGGGGAGGGGTGCCGGGCGGGCGCTGGGTTTTTCGCCTCGGAGCGGTGCGGCCGTCCGAGATCGTGGCTGGGGCGAAAAAGAGGACGCCGCGTCCGCCCGCCACCCCTCCCCCACGCCACCCGCGTCAGATGCGCTCCCCATTGAGCATTGACCAAGATTGCGATTGCGGCTAGTAGCAGCGCCGCCGCCATCAGGTCGTTCTTGGCAGCTCCCGGCTCCCGGACGACCAGCGTGTGGCACTCCAGAAGCACCGCGGCAGCTACAACCGTAAGAGGGGCTCGTCCGTACGGCCTGCCGATACACCAGGCAGCTAGAAAAGCGAGAGCGAGCCAGCCGAAGTTGAGGAACAGCGACAGCGTGTCCCGATGGGTAAGCAGAATCCCGTCCGCATGCAGCAACTCTCCGTTCTGCGGGTAGAACCAGTTCGTGAAGACCGTCTCCGTGTAGTGCAGCCCGGTGACCGAGTGGCTCTGCGCCATGCCCACCGCAAACGGCAGGTGATACCAGAGCGAGTCGAAGTTGAAGATCCCTCGGCTCAGCGCGTCCTTGGCCGTCAGCCCCCAGTGAGCGAAGACGACCGCCACGACAGCAATGGCGATCAGATACGAAGCCGAGAGGAGCGTCGGGGTGGCATGACCGGAAGCGGCGTCCTGTTTTTCGCCCCTCCCGCTCGGCGAGAGAGACAAACCGCCCGGCGAAAAACCCAGCTTGCGGCCAGGCCACCCCGACGCTCCCCCTCGCCCCGAAGAAAAAGCGATCCCGCCCGACAGCGCCACGGACGCGGCGACGATGGTCCCTGCATAGAGGAGGTTCACGACCCCCAGCAGCTCGGAGATCCAGATCAGCAGCGCAACGCCGACGATCGCCTCGACCAGACGCGCCGGAGCGCCCTCCCAGGCGGGCATGAGGCCCTGCCGCAGGCGAACCGCTGAGAAGCCCAGAGACAGCGCCAGAGCCGCCAATAGGACGGCGCTGAGGATGTAGGAACCGGCGCTAACCACCGGTCGCTCCGGTGGACCCGGGCGCTAGCCGCCCAGGCCGTTGACGACGATTGGCGTCTCGCCTTCGGCGACCATGCCCTGGGCCCTTGCCTTGCGGTTGACGACGATCGGGTCGCCGGCCGTTTGGACCCGGTTGTGGAGGCGCTTGTTTTCTCGCAGCATCTCGTGGAACTCGGCCTTGGCCGCGGTCGTCGCCGTGTAGGTCTTGACGAAATCGATCGCCGGGTTCAGGTAGGAGTAGAGAACGGCGGCTAGAACCAGCGTCAGCGCGATCCGCCCCACTCGGTCCCAGCGGATACGGCTGCCGCCGCGTCGCGCGGCCGGCCTGCGGCGGGCTGCTGGGCGGCGTTTCGGCCTCGATGCGGTTGCGGTCCGGCTGCGGGCGCGAGCTGCCATGTCCGCTCATTTGCGGCCGGAGGCCGCATTCCTTCACCGGACGGACGATTGGGTAAACGCCTGCAGGCCCGAGAATTCCGCAGCAGATCCGAGCTCCTCCTCGATTCTGAGCAGGCGGTTGTACTTCGCCACCCGGTCCGAGCGGGAGGGGGCACCGGTCTTGATCTGACCGGCCCCGGTGGCAACGGCGAGATCGGCGATCGTCGTGTCCTCGGTCTCGCCCGAGCGGTGCGAGATCACCGCCGTGTAGCCAGCCTCGCGGGCGATGCGAATCGCCTCCAGAGTCTCGCTCAGGGTGCCGATCTGGTTGACCTTGACCAGGATCGAGTTGCCGACGCCGAGCTCGATCCCGCGCCGCAACCGCTCTGGATTGGTGACGAAGAGATCGTCGCCGACCAGTTGCACCCGCTCGCCCAGCCGCTCGGTCAGCAGCTTCCAGCCATTCCAGTCCTCCTCGTCCATGCCGTCCTCGATCGAGACGATCGGGTAGCGCGAGCAGGCGTCCTCCCAGTAGGCCGCCATCTCCTCCGGAGAGAGCGTGCGGCCCTCGTGCTCGAGCACGTAGGCACCGTTCTCGAAAACCTCGCTGGTCGCCGGGTCGAGGGCGATGAAGACGTCGGAGCCGGGCTCGTAGCCAGCGGCCTCGACGCCCGCCAGGACCGCCTGCAGCGCCGCCTCATTTGAGCTCAGGTCGGGCGCGAAACCACCCTCGTCGCCCCCCGCGGTCGAAAGCCCCTTCGAGGCGAGGCTCTTCTTCAGCGCGTGGAAGACCTCGGTGCCGACCCGCAGGCACTCGGCGAAGCTGGCGGCACCGGCCGGCACCACCATGAACTCCTGGAAGTCGACCGAGTTGTCGGCGTGGGCGCCGCCGTTGAGGACGTTCATCATCGGCACCGGCAGCAGGTTGGGCTCACCGCCGCCGTAGAGCTCCGCCAGGTAGCGATAGAGGGGCTGGCCGGAGTCCATGGCCGCCGCCTTCGCCGCCGCCAGCGAGACCCCGAGGATCGCGTTGGCGCCGAGCCTGCCCTTGTTCGGCGTCCCGTCCAGCTCGATCATCGTCTCGTCGAGGGCCCCCTGCTCGGCGGCGCGGGCGCCCGTCAGCGCCGCGGCGATCTCCCCGTTGACGTTGCCCACCGCTCGCGAGACGCCCTTGCCGGCCCAGCGATCCCCCCCGTCGCGCAGCTCGACCGCCTCGAACCCACCGGTCGAGGCGCCGGAGGGAACCGCTGCGCGCCCCTGGGCCCCCGAGGCGAGCGTCACCTCGACCTCGACGGTCGGGTTGCCGCGCGAGTCGAGAATCTGGCGCGCGTGAATCGATGAGATAGCGCTCATGGGCGCGCCAGTCTAGTAGCCGGGCGGGACTATTCGGAGGGCGCTTCGGCGGGCGGCGGGACGGCGCCTTCGGGCAGTTCGGTCGCGCTTTCCGCGGCCGCCCCCGCTTCTTCCTTCGGCCGCGGACGCTGCGCCAGCGGTTTGCCCTTGGGTTCAAGCGGCGTAACCGTTCCCGGCAGAGCGGGAACGAGCTGGGATACGGGAGCCGGACAGGCTTCTGGCAGGCCGCCTTTCGGGTCCGCTTCGAAGCAGGCCGCAGGAGCGGTGGTCGGGTGCCCGTTGCTCTTGTAGTTGGCGCAGCGTGAGATCACGTAGCCGGGGGCGCAGAAGGTGCGCCCGGTCCACTCGATGTTGAAGCCCGTGACGTAGTTGGTGAAGTATTCCTGTTCGTTGCGCTGCGCCATGGTGCTCTGGATCTGCGCTTCGACGGCTTTCAGTTCCTGCACGCTTTCCGGGGTCGAGTTCTCAACCTGGAAGACCGTGTAGGCGCCTTTGGCCTTGATCGGGCCTTCGACCTGACCTTCCGGCGTGTTGAAGATCGCCGCGTTGAGCGGTTCTTCGAGCGCGCCTTCCGGCACCCCTTTCTGCAGGCCGCCTTCTTTCGAAGGCGCTTCCGAGTACTTCTTGGCGACCTTTTCCCAGTTCTTCGCCGTGTTGTCTTTGCTCAAGGCCGCGAACGCTTCTTCGGCTTTCTTGCGGTCTTTGTTCGAGACCAAGCGGATGTCACGACTCGGTTTCTGCGTGAACTGGGTGTTCTTTGCCGCTTCGTAGTAGTCCTCGACTTCGCTCTGACTCGGCGCGGGGACTTTTGCTTTGAGCTGTTCCTGAAGCTGTTTGCTCAGTATCTGCAGCTTCACCCGCTCGTTGATGTCAGCGGGCGTGTAGTGGGATTCCTTGAGGAATTTCTGGAATTCCGCTTCCGTTTTGAAGCTTTCTTTCTTCACTTTCTTCAGTTCGGCGGCGACTTCCTTGTCGGTCACCTCGATGCCCCATTCGTTGGCCAGGCCCTGAAGCCAGATCGATTCGAGCATCGATTTGAGCGTCGTTTCCTTCAGTTCATCGTATTTGGCGTCGCCGGGCTTCGGAGCTTTTTTCGCCCCGCCCTGGACCGCTGCCAGTTCGAGCCCATGCTTGAACTGGTCTTCGGTGATCTCGCCGACGCTCCCCGGCACATCAGTGACCATCACCACGTCGCCCGAGGGAATGCTCGGATCGCCGACGCCGTCGGCGATCGCCACGATCGCGAAGAGGACGACGAAGGCGAGGCCGAAGACGATCAGGCCGAGCCGGCGCGCAGCCACGGGGCCGGCGCCGCCGCCGTTCCCGCCTTTTCCAGCCGTGCGTCTCCTACCCTGATCCGGACTCACGAGGCTGGGAGCATATCTTTTTCGACTATTGCCCGAGCGCCCGCCTCGCGCAACCCCTCCACCATCGCCAGCACAGCGGCGAGGCGGGCCTCCGGCTCGTCGGGTACTCGTACCGAGGCGGTCTTCTCCCGCCACTCGTACAGCGCCCCCTCGACCCGCTCGCGAAGCGCGCTCGCCTGCTCGGAATCCAGCTCCACGCCGACCACGCTGAGCCTGCCGCCGCGCAGCTCGACGCTGCGTGCCCCGGCCAGGCGAAACTCGATGCGAGCCCGCTGCAGCGCCAGCAGGTTCTCCGCCGCGGAGGGCAGCGGCCCAAAGCGGTCGGCCAGCTCGTCGCGAATCGCCCGCAGCTCGCCCGGGGCGCGGGCGGCGACGATGCGTCGGTGGACGTCGATCTTCGCCGCCTCGAAGGGGATGAACGAGGCCGGCAAGTAGGCATCGACGGGGACGTCGAAGCGAAGCGGCTCGAGAGCCTCCTCCGTCCCTTCGCCGGCGGCGCCGGCCTCCGCCACAGCCTCGTCGATCATCTGGCAGTAGAGCTCGAAGCCGACCGCGGCGACGTGGCCGGACTGCTCGTCGCCGAGCAGGTCGCCGGCGCCGCGGATGTCGAGGTCGCGCATCGCGATCTTGAAGCCGGAGCCGAGCTCGGTGTGATCGGCGAGGGTCGAAAGGCGGGCCGCCGCATCCTCGGTCAGCGCCTCCGCCGAGGGATAAAGCAGGTAGGCGAAGGCGCGCTCGCGAGAGCGACCCACCCGGCCGCGGATCTGGTAGGCCTGGGCGAGGCCGAGCCGGTCGGCGCGCTCGACGATCAGCGTGTTGGCGGTGGGAATGTCGAGGCCGGACTCGATGATCGTCGTCGTCACCAGGCAGTCGGCTTCGCCGCGCAGGAAGCCCATCATCGTCTCCTCCAGCTCCGTCTCGTCCATCTGCCCGTGAGCTTCGGCGACGCGTGCCTTCGGTGCCAGCGCCCGCAGGCGCTCGGCCGTCTCGGGCAGGCTCTCGATCCGGTTGTGGAGGAAGAAGGCCTGGCCGCCGCGCTCGAGCTCGCGCTCGAGCGCCTTCTGCACCAGGTCCTCGTCGTAGGGCCCGACGTAGGTGCGGACCGGCCGCCTGCCCTCGGGCGGGGTCTCGATCGTCGAGATGTCGCGCAGCCCCGCCAGGCTCATCTGCAGGGTGCGCGGGATCGGCGTCGCCGATAGGGCGAGCACGTCGACCTTCACCTTCAACTGCCTCAGCAGCTCCTTCTGCTTGACGCCGAATCGCTGCTCCTCGTCGATGATCAGCAGACCGAGGTCCTTGGCGCGGACGTCGCGCGAGAGCAGCCGGTGGGTACCGACCAGCACGTCGATCTCGCCGGCCTCGTACCGGGCCAGCACCTGCTTCACCTCGGCCGGCTTGCGCAGCCGCGAGACCCAGTCGAGGGCAAAGGGGAGGTCGGCGAGGCGCTCGCGGAAGGTGCCAAAGTGCTGCTGGGCGAGGATCGTGGTTGGCGCCAGCATCATCACCTGCTTGCCGTCGGAGGCGGCCTTGACCGCCGCGCGCAAGGCCACCTCGGTCTTGCCGAAGCCGACGTCGCCACAGACCAGCCGGTCCATCGGCTGCTCGGATTCCATGTCCCCCTTGACCGACTCGATCGCCTCCAGCTGATCGGCGGTCTCGCGGTAGGGAAAAGCGGCCTCCATCTCAATCTGCCACTCGCCGTCCGGCGGAAAGGGATGCCCCTTGCGAGTCCGTCTCTCCGCATACAGGTTGAGCAGCTCGCCGGCGAGGGCGCCGGCGGCGCGGCGGGCCCGCGCCTTCATGTTCTGCCAGCGCTTGCCGCCCAGCGCCGAGAGCGCCGGTTCGGCCCCGGCGCCAACGTAGCGGCTCAGCTTCGCCAGCTGGTCGGTGGGGACGTAGACGCGGTCCTCGCCCTTGTATTCGAGGTAGAGGTAGTCGCGGCTGATGCCGCCGACCTCGCGCGTCTCGAAGCCGGCGAAGCGGGCGACACCGTGGTCCTCGTGGACGACGTAATCGCCGACCCGCAGGTCGCTGAAGGCGAGCCGGCCGCGGGCAGCGCCCGGAGCGCGGTCCTCGGCGCGGCGACGGCGATGGACGAGGCGGCGGAACGGGTAGACGGCGAGCTTCAGCTCAGGGCTGACGAAACCCTCCCGCAGGCGTGCCTCGGCAAAGGACAGGCCCGGCTCCGGCGAGAGACGGCCGCCATCCAGCAGCGAGGTGTCGAGGCGATCGAGGCTATAACGCGACCGCTCCGCCTCGCCGCGATTGTCGAAGGCGACGACGGTCCGGTAGCCCGAGCGGACCAGTTTCTCCAGCTCGCCCTCGGCCTCCTTGATGCTTCGCGCCGGCGACTCAGCCCGCGAGGCACGGAAAGCCCCCTCGTCCTCCTCGCCGGCCCCCCTCACGGCAAGAACGGCGCGGGCGTTCAGCGGTCCCGCGACGTCGACGTAGAGGCGGCGGGCGTCGTCGGCGTGCATCGCCGCGGTCGCGTCCTCCCAGTGGTCGCGCAGCGCCGGCTCGATCTCCTCGGCGGCGGCGAGGATCACAGCCGCCTCCTCGGGGACCAGATCGAGCGGCGGCCCGAAGTGCTCCAACGGCAGAGCCTCGGCCGGGCTCGGCGCCTCCCTCCCTTCCTCCGCGGCTTCCATCGCGGCCAGCTCAGCCAGTTCGCGATGCTCGGCGTCGAGCTCGGCGGCCGGCGCCAGCTCGACCCGCGCCGCGTCGCCCAGCGACCGCTGGGTGAAAGTCGAGAACCAGCGCATCGACTCGACCTCGTCGCCGAAGAGCTCAATCCGCACGGCGCGCTCCTCGGTCGCCGGGAAGACGTCGAGAATGCCGCCCCGTACGGCGAACTGGCCGCGCTCCTCCACCTGCTCGACCCGGTGGTAGCCGGCGGCGGCAAGGTCGCGGGCGGTCGCGTCCAGCTCGATCTCTCCGCCCGGCTCGAGCGCGAAGCCCGCGGGCCGCAGCGAGGCATCGGGCACGGCCTCGGCGAGCGCGGTGGCGCTTGCCACGACAACTGCATCGTCGGCCTCGCGGAGCGCGTCGAGGGCGTCGATCCGCAACCCCACCAGATGTGGCGGCGGAGTCACATGAGAGGCGTAGCCGGTACCGCGCGAGGGATAGAAGCGGACGCGGCGCGGCGCCAGGTAAGCGTGCAGGTCGGCGGCGAGGTCGCGTGCCGAGCGGTCGTCGGCGCTAACCAGGAGCGCCGGGCGGCCGGCCAGACCGCGATCGTCCTCGAGCAGCGCCGCCAGCAGCAACGGGCGCAGCGTCATCGAGGCGCCCACCGTCACCGCCTCGCCGCGGCTCGCGGCGCGCACTTCGCCGGCGAGCGCGTGCAGGCGCTCGTTATCAGCAGCGATCTCTATTAGCGGGCGAAGACTCATTGGGGCGGCCCCTGAGCTTGCCATGCGGCGTCCTCGGTCGGTCGTCTGCGGGTCACGCACTAACTGTGCGCTCCCCTTGCCGACCTCCCTGCGTCCTTGCCTGACAAGCTCAGGATCTCGCCGTGACTAGATACGCTGATCACCCGATGCGCCGTCCCTTCGCCGCCCTCTCGACCCTCGGGCTCTTCGCCCACAACGCCTTCGAGACCAGTGCCGGCGTTGGCCTGGTCTTCGAGCCGCAGCTCGGCCGCCGCGGCGCGACGGCCCTGTGGGGGGCCCTGATCCCGCTGGGGCTCCTGGCTGCCGCCCGCGGAGGCCGGGGCGCTGAGCGCCTATCGGCCTTCAATGCTGGGATCGGGGTTGCCGGAGTCGCGGTCCACTTCAAGGCCTGGCCCTGGTCCCTGCACGGCGGCCTGCCGATGCTCGACGAAGCCGAGGGGCTGCGCGAGGACCAGCTGCCCGCCTACAACGCCGTGCTCTGGGCCTGGGGGGTCGCCAGCGGCCTCAGCCTGCTCACCGAGACGCGTAGGGACTCGCGCGGCTTCGCTTTCGCCGGCCTGCTCAACTTCCCGATCCTGCTGATCTCGGCGCGGCACCATTTCCGCTGGGCACGCGAGCAGGCACAGCAGGAGCCCGGGCGCTGGAGCGCGGCGCTGCTGGAGGACTGAGTGCCGGTGGCGGCGTGGCCGAGAGGCGCCCGCGGCGCGCTCAGCCTCAGCTTCGACAACCTCGGCGAGGCGGCCGAGATCGAGCTCGGCGCACTCGCCGCGGACACACCACTCGGCGGGCACTTCACCGCGACCCGGGTGCTGCCAACCCTGCTCGACGCCCTGCTCGGCCGCGATTTCGCGGCGACTTTCTTCATCGAGGGGCTCAATGCCGAGCTCTACCCCGACGCCCTTCAAAAGATCGCAGCGAGCGGGCACGAGGTCGCCTACCACGCCTGGCGCCACGAGCAGTGGGGCCAACTCCCGGCCGCCGAGCAGGCGGCGAACCTGAGGCGGGGGGTCGCCGCCTTCCGCGCGCTGGACCTGGCGCCCGCCGGGATGCGCCCGCCGGGCGGCGCGCTCGGCCCGGGCGGCGTCGCGGTACTGCACGAGGCGGGCCTGCGCTATTGCTCTCCGGCGGGCACCGGGGCGAGCGCCGAAGGTGGCGTCGTGCTGTTGCCCTTTCAGTGGCGCCACGTCGACGCCAGCTGCGTGCTGCCGCCGCTCGCCGCCGCTCGCCAGCAGATGACCGGCTCGCCGGACCCGCTCGACCCCGGTGCCTTCCTCGCTTACCTCGAAGCCGAGATCGAGCGGCTCGTGCGCGAGGGCGGCTTCGCCACCGTCGTCCTGCACCTCTTCATGCTCGACTGGCTTGGCGAGAAGCGTCTTGCCAAGCTACTGGACGCGATCGCCACACAGCAGGATCTTTGGGTTGCCCCGTGCGCCGAGATCGCAAAGCAGGTCCTTGCGCACCCCAAAGCCTTCGCAGAAAAAACGACTCTCGATTCCACGAGCTGGTCCGGCGGCTAAGGCCGCCAGATCAGCCGCCGTAGGGCAGACCTGGCCCCGTCCTCTGCCAGGTGATCTGCCGTTCACCCTCATTCTTCGAGCGACCCTCGACGTCGTCCCACTCGTGCAGCATCCGCTTCAGGCGGGCGACCGCCTCAGGCGGGTGAGCGGCGGCAAGAGCGGCCAACTCGAGCGCCGCCTCCTCGGTGGCAGCCGCCGGGGCAACCCGGTTGACGAGGCCGAGGCGCAGCGCCTCGTCGGCGCCGATCGTGCGCGAGGTGAGCAGCAGGTACTTGGCGGCAGCAAGGCCGCAGAGCGTCACCAGGCGTGCTGGGCCGACCGGAACGCCCAGCGCCGCGCCGGGAAAGCGCATGCGCAGGTTGGCACCGCCGACACGCAGGTCGCAGGCTACGGCGATCTCCGCCCCGCCCCCGACGACGTCGCCGTGGCAGGCAGCCACGGTTGGCTTCGGCATGGAGACAATCGCGTCGTAAAGATCGGCGAAAAGCTGCATGCGGCGGACCTTGCCCTCTTCGTCGAGCTGCTCCTTCACGTCTGCCCCGGCTGAGAGGCCCATCTGGTCGGAGGAGCTGAAGACCAACACGCGGACGGCATCGTCGACCCGCGCCACCGCCAGGTGCTCCAGCATCTCGACCAACATCTGGGTATCGATCGCGTTGCGGGCCTCGGGCCGCTCGAGCCGCAACAGCGCAACCCCGTGGCCGTCGACGTCGTAGCTGGTCCGCTCAGCGCTCATCGGCCGGAGAACCTAGCTGTTCGACCAAGCGCTCGGTCTCGTCGGCGGCCCGGCCGACCAGCGCCGCGACCTCGGCCCCGGGCTCGCGAAAGCGCCCCAGCACGTAGGCGGAGACGATCTCCGGGTCGGTCGAGTCGGGTCGTCCCACCCCGGCCCTGACCCGCCAGAAGTCCGCCTCGCCGAACCCCCGCTTGAGGCTCTTCAGCCCGTTGTGGCCGGCCAGACCGCCACCGAGGCGGCTCTGCACCTCGCCGAACGGCAGGTCGATCTCATCGTGCAGGGCCACCACCCGATCCAGCGGCACCCTGAGCGAGCCACGCGCCGGGCCGGCGGAGTCGCCGGAGGCGTTCATGTAGGTCTGCGGCAGCAGAAGCGCCACGCGGGGTCCGCCCGGGCCCGTCCGCCCTTCGGCGATCAGGCCGGCGAAGCGCTGCTTGGCGCGCGGCAGGCCCCAGCGGCGCGACAGCTCCGCGGCTATGTCGAAGCCGACGTTGTGGCGGCTGCCAGCGTGCTCCTTGCCGGGATTGCCAAGGCCGACGATGAGGATACGGTCGCCCCCCTCAACCTCGCCGCGGCCGGCGCGACGGCGGAAGATCGACAGCTAGTCCCCGCCCGAGTCGCCCGAATCGCCGCCCCCGGCCTCATCGCCACCGTCCTCGGCAGCCGGGGCCTCGCCCTCCTCGCCGACAAGCTCGGTCTCCTCCTCGACGGAGGGCTCGGGCTCTTCTTCGACGCGGGGCGGCGAGAGGGTCGCGATCGTCACCTCGTCGGGATCGTCGGCCACGAACTTGACGCCCTCCGGGGCAGCGATAGTGGATAGCTGCAAGGTGTCGTTGATCTCCATCTCGGAGACGTCGGCGATCAGCCGCTCCGGGATATCGGTCGGCAGCGCTTCGACCGTGATCTCGCGGGTGACGTGCTCGAGCACGCCGCCGCCCTTTACGCCGGGCGCCGTCTCGACGCCCTCGAGCTCGATCGTCACCTCGGCCTGAATCGCCTCGTCGAGCTTCACTTCCTGCAGGTCGATGTGCTGGAGATTGCCGCGCACCGGGTGCATCTGCTGGTCCTTGACCACCACCGGCACCGCTTTCGATCCCTCCAGCTCGAGGTCGAACAGTGCCTGGCCACCGGCTAGAACCGTGCGCACCTCGCGTTCGGCAACCTGAAAGGCCCGCGCCTCCGAGCCGCCGCCGTAGACGACGCCGAGCACCAGGCCCTCGCCACGCAGGCGACGAGAGCTGCGCGAACCGAACTCCGCGCGGGGAGCCGCCTTCAGCTTTTCGCGTCCGCGAGCCATCGGACGGGAGAGGATACTTAGAAGATGGCCGACGACGCAAAGATCCCCAAGGGCCGCATCCGCCGCTCAGCCAAGCTGGGCTCGATCGTAGGCATGCAGGGCGCCCGGTACGCCGGAACCAAGGCCACCAATATGGCCCGCTCCGAGGAGGAGAGCAAGGAAAAGCTCGAGCAACGCCACCTCGAGACGGCGCTGAAGATGGTCGGGGCACTGGGCCAGATGAAGGGAGCGGCGATGAAGCTGGGCCAGTTCGCTTCCTTCATCGACACCGAGTTCCTACCCGAGGAGTCGCGCGAGATCTACCAGGAGCAGCTGGCGAAGCTGCGCACCTCGGCGCCGCCGATGCCGTGGGAGAAGGTCGAGAAGGTGCTGCTGGAGGAGTACGACGACGAACCGGTCTCGGAGCTGTTCGCGGAGTTCGACCGCGAGGCCTTCGCCGCCGCCTCGATCGGCCAGGTGCACCGAGCCGAGCTGCTCGACGGACGGCGTGTCGCGGTCAAGATCCAGTACCCGGGGATCGCCGAGGCGCTCGACGCCGATCTGCGCAACATGGGCACCATCGTCCGCCTTGCCCGCGCCCTCGCCCCCGGCCTCGACGCGAAGGCGATCGCCCAGGAGCTGCGCGAGCGGGTGATGGAGGAGCTCGACTACGAGTACGAGGCGCAGAACCAGCGCTCTTTCTCCCGCGCTTACCGCGACCACCCGTTCATCTATGTGCCGGAAGTGATCACCCAGCTCTCGCGGCGCCGGGTGTTGGTCACCGAGCTGGTCGAGGGACTCGACTTCGAGCAGGTCAAGGAACTCCCGCATGAGGAGCGCAGCCGCTTCGGAGAGATCGTCTTCCGCGGCAGCTTCGGCTCGATCTACCACCTACGACACTTCAACGCCGACCCCCACCCCGGCAACTACATCCTGCTGGAGGACGGCCGCGTCGCCCTCCTCGACTTCGGCATGACGAAGAAGCTCGACCACGAGCAGATCGTGCTCGAGCAGCGGGTCATCGACGCCGCCTTCCACAACGACCCGGAGCGCTTCCGCAGCGCCCTGCACGAGCTCGGCTTCATCAAGAACCCCTCGAAGCTCGACGCCGAACGGCTGATGGAGCACATGATGGCGGTCAGCGGCTGGTTCGTGGAGGACCGCGAGATCGAGATCAGCCCACAACGGGTGATGAAGATCATCGAGTCGACCAACGACCCCCGCTCCGAGTACTACGACCTGATGCGGCGCGAGTCGATGCCGGCGGACGAGCTGATGGGACGGCGGATGGAAATCGGCGTCGTCGCCGTGCTCGGCCAACTGCGGGCCAAGCGCAACTGGCACCGGATCATGCGCGAGTGGATCTACGCGGATCCGCCGGCGACCGAGCTGGGCGAGGAGGAGTGGGAGTACTTCGAGGGAAGAGGCGTCATGCAGACTCCGATTGTCGAGCGATCCCTGGAAGGAGAGACGCAATGAGCAGGATCCGGCGAGGCTGGGGGTTGACGAAGAAAAGCTGGGGAGTGTTGCGCGAGCACCGCGAGCTGGTCCGCTTTCCGCTCTACGGCGCCGCGGCGACGATCGTCTGCGCGATCATCGTCGTCGGCCCCGGCGTCTACCTGATCGAGAGCGACAAGGCGGTGTTCGGCGGGCCGCTGGCCGTGATCGGCTTCTACCTGCTGGCGCTGATCGGCATCTACTTCAGCGTCGCCCTCGCCGCCACCGCGGACATGATCTTCCAGGGCCGCGAGGCGACGGTGAGCGACGGGCTTGCTGTGGCGCGCAGCCGCTTCTCGCGGATCGCCGGCTGGGCGGCGATCTCGACTGTCCTCGGCCTGCTCCTCAGCGCCCTGGAGAACCAGGGCGTACTGGGCCAGATCGCCGGCCGCCTGCTCGCCATCGGCTGGTCGCTGATCACCTTCCTCGCCGCGCCGGTGATCGCGCTCGAGGGGACCGGGCCGATCGAGACGCTGAAACGCTCCTCGAGCCTGTTCAGATCGCGCTGGGGCCAGCAGGTGACCGGCAACATCGCGATCGGCGGCGCCGTCTTCCTCTGCGGCGTCCTGCCCAGCGCCCTGCTGATCGCGATCGGATTCATGATCTGGACCTCGACCAGCTTCGCCGGGGCCTTGCTGCTCGTCATTGGCGTAATCGGGATGGCGATCGCCCTGCTGATCAACAAGGCACTGACCGGGATCTTCGGCGTCGCGCTCTACCGCTACGCGCTCGACGGCGAGGCAGTCGGCGGTTTCACTCCCGAGGACATGGAGTCCGCCGTGAGGAAGAAGGGCAGCCGCAACGCCCCGCCGACGGCCACTCCCGGAACCGTTTAGCCGGTGAGGTTGCAGTTACCCGCCTTATAGGCGGGTAACTGCAACCTCGATCAGGTGAGACCCGAGAAAAGGCGCGGATCGTTGGAGCAGAGGCCGTCGACGCCGGCGGTAACCAGCTTCTCCATGCGGCCGGGATCGTCGACCGTCCAAGCGATCAGCTCTACGCCGGCCAGCTTGGTGATGCGGGCCAGGCGAGGGCTGATCAGCGGGTGGTAGACCCACATCGCCTCCACCCCCATCCGCGGCAGCTCGCGGGCAGCGAGGCCGGGCAGCCGTTCCCGCATCCAGAGCAGGGCAGCAAGCATTGGCGCCTTCGCCCAGCGCTTCGACGCCCAGTCCTTGGTCACTTTGGGATAGGTCCAGCCACGCCGCAGCTCCGGCTCCAGCTCGCGGATCCGGGCCAGGGTCGAGAGCTCCATCGTCGAGACCATCGCCCGCCCCACGAGGTCACGCTCGCGGACCGCAGCGACGATCTCCTCCTCCCGCCCCGGCAGCTTGATGTCGAGGTCGACCTCGACCCGGTCCAGCGGCGGCCGCAAGAACGCATCGAGTGCCTGTCCCAGCGTCAGCGGGGTGCGCCGCTCTGCGTCATGCCAGTCGTGGGCGACGACCAGCGACGTGCGCTCGGCCGCGGCCAGGCGCGGGTGTCCGTCCCGGGTCCACAGCACGTCGATCTCGACCGTGTCGACGCCTGCCTCGACCGCGGCGGCAAAGCTCTCCAGCGTGTTCCCTGGGGCGATCAGGTCGGCGCCCTTGTGGCCGACCAGGCGCAGCTCGGGCACTAGAAGAGCTGGTTCTCGCCGGCGAAGATCTCCGAGACGGAGTCGTCGGTGAAGATGCGGCGGATCGAGTCGGCGAAGGTGCCCGCGGTCGAGAGCACCGTGATGTTGTCCGGCGCGCCGGGGCGCAGCGGGAGCGTGTCGGTGACGACGATCCGCTCGATCCCCGACTCGGCCAGCCGCTCGTAGGCGGGGCCGGAGAAGACGCCGTGAGTGGCGCAGGCGATCACTCGAGCGGCGCCCTCGTCCATGACCGTCTGGGCGGCGGCGCAGAGCGTCCCCGCGGTATCGATCATGTCGTCGACGAGCACGGCGGTCTTGCCCTTCACGTCGCCGACGACGTAGCCGATCTCCGCCACCTGCTGGGCCGGGCGCTCCTTCTCCATCACGGCCCAGTGGGTGCCGATGCGGCGGGCGAAATTGCGCGCGGTCTTGACCCGGCCCGCATCGGGGGAGACGATCACCAGCTCCTCGCTCAGTTCCTGGTCGGCGAACCACTGGGTCAGCATCGGCATCGCGGTCATGTGGTCGACCGGGACGTGGAAGAAGCCCTGCACCTGCCCGGCGTGCAAGTCCATGGTGAGGACCCGGTCGGTGCCGACCCCCTCCAGGCACTTGGCGACGATCCGGGCTGAGATCGGCTCGCGCGGGGCCGACTTCTTGTCCTGGCGCGCGTAGCCGTACCACGGCAGCACGGCGATGATGCGGTGGGCCGAGGCGCCTTGCGCCGCGTCGATCATCGTCAACAACTCGACCAGGGCGTCGTTCGGCGTCATCTCACTCTGCTCGTTTGCGCAGGTCGACTGGACCAGGAAGACGTCGGCGCCGCGGATCGACTCCCCGTAGCGACAGTAGACCTCACCGTTGGCGAAGGTCTTC
Organism: Solirubrobacterales bacterium; assembly: GCA_035472395.1. Lineage (GTDB taxonomy): Bacteria > Actinomycetota > Thermoleophilia > Solirubrobacterales > 70-9 > VRUE01. The sequence continues at coordinate 37,706 of DATIPC010000054.1, forward strand.
AGCGTCACCTGGCCGAGGTCGAGATCGAGCTTGCCGGCGACCTTTGCGGCCAGCTCCATCGAGCTGCGGCCGCCGAAGACCATCATCCGCTTCGAGTAGTCGTGCGGGATGGCGGTGGGCGCCGCCTCGGGGCGCTGCTCGATCGTGCTCACGAATCCTCCTCACGGGCCTGCGCGGCCTTGCCCTCCGCGTAGCCCTCGATGTTCCTCTGGTTGTTCTCGCTCACCGCAAGCGCCCCCTCAGGGACGTCATCCTTGATCACTGCGCCGGCGCCAGTGTAGGCGGCGTCCCCGACTTGTACCGGGGCGATCAGCATCGTGTCAACGCCGATGCGCGCACCCTTGCCGATCGTCGTCCGGTGCTTGCGGAATCCGTCGTAGTTGGCGGTGATCGTGCCGGCGCCGAGATTGCTGCCGGCGCCGACCTCGGCGTCGCCGACATAGGCCAGGTGCGGGACCTTGGCACCAGCGCCGATCCGTGAGCCCTTGATCTCGACGAAGGTACCCGCCTTGGCGCCCGGCTCGAGGTGAGCGCCGGGGCGCAGATAGGCGAAGGGGCCAACGCTGCAGCCGTCGAGCACGTCGCACTCGACCAGGTAGGAGTGCGGCACGGTCACGTTCGCGCCGAGACGAGTGTCGATCAGCGTGCTCAGCGGGCCGACGACCGAGCCGGTGCCAACCTCGGTGGCCCCGCGCAGGCTGGTGCCCGGCTCGATCCGAGCGTCGGCGGCGATCCTCACGCCAGCGTCGACCCAGGTCGTGCCGGGGTCGACGACGGTGACGCCGGCCAACATGTGGCGCTCGAGGATGCGGCGGCGCGCCTCGACCTCCACCGCGGCCAGGTCGGCGCGATTGTTGACGCCCATCGTCACGGCGAAGTCGTCGGCCAGGTGGGCGGCGACGGAACAGCCGGCCCTGCGCAGAGCCGCGAAGACGTCGGTCAAGTAGTACTCCCCTTGCGCATTGTCATTCGACAACCCGGCGAGGGCCGTGGCCAGCGGGGCGGCATCGAAAGCGTAGGTGCCGGCGTTGATCTCGCGGATCGCCAGCTCCTCGGCGCTGGCGTCCCCGTCAGCTTTCGCCTCGACCACACGCTCGATCTCACCCGCGGCGTCACGCACTACGCGCCCGTAGGTCCCCGGGTCGTCGAGCTCGATGGTCATCATCGTCGCTGCCGCGTCCGAGGACGCGTGGGCGGCGAGAAAGCCGGAGATGATCGTGGCGGAGATGAGCGGGTGGTCGCCCGAGAGGACCAGCACGGTCTCTGCCTCCTCGATCAGCGGCAGCGCGGCGCGCACAGCGCCACCGGTGCCGTCGGGCCGGGGCTGGACGACCGTCTCGACCTCCTCTGGGAAGCCAGCGGAAATGTCGCGGCCAGGTGAGACAATCGCGGCAACCCGGCCAGCGCCTGCCTCGCGTGCAGCGAGGATCGGCCAGGCGACCATCGGCCGCCCACAAACGGGATGCAGCATCTTCGGCGTGGAGGAACGCATACGCGTTCCCTCGCCGGCTGCCATGACCAGCACTAGAGGGGAGCTCACCTCTGGATCGTAATGCGGATGGGAAAGGATGGGGCATCCCTCCGCTTGCTGGGTTTTCGCCGTCAGCGCTTACGGCTCTCGTGACTTATTGGGGCGAAAAGAGGACGCCGCGCACTCCGGGATGCCCCATCCTCTCCCAAGCCAATTCCCCCTCCCGCGTCTGACGCCGCGTCAGGCGCGGGAGAGATCTCGCCCGACCAGAGCTACAGAGGTCAGGGTCCAACCGGCGAAGATCAGGTCTATTCCTACCAGGAGGCCGATCGCCCAGTCGGCAGAGCTGGGGAACTTGGCAAGGACGAGGATGCCAATCAAGAGGCCGGCGAAGCCGCTGAGACCGACGAGGCCTGCGCCCTGCTGGCCGCGGCCCGCGAAGGCGACGGCGATGCGCGTCAGCCCCATGAAGAGGAAGTAAATGCCGAGCACCAAGGTCAGGGTCAGGGTGCCGTTGTGCGGTTCGACGATCAGCCAGAGGCCGACGATGACCGTGAGGAAGGCCCAGAGCAGCCGCAGGATGACCGACCCGATCGAGTGAGCCGTAAATGCCCCAGCGATGAGGAACGCGCCGGCGACGACCAGGATCCAGCCGATGAAGATCGCAGTCCCGACCGAAGCGACCGCAGGAACGACGATCGCCACGCAGCCGACCACGATCGCCAGCACCCCAACCGTCATCAGCGCCTTCCAGCTGCGCGCAAGCCCTTCGCGCACCTCCGGATCCAACGAGACTCCACCCATCTCCATGCGGCGACCCTAGGCGCTTACCCGGACGCAATTAAGAACATCTGTCGCGTTGATGACCCTATGGGGTCCAAAAGGCATCAGATGTTGTGAATGGGCGCTAAGGTCGAGGCCGATCCGGGGTGGTGTAGTTGGTTAGCACGTCTGGTTTTGGTCCAGGAAGCGAGGGTTCGAGTCCTTCCCCCGGAATCAGGAACAGCGGAGGCGAAGCTCGCTTCCCTCGACCGGGGAGCTAACTGACCGGCTCGCGCTCGGGGGGGAGCTGGCCGCCTCGCTCGGTGCCGGCGATCAGTTCGTCGGGAGCCTTCTGCTCCGGGATGAAGCCCGACTTCATGCCGAAGTAGACCGCCTGGGGATGGTGGGCGACGATCGCCACCGTCGACTGCTCAGGCATCACGGCGTAGCCGTCGGAAAGGGTCATGCCGATCCGCTCGAGACCGAGCAGGCGCCAGACTTTCTCGTGCTCGGACTGGTCCGGGCAGGCTGGATAGCCCCAGGAATAGCGGCGGCCCTGATCGGTGTCGATGCCGAGGCCGCGGCGCACCTCGGCGTGCAGCCACTCGGCCAAGCCCTCGGCCGACTGCACGCCGAGCCCGTGGACGAAGAGCTGTTCGGCGAACTCGCCTTCGCTCTCCAGTCGCTCGATCAGCTCGGTCACCTCGGGGCCGACGGTGACCCCCTGCAGGGCGACCACGTCGCGTTCGCCACTCTCCAGCGGCCGGTAGAAGTCGGCGAGGCAGATCCGGGCGTGCTTGGGCTGGCGCGGGAAGACCAGCCGCTCCAGCTCGCGCTCGGGGTCCTCTGGGTCGAAGACGATCAGCTCGTTGCCCTCCGAGTTGCAGGGGAAATAGCCGAGCCGCGCCCGCGGGTGGAGGTAGTCCTGCTCACGCCACATCCGCTCCAACCGCGGTGCGAAGCCCTCCTCCTCGCCGTTGCCCTCGATCAGCTCGCGCCAGGCCTCGCCCTTTACGCCTTTGCCGCCCCAGTGCAGCTTGAAGAGCACGTGGCGGTCGAGGTAGGGGTAGACCTGGTCGAGGTCGATCTCGACCTCGCGCACGCCGCCGAACGGAGGCTCCGGGATCGGGTTGTCGGTGACGGCGGCGGAGCGCACGCTGGCGTCGGTCACCGGCGGCCCGTCGTCGACGACGACCGGCTTCTCGCGCAGCTGTTTCGCCTCGGCGTGGATCCGCTCGACCAGGGCTGCGCGGGCCTCCGCGTCGACCAGCGCGTCCATCGTATCCAGCCCCTGGAAGGCGTCCTTGCAGTAGAAGACGCCGGGCTCGTAGACGTCGTCGGACTCTTTTCCATGCGGATAGAGCGTGCGGCGGCCGAAGTCGCGATTGATCGCGGCGCCGCCGATCAGCACCGGGAACTCGAGCCCGCGCTGGTGCAGCTCCTGGATGCAGATCGGCATCTGCTTCGAGGTCGAGACGAGCAGGGCCGAGAGGCCGATCGCGTCGGCCTCGTTCTCGACCGCGGCCTCGATGATCGTGTCGATCGGGACCTGCTTGCCGAGGTCGACGACGGTGTAGCCGTTGTTGGTGAGGATCGTGTTGACCAGTGACTTGCCGATGTCGTGGACGTCTCCGAACACGGTCGCGATCACGACCTTGCCCTTGGTGTGGCCGTCGATCCGGTCGAGGTAGTTCTCCAGCTGCGCCACGGCGCGCTTCATCACTTCGGCCGACTGCAGGACGAAGGGCAGGATCAGTTCGCCGGCGCCGAATTTGTCGCCGACCTCCTTCATCGCCGGCAGCAGCACTTCGTTCAGCGTCGGGACGGCGCCGATCTTCTCGTTGGAGCGGTCGATCCACTCCTCCACCCCGTCCTTCTTGCGGCGCAGGATGTGCCAGTGCAGGGCCTCCTCGGGCTCCATGCCCTCGGTCGGGTCGCCCACCTCCTCGACGGCCTCCTCGCCCTTCGACTCGAAATGGGCGATGAAGCGCTCCAGCGCGTCCTCGCGCCGGTTGAAGACAAGGTCGTCGGTCAGCTCGCGCTCCTCGTCGCTGATCTCCGAGTAGGGCGTGATGTGGTTGGGATTGACCATCGCCAGGTCGAGCCCGGCCTCGACGCAGTGGTGGAGGAAGACCGAGTTGAGCACCGCGCGGGCCGGCTGGCCGACGCCGAAGGAGACGTTGGAGACGCCGAGCGAGGTCTTGACGCCCGGGATCTCGGCCTTGATCCGCCGGATCCCCTCGATCGTCTCGATCGCGGAGGGCTTCCACTCGTCGTCGCCGGTGGTCAGGGTGAAGGTGAGCGCGTCGAAGATCAGCGCCTCGGGTTCGAGCCCGTGCTCCTCGCAGACGAGGTCGCGGATCCGTTTGGCGATCTCGACCTTGCGCTCGGCCGTCTTCGCCATGCCGACCTCGTCGATCGTCAGGGCGATCAGCGCCGCCCCGTGCGCCTTCGCCAGCGGCGCGACGACGTTGGCCTTGTCCTCGCCGGCCTCGAGGTTGATCGAGTTGACGATCGCCCGCCCCGGGATCTTCTCCAGCGCCGCCTCAATCACGTTGGGCTCGGTCGAGTCGACCTGGATCGGCGCCGGCTGGGTCAACGAGACCCGCTCGACCACGGCGACCATCTGCTCGTCCTCGTCGGCACGCTCGGTCAGCGCCACGCAGAGGTCGAGTACGTGGGCGCCGCCTTCGACCTGGTCTTCGGCTACCTGGACGAGGCCGTCGTAGTCGTCGGCGAGCAACAGCTCCTTGGCCTTGCGCGAGCCCTGCGAGTTGACGCGCTCACCGACCAGGGTCGGGCGCGGCTCCTGCACGAGCGGCGTCGAGGTCATCATCGAGGAGACCTCGATCGGCCCCGGCGCCGGGCGCTCGCCGGGCACGCGGCCGTCGACCCTCTCGCGGATCGCGGCGATGTGCTCCGGCGTCGTGCCGCAACAGCCGCCGACGATCCCGACCGCGTAGCGCTCGACGAACTCGCCCAGCGTCGCCGCCAGCGGCTCGGGCTGTTCGGGGAAGATCGTCTCGCCGTCGGGTCCCTGCAGGGGCAGGCCAGCGTTGGGGATGCAGTGGACGGGCAGCGGGCTGTTCTCGCCCAGGTAGCGGATCGCGTCGCGCATGTCCTCGGGCCCGGTCGAGCAGTTGAGCCCGATCACGTCGACCTCGAGCGCGGTCAGCGTCGTCAGCACCGCCTGGATGTCGGTGCCGAGCAGCATCTTGCCGCCCTGCGGCAGCAGCGAGACGCTGCACTGGATCGGCAGCGTGCGGCCGGTGGCGGCGAATGCCTCGCGGGCGCCGAAGATCGAGGCCTTGACCTCGAGGATGTCCTGCGCGGTCTCGATGATGATCAGGTCAGCGCCCCCCTCGACCAGGCCTCTTGCCTGCTCGGCGAAGACCTCGACCAGCTTGCGGAAGGAGATGTCGCCCAGGGTCGGATCGTCGGAGGCGGGCAGGAACCCAGTCGGACCGATCGAGCCGGCGACGAAGCGGACCTCGCCCGCGGCCTTGCGGGCGATCTGCGCCGCCTTCACGTTGACCTCGTGCGTGTGCTCGCCCAGCCCCCACTCTTCGAGCTTCAGCCGCGAGCCCTGGAAGCTGTCGGTCTCGACCACCTCGGCGCCGGCCTCGATCATCGAGGCGTGGACGCCCTCGATCACGTCGGGGCGATTGAGGACCAGCGCCTCGTGGCATTTGCCCGCAAGGCCGCCGTAATCCGCCTGGGTCAGGTCGAATTGCTCCAGGGTCGCGCCCATGCCACCGTCGAAGATGACGATGCGCTCCTTGGTCGCGGCTATGTAGTCACGTTCGGCCATGGTTTAAAGAGGCTAGCCAAGGATAGGCTGGGCGCCGATGATCGATTCCCACACGCATCTATTCCTGTGCGAGCGGCCCGAGGCCGAGGTGGTGGCGAGCGCACTCGCTGCCGGCGTGGACCGGATGCTCAACGTGGGCCTCGGAGGCGAGGAGAACGCAACCGCGATCGGCGCCGCGGAGCGCCACGAGGAGGTCTTCGCCAGCGTCGGCTGCCACCCGACCGAGGCGACGGGGTTCGACGACGGCCGCGCCGAGGAGATCGCCCGCCTCGCCGCCCACGAGAAGGTGCGGGCGATCGGCGAGACCGGGATCGACTACTACCGCGAAACGGCGAGCCCCGCGGACCAGCGGCGTGCCTTCGAGGCGCAGGTGGAGATCGCGGTCGAACGAAAGCTGCCGATCGTCATCCACGGCCGCGACAAAGACGGAGAGACCGCGGCGATCGACGAGATCTTCGCCGTGCTCGACGCCAAGGCAGACGACACGCCGGTGATCCTCCACTGCTTCTCCGCTCCCTGGCGGGCCGCCGACGCGGCGGAGCGCGGCTGGTACTGCTCCTTCGCCGGTCACACCACCTACCCCGGTTCGGGCGAGCTGCGCGAGGCGGCTGCGCAGTTGCCCGACGAGCTGATCCTGGTTGAGACCGACGCGCCCTACCTAGCCCCGCAGACCATGCGCGGCAAGCCGAATGAGCCCGCCTACGTGGTCGACACCGCCCGCGTCGTCGCCGAGGCACGAGGCGTCCCCTACGAGGAGCTGGAGAGAATCGTCGAGGCGAACGCCCGCACCCTCTTCGGCTGGTAAGGGCCGGCCGTGGTCAGGCTCGGGCAGAACTTCCTCGCCGACCCGAACCTGCTCGACGCGATCGTCCGCGACGCCGAGCTCGCCTCGACCGACGTGGTGCTGGAGGTCGGCGCCGGCGAGGGGGTTCTGACCGGACGCCTGGCGGTCGCTGCGGCGTACGTCCACACGGTCGAGCTCGACCGTGGCCTCGAGGCGGCGCTCGCGCCGCTGGCGGCGCGCCCCGAGGTCGAGCTGCACTGGGGCGACGCGATGAAGCTCGACCTGGCGGCCTTCGAGCCAGCGCCGAGCGTCGTCGTCGCCAATCTCCCCTACTCGATCGCGACGCCGCTGATCCTGCGCACGATCGAGCAGCTGCCACAGGTCGCGCGCTGGACGGTGATGGTGCAACGGGAGATCGCCGACCGCCTGCGTGCTGCGCCGGGGAGTCGCACCTACGGCTCGCCGAGCGTGCTGGCGCAGCTGGCCTGCGAGGTGAAGCTGTTGCGCAGCGTTGACCCGGCGGTCTTCCGACCAAGGCCGCGGGTCGAGTCGGCGATCCTCAGCCTGCGGCGCACTGGCGCCGGCGCCAACCCGGCAACTCGCGAGCTGGTCCGCGCCGCCTTTGCCCACCGCCGCAAGTCGCTGGCCCGCTCGTTGGAGCACGTCCGCCCCGGCTCGCTGGATACCGCCCGCGGCGCGCTGCGCGAACTTGGGTTGCCCGAGAACGCGCGTGCCGAGACCCTCTCCGCTGCTGATTTCGCCGCTCTGGCGGGGAAACTGAGTGACGCCGAGTGAGGCCAGCCCCGATGCGCATCCATGCCCCCGCCAAGCTCAACCTCTGCCTCTACCTCGGCCCGCGCCGTGCCGACGGCCTGCACTCGCTCTGCTCGCTGTTCGAGCCGCTCGCCCTGGCCGACGCGATCGAAGTCTCGGAGGCGACCAGCGATGAGGTCATCTGCCCCGGGGTCGAGGGGGAGAACCTCGCTGCACGGGCGCTCGCCGGCCTGCGCGAGCGAGGCTGGAACCGTCCGCCGCTGCGGATCGAGATCAAGAAGCGGATCCCGGTTGCCGCCGGCCTCGGCGGCGGCAGTGCCAACGCCGCGGCGGTGCTGCGGCTGGCCCGCGACCCGGCGGGAAGCGCCGGCTGGATTCCGGATCTGAAGGAGATGGCGGCGGCCCTCGGCGCCGACGTGCCCTCCCAGCTCGCTCCGAGCCTCTCGCTCGTGCAGGGCGCCGGCGAGCGGGTCGAGCCGCTGCCGGACCCGGCCCCGCACGCCGTCGTGCTGCTGCCCGGAGGCGGCGGGCTCAGCACCGCCGCCGTCTTCGCCGAGGCCGACCGGCTTGGACTCGGGCGCGAGGAGGAGGAGCTGGGGTCGCTGGCAGCGCAGCTGCGCGAGGCAGCCGGTGCCGGTGCCTCCCCCCTCGACTATGCCGACCTGCTCGTCAACGACCTCGAGCCGGCCGCTCGCTCGCTGCGTCCCGACATAGACGAGGCGCTCGACGCCCTGCGCGACGCCGGCGCGCCACTCGCGTTCCTTACCGGCTCGGGTCCCACCGCTGTGGGACTTTTCCCTGCTCTGGCACGGGCAAAGTCCGCAGCGGCGAAAATCGACCGCGACGACGCGATCGTCTGCGAGGCAGGGCGGGCGCTGTGAAACTCGCGCTCCCGGAGGATCGGCGGAGGAAACGCCTGTTCCTCGTCGCGATCGTCGCTGCGGTCGCCGCCGGCTACTACCTGCTCAGCCGGGTGATCCCCCACGACGAACTGCAGCAGCTGCTGGAAGACATCTCCAACACGCTCGGCGCCTGGACCTACCTGCTGGTCGGCGTCTTCGCCTTCGCCGAGACCGGCGCCTTCGTCGGCCTCGTCGTGCCCGGCGAGACCGTGATGCTGCTCGGCGGCGCCGTCGCCGGCCAGGGCGCGATCGACATCTACCTGCTGATCGCGATCGCCTGGTTCTCCGCCTGGGCCGGCGACACGACCAGCTTCTTCCTTGGTCGCCGGCTCGGTCGCGAGTTCGTGATGCGCAACGGTCCCCGCTTCGGGATCAGCCACGAGCGCTTCGAGAAAGTCGAGGACTACTTCTCCCGCCACGGCGGCAAGACGATCTTCATCGGCCGCTTCATCAGCCTCGTCCGCGCTTTCGCCCCCTTCATCGCAGGCAGCTCGGGAATGCGCTACCGCGCCTTCGTCCCCTACAGCATCCTCGGCACCGGGCTCTGGGCCAGCGCCCACATCCTGATCGGCTACTTCTTCTCGCGCAGCATCGACACCGCCGCCAAGTACGCCGGGCGGGGGGCCTTCCTGCTCACCGCGCTGATCGTCGTCGTCGTCGGCGTGGTGCTGCTGGTGCGCCGCTTCCGGGTCCGGGAGAACCGGCGTGCCGCTATTCGCTGGATGGAGGGGCGCGGGGCGACCCGATGGCTGGTGGTCCTGACGCGTCGCTTCCAACCCCAGCTCAGCTTCCTCTGGGATCGGGTGACGCCAGGCGGCACCTTCGGGCTCGAGCTCACCTCGCTGATGGCGATCCTCGCCGTCGCCGGCTTCGTCCTCGTCGCCTACACGGTGATCGTCAACGGCGATCCCGGCCCCACCCCCGGCGACCTCACCGCGATGGAAGTCGCCGAAAAGCTCCGAACCGCCTGGCTGATCGACATCGCCAAGGTCGTGACGGCGCTCGGCTCCTCGGCGGTCTGCTGGCCGCTGGCGGCAATCGCGGCGGCGATCCTCGTCGCCCGCCGCCGTTGGGCCGAGCTGGGCGTGCTCCTCGCCGGGATGGCGATCGTCATCACCGGCGTCCACGAGCTCAAGGACGCCGTCGACCGCCCCCGCCCCGGCGATGGACTGATCGGGGTCTCGGGCTCCTCCTTCCCCAGCGCCCACGCCGCCTACTCGACCTTCTACGTCTGGCTGGCGGTGACGATCGTGATGCGCCTGCGGGTTGGGATGGCGCGGGGAGCGGCCGTGGTCGCGGCGGGAATCGTGATCACCGCTCTCGTCGGCCTCTCCCGCGTCTACCTCGGCGTCCACTACATGAGCGACGTCAACGCCGGCTGGGCACTCGGCGTCGCCGCCTTCTCGCTCTGCGCCGCGGTCGCCCTCGTCATCTCCACGTTGCGGCAGAATGGTCTCCGTGCTGCCGCTGGCCCTGCAGAAGATCGAAAATGAGTACCTGCTCTTCGGAGCGGCCGGGCTGATCAGCCTGGTCGCCTTCGTGGCGCTGATCTTCGTTCCGGCGATTGGGTCCTACGGTCGCCTCTGGGAGAAGGCCGCCGCCGGCTTCCTCTCCCTGATCGTCCTCGCCGCCCTGGTCCTCACCGGTGTCGTCGTCGGCCTGGCGTTCGTCTACTACTACAACGACATAGTCGAAATCGTCGGTTGAGGGCATTCTGGTAGGGGTTCCACTTAACTTTTTCGGTGTATCGCGGTTGGGCTGACGCTCGGGAGGTGTCGGCGAAAAAGTACAAGACGTTCCACCCCTACCAGAATGCCCTCTCGGGAGAGCTTCTGGCTCGCCAAGTCCCATAATGAGATCGTGGCCACCAGCTCGAAAAGGGAGGGAAGCCCTGCAAAAACGGTAGATGAGGGGACGCTCGATGCGCTAGCTGATGCGGTCGAGTCCGGAGCCGGGCTGCCAGCCGTGGCACGGGCGGCGGCGCGGGTGCTCGACGCCAGCGTCGCACTGATCGAGCGCTCTGGCGGGGTGCTGGCCGTGGCCGGCGCCTCACCTGATCAGGAGGAAAAGCTGCTGGCGGGCGGCGAGCGGGTGACGACGGTCGAGCTGCGGGTCGCCGACAACGTCGTGGGCGAGCTGCGCTACCGCGCCAAGGCGGCTCCCGAGCCGGCAATCGCCCGCATGGTGACGACCCTGCTGGCCCTGGAGATGGAGCGCTCCCGCGCCCCGGACTGGCAGAGCGAGGAGGTTGCCGGCGTCTTCGTCGCCGCGGTCCTCGCTCGCGAGGTGACCGATCGCGGCGACATCGTTGCCCGCGCCGCCGAGCTCGGCACCGACCTCGAGAAGGGAGCCGGCGCGATCGTCCTCCGTGCCGCCCCACGCACCGCGCAGACGGGAGAGTGGCGGGCACGGGTGCTGACCCTGGCGATGCGGGCGCTGCGCTCGCTCGCTCCGGGGGCGCTGGCAACAACGGACGAGGGCGAGGTCGCGGCGGAGATCGCGGTGATCGTGCCCGCCGAGACCGAGGAGCGGCTGCAGCGCGCCGCTGCCGGTCTGACGCGGGAGATGGAGGATGCCCTGCCGAGCTTCCACCTCACGATCGGCGCCAGCCGCCGCATCGCCGACCCCGTCGACCTCTACCGGGCCGGCAACGAGGCACGGCTGGCGGTCAACGTCGGCGAAGCCGAGGGCCGACCGCTGCTCGCCTTCGAGGACACCGGCGCCTACCGCCTGCTGCTGCCGGCGATGAGCGATGACCCGGGTGAGCTGGAGCGTTTCTTCGCCGAGACGATCGAACCGCTCACCGCCTACGACGACCAGTACGAGACCGAGCTGGTAACCACCGTCGAGGCCTACTTGGCCAACGACGGCAACGTTGCCGCCACCGCTAAACAGCTCTTCACCCACCGCCACACGATCCGCTACCGCCTCGAGCGCGTGCGTGAGCTCTGCGGCCACGACGTCTCCGCCACCGAGGGCCGCGAGAAGCTCGGCCTCGGCCTCAAGGCGATGCGGGTGCTGGGCATAGCGTCCCCCCGCGGTCCGGCCCTCGAACCGGGTGCCGAGGGCGGCAAGGTTCCCCGCAGCTCAGAGGACTAGTGGGCCTAACCGACGCGGTTGGATGGGCGCGGATCGAGGCGAACCGGAGCTGAGGAGATGGCCTGGACCCGCATATCGCTCCAGGTGAGGCCCTCGCGAACCAGGGCCGGCAGGCCGAGCGCGACGGCGGTGGCGATCTCGACCGCCTGCAGGATCACACCGTAGGCGAGAGCGTCGGCGGTGCTGATTCCAAAGCCGGTGTGCAAAACGCTGATCACGGCGAGCTGGAAGACGCCGATGTTCGACGGGGTGGCCGGCACGACCGCGGTGACGTTGACGGCGAAAAGCACCGCCGCAGCAGCACCAATGCCGGCATGGCTACTGAGCCCGAGCGCCGCCAGCAACGCCCAGCAAGCGGCCAGCTGGATCGCCCAGGCGCCGAGCTGCGCTGCGCTGGCGACGATGCCGTAGCGGGGTTGGCGAAACACCGCCAGGCCGGCCCGTACCTGCAACAGGCCGCGATGCAGAGCGGCACCGATTCGGGCGAAGCGGCCGTTGCCGTTGCGGCGCATCAGCACCGGGGCGACCAGAACGACGACCAGCAGGGCCAGGGGCACGAAGCTGAAGACGAACAGCTTCTCGGTGCTGGAGTGAAAGAGATCGGTACTGGAGACGATGATCGTGCCGAGCAGGGCCAGGGCGACGATGTTGAGCAGGGTCTGGGAGACGAGCGTCCCCAGCAGCACCGGGAAGGTCTCGCGCATTCGCCCGATCCGCCGCGCCAGGGTCATCGCCCTGGCCGGCTCGCCGAGCCGGGCCGGCAGCGTCGCCGACATCAGCACGCCGATCATCGTCGCCGAGGTCACGTCGCGACGGCGCACCGGCCGGTTGGGCAACGCCGCGCGCACGATCGCGTACCAGGAGGCGGCACGGAAGAAGAGCGAGAGGGCCATCAGGGCGCAGGCGACCAGGACCCAGGTCAAGTCCGAGCGAACGATGCTGGCGATCACGTTGTCGACGCCGATCTTCTGCGCCGCCAGAGCGGTGAGGCCAACACCGAGCGCCCCGGCCACGCCGAGACCGACACGGCGGGCGACGCGGCGCTTGCGGCTGCCACTCCGGGCCAGCGGCGGGTCGAGAGAGGGCAGCCGCCGCGGTGGGCTGGACGGGCTGCCGTCGGCGGACCGCAGGCCAGCCCAGTGGGCAGCGCGCTCGACGGTAGTCGTTGGTGCCGGCATCTCGATCGCCCGCTCGTAGACCTCGCTGACGCGGTCGGCAACGCGAGGCCAGGCGTAGCGCTGAGCGCTCTGCCGCGCTGCCTCGCCCATCGCCACGAGGCGCTCTGGCTCGTGGTGGGCGCGCTGCAGCTCTTCGGCGAGCCGCTGGGGATCGCCTGGCGGCACGAGCACACCATCAACGCCGTCGGTGACGACGTCGCTGTAGCCGGCGATGGCGGAGGCGATCGCCGGCGTGCCCGCGGCGAAGGCCTCGGTCAGGACCATGCCGAAGCTCTCGCCGGAGAGCGAGGGGGCGCAGAGCAGATCGGCCTCGTGCAGGGCCGTCCAGAGACTCTCCCCGGAGACGCGACCGCGCACGTCGATCGAACGCAGCACATCGGGGTCGGCGACGTAGCGCAGCACGTCGTCGCGCTCGGCTCCGATCACCGTGAGGCGGCTGGGCACGTGCTCGACCAGGGCTTCGAAGGCGGTCAGCAGGACCGGCAGGCCCTTGCGCTCCTCCGGGCGGCCAACGAAGAGCACGCGAAGCTCCTCGCTGGGCGGCTTCGGGTTCCGCAGTGCGGTCTCGACATCGACCCCGTTCGGCACGATCTCGTAGCGTCCGCCGTACCAGCGTCGCCCCGTCCAGGCGGCCGCCTCGGAGACGGCGATCCGCGCCGAGAGCCGGTTGAGCATCCGCCTAGCACCCAGCGCCGAGGCGATGTAGTTGGGGATCGCCTTGGTCGAGTAAGCGTGGAAGGTTCCGACCGCGGGCGCAGAGGCCCCGAGTGCCGCGTTCCAACCGACCAGCGGCACGAGCGGCTCGTGGATGTGGATCACGTCGTAGCGGCCCTGGCGAAGCTCGCGGCGCGGGGCGATGACACCGCCGGCCGGGAAGGGGGCGAGATTGGAGACCGC
>DATIPC010000055.1:0-13956 GCA_035472395.1 Solirubrobacterales bacterium
CGCCGCCGACTCGCCCGCGACGCGGCGAAGGGCGGTTGGTCCGTCCGCGAGACCGAGAGCAGGGTTAAGCTGGCCAGCCAGCCAAAGAAAGAGAAGAGCAATAGGCGACCAGTCGATGCCGAGGAGACAGCGGCGATGCGCGAGGCCGCCGACAAGCTCGAGACCGCCTTCGGCCACGAGGTGAAGGTCCGTCCGCGTGGGGGAGGGGTGTCGGTCGAGATCCGCCTCGCCGACCTCGACGAGGCCCTGGCCCTGGCTCGAAAGCTAACCCGCAAGCCGGCCTGAGCACGCCCGCGATGGGCCGCCCCCGGCCGCTATCATCGCCGTCGCCCCGGGCGATTAGCTCAGTTGGTTAGAGCGCGTCTCTGATAAGGACGAGGTCCCTGGTTCGAATCCAGGATCGCCCACTCAAACCCGCTTTCTAGAGTGCAGTCCCACCTGAATACCGACCCCCTCTCGACGGTCCAAAACTGACCCCCGCCGACGTCGGCGAGAGCGTTCGGGGGGGACGCGGCTTGCACGATTCCAAATTCGACGGTCACCTCCAAGCGGGCAAGCGATGGTCCGTCCTCGCCAAAATGAAGCGCGGGAACACCCGGTGCGCTTCACGACCGCCCGCCTTTCCGTGCACGGTGGTGCCTGTGGTTGCGCTTTACGCATCGGGCTTTGCCGTGCTTGACGGTCTTGCGGTAGCCCCGCTTGCATTTCAGGGGCTTCTTGCGATGGACCGGAGCAGTCGCCGGAGGCGGTGCGGTAGGTCCGCTTCCACCTGTCGACGGCCCGCTGCCGCCGCCTCCGGCGACGGGCGGCGAATCGCTACCGAGGACGATCTGACCGATGGCGTGCGTGGTGCCGTCGTCGGCGAACCACATATTGCCGTCAGGTCCGGCAACAGCACCGCCGCTCGGAGCGCTACCGGCACCGAGGCCGGAGCTGTATTCCGTGATCTCGCCACCCGGGGTGATTCTGCCCACCCCTGGCGTGGCGCTTCCGTAGGTGGTGAACCAGAGGTTCCCGTCAGGCCCGGCCGTCGGACCCACCGGCTTGCTGCCGACCTGCAGCCCGGCGCTGTACTCCGTGATGGTCCCGCTCGTGGTGATCCGGCCGAGCGCCGGGGTAGAGCCTTGATCGGTGAACCACAGGCTCCCGTCAGAGCCAGCGGCGATTTCGATGGGATCGCTGCCGGCGTTTAGGCCGGTGGTGAAGGTGCTGATGGTCCCGCTCGGCGTGATCCGGCCGATGGCCGGGGTGCCGCCATCCGTGAACCAGAGATTGCCGTCCGGTCCTTTGGTTAGGTCGAGCGGTTCGGTACCCAGCGGCGCGCTGTACTCCGTGATCGCCCCCGCTGGGGTGACCTTCCCGATGGCCGGGGCGCCAGCGGCAAAATCGAGGAACCAGACATTGCCATCTGGCCCGGCCACAGGCGCGCCCAATTCGCTGCCGACCTGCAGCCCGATGCTGTACTCGGCGATCGCCCCCGCCGGAGTGACCCGGCCAATGGCGGGGATGGTGCCCAGGTCCGTGAACCAGACATTGCCATCTGGACCGGTGGTGATCTGACCGGGGATGCTTCCGGCGTTGAGGCCCGAGCTGTACTCCGTGATCGCCCCCGCCGGAGTGACCCGGCCAACGGCCGAGGTCGTGCCGTCGTCCGTGAACCAGATGTTCCCATCTGATCCCACGGTGATCGGCCCGGCCTTGCTGCCCGGATTGAGGCCCGAGCTGTACTCCGTGATCGCCCCCGCCGGGGTGATCTTCCCGACCGTCCTGGGCGCGGTGAAGTCGGTGAACCAGACATTGCCGTCTGGCCCGGCCACGAGGGCGCCCGGATTGCCATGGAGCCCAGCGCTGTACTCGGTGATCGTGCCCGGCGCGGTCGCGCCGGCAGCAGGGGCGCTGAGTGCGGATAGGGCCGCAACAACTATCGAGACGAAGAAGCCACAACGAAGACGATGTAGAGAGCGCTTCACGACAACCCCCTGTCGGGTTTGGAGTCCGGAAACGGCGTTGCAACCTAGCATTTTTGGCGGTTTGTCCGTGGAGGCTTGGCCCAGGCCTGAACCACCGCGGGGAGTGGTCTCAGCACGATCCGCGCTTGGCCACCATCGTCAAGCTCGGCAACGCCTTTGGGGATTCCCCCGGCTCAGCTCCTCGACGGCACTCCCATAGGGATAGGGCCAGAGCCGCGCCGGGGAAATAACGGTGTGTCCTGGCCCTTCACGTCGCGCCCCTGTCGAACCCGTCGCCCGACGGGTGGCGGGAAGGCATCGCGTGCGAGGTCGTGGACGCGCTGTCGTAGAAACCCCTGATGCAGAGCCAATCCGGGCGGATAGCTCGTTGGCAAGAGCGCGTCTCTGATGGCGACGAGGTCCCTGGTTCGAATTCAGGATCGCCCATTGCCGCGACCGGGTAGCTGTCTGCTCGGGGGAACGGCCCAGAGCCGTACCTATAATGGGCGATCCACCTCGGCGCGGAGCGAATTGTGCAGCAAATGCAGATCTACGGGGTCAGCTTCGACATGGTCGGCAAGCAGCCGATCGTCTTGCTGAAGACTGTCGACGGCAACCGGTTCCTGCCGATCTGGATCGGACACCCCGAGGCGGCGGCGATCCTGATGAAGCTGCAGGGTGCTTCGACCCCGCGCCCGATGACCCACGACCTGCTCTCCGACGTGCTCGAGCAGCTCGATGCCAAATGCGAGCGGGTCTCCGTCACCGAGCTGCGCGACAACACCTTTTACGCCTCGATCACGGTCTCGATCGACGGCTCGGAGCTGGAGATCGACTCCCGCCCCTCCGATGCCCTCGCCCTGGCCGTACGGGTCTCAGCGCCGATCTTCGCGGCCGAGGACGTGATCGAGGAGTCGGCGATCGAGTTCGAGCACGAGGTCGAGGACACCGAGGAGGTCGTCGACAAGTTCAAGGAGTTCCTCGACGAGGTCTCGCCCGAGGACTTTGCGCAGGGAGACTCCTAGGCCGCGGTGGGCTTCAGGGCGAGCTCGAGGATCCGCTCGACCAGATCCTCGAACGAGATTCCCGCGGCCTCGGCGGACTGGGGAAGGAGGCTGGTGTCGGTGAGGCCGGGGATCGCGTTTACCTCGAGCACCCGCGGCCCATCCTCGCCGAGGATCAGGTCGACGCGGGAGAAGCCGGAGCAACCGAGCGCCTCGTAGGCAGCCAACGCCGCCACCGTCACGGCGGCCTCCTCCTCCTCGCGCAGCTCCGCCGGACAGACGAAATCGGTGCGGCCGATCTCGTAGCGCGCCTCGAAGTCGTAGCGATCGCCGCCCCGGAGAATCGCCTCGACCACCGGTAGCGGCTCGGTGCCCAGCACGCTGACCGCCAACTCACGACCCTCGACGAAGCGCTCCAGCAAGACCCGGTTGTCGTAGCTGAAAGCGGAGACGAGCGCCTCCGGCACCTCGAACCAGCTCGCCGCGAACTTGACCCCCAGCGCCGATCCGCCGCGGCTCGGCTTGACCACCAAGGGAAATCCGAGCCGTTCCTCCAGGCCGCTGAGGGCGTCGGCGGCGCCCAGTTCGCGGAAGGCGGTCTCGTTGAACGCGAACCAGTCCGGCGTCGGCACCCCGGCGTCGCGCAGCTCGTGCTTGGCGAGGACCTTGTCCATGCAGCGCGCACAGGCGGCGACGCTGGGCCCGGTAAAGGGGATGCCCAGGATCTCCAGCAGCTCCTGCACGGTGCCGTCCTCACCGCCAAGCCCGTGCATGGCGACGAAGGCCACGTCGGGCCGCTCGGCTGTCAGCCGCTTGACCAGCTCGCCGTCGGCATCGATCGGCAGCGGCTCGTGCCCAAGCCGCTCCAGCGCGTCCTCGACGCGGGCGCCCGAACGCAGCGAGACGCCGCGCTCCAGCGACCTTCCGCCCTTCAGCACCGCGACCTTCAAGCCGCTCCCTCTCCCGCCTTGCGGAAGGGAAGAACATCGCCGCCGTCATTGCTCGACTCCGCCGCCCCCGAACGCGGGAGCCCAACCGCGTCACTGTCCGATTCCCGCGGCTGGGCGGGAGCCGCCGCGGCGGAATCCGATGTCAAAGCCCCGTAGAGCTCGACCTGCTCGCCGATCGCCTTGCCGATCCGCCGCACCCCCTCGCGGATTTCGTCGTCGCTCACCCCCGAGAAGTTGAGCCGCATCGAGCTGCGCCCTCTGTTCTCGTCGACGTAGGCGGCCTGGCCCGGAACGAAGGCGACGTCCTCCCGCAGCGCCTTCGCCAGCAGGTCGCTGGTGTCGATGTAATCGGGCAGGGTCGCCCAGATGAAGAGGCCGCCCTCCGGCTCGGTCCAAGTCGCCTCCGCCGGAAAGTGCTCGCGCAGGGATTCGACCATCGTGTCGCGCCGCCCGCGGTAGATCTCCACCAGGTCGTCGATGTACTCGCGCCAGTGCCCTTCGGCGAAGTACTCGCGGACGAAGTGCTGGGTAAGGGTCGACGTGCAGAGGTCGGAGGCCTGCTTGCCGAGGACGATCTTCTCCATCACCGGCGGCGGCGCCACCGCCCAGCCGAGCCGGATGCCGGGGGAGAGGATCTTCGAGAAGGTGCCGACGTAGATGACGAAGTCACCGCCGTCCAACTGGTAGAGCGGCGGCAGCGGCTCGCCACCGAAGCGCAGCAGCCCGTACGGGTTGTCCTCGACGACCAGCAGCTCCCGCTGCCGGGCCAGCTCGACGAGGCGCCGGCGGCGCTCCAACGACAGCGTCACCCCGGCCGGGTTCTGGAAACTGGGGACCGAGTAGACGAATTTGGGCCGTCGGCCTTCGCCGTCGAGGCGGGACAGGACCTCTTCCAGATCCGCGATCCGCATCCCGTCCTCGTCGCAGTCGATCTGGATCGTCTCTGCCTGGTAGCTGCAGAAAACCGGCACCGCACCGGGGTAGGTCGGCGCCTCGCAGACGACCACGTCGCCGGGGTCGACAAGCGTCTTGCAGATCAGGTCGATCGCCTGCTGGCCGCCGGTGGTGACGATCACGTCGTCGGGGTCGGGCAGCATTCCCTCGGCACCCATCACCTGGACGATGCAGTCGACCGTCTCGGCAAAGCCCTCGGTCGGTCCGTACTGGAGCGCCTCCGCGGTGGACTCCTGTGCGATCCGCGTCATCTGGGCGGCGAATGTCCCCGCCGGGAAGGTCGAGGTGTCGGGCAACCCGCCGGCCAGCGAGATCACCTCGGGCCGCGCCGTGATCGCCATCAGATCGCGCATCGCCGAGGACCGCATCACCTTGGTCCTCGCCGCGAAGAGGCCGGCGTAGCGCTCCAGATCCCGGGTGCGGGTGTGGGCGCGACGGCGGTGGGGCGTCTCTTCCATCCCTGGAGTGTAGGTTTTCGCCGTGAGCTTCCTCGAGGGCACCGGGCTCGAGCTCGGCATCGGCATCGCGATCGGGATGCTCGCCGGCACCACCGGCACCCGCGGATCCGCCCGCGGGCGGATGACCATCCTTGCCGCCGTAATCGGCCTCATCGTCGGCTTCCTGCTCGCCGGCGGCGCCGACCTGGGCACGCCGCTCGGGGCCCTCTTCTGCCTGATCGGTGCCGTCGTCGGTTGCCTTGTGGTCAGCGACGTGGTCAGCGGCGCCAGCCGCCGCGAGGGCGGCAGTGGCGCCCTCGGCTTTCTCGTCTCGCTGGCGGCGCTGGTCGTCGTCGCCGCGGCTCTACTGCTTCCCGTCCTCACCCTGCTGGTCCTGATCGCCCTCGTCTGGCTCGGCGCCGCTCGCCACCGCCGCGCCCAACGCAAGCACGCGGGCCTGCGGGTCCTGCGCTAGCCGCCCATCCGGGCGAGCTTCATCATTCGCGCAGGATGCCTGCGAAGAAGCTGGTTCTCACTTATGTCGATTCGCTGCGCACCGACATGCTGCTGCGCGCGGTTGAGGAGGGACGGGCGCCGACCTTTGGGGCACTGCTCGAGCACGGCGTCCTGATTGGGGACTGCGTCTCCAGCTTCCCCTCGGTGACCCCCGTCGCCTGCGCTGAGATGGTCACCGGCGTCGCCGCCGATCGACACTGGATCAGCGGCATGAACTGGTTCCACCGGCTGGAGCAGCGCTACGTCGAGTACGGCTCCTCGCTGGACGCGACGCGGACGGTTGGCGTTTTCCGCGCGCTCTATGACCTCGTCTACAACATGAACCTCGCTCACCTCAGCCCCGATGTCGAGACTCTCTTCGAGAGCCTCGACGACGCTGGCCTGCGGACCGCCTGTACTCCATTCCTGATCTATCGCGGCCGCCACCGTCATCAGGTCTCCCTCGAGGGCTTGCTGCGGCGCGCGGTCGAGACGACCCAGCTCAAGTTTCGCCACCACACCTGGGGGCCGACCGAGCTCTTTTACGGCGACCTCTACGCCAGCCGCGAGGTGCCCTGCAAGTCGACCTCGATTCCCGGTAACCGCGACGGTTACTCAGCCTGCTGTGCGGCCGAGCTGGAGCGCAGCGGGGACTACGACTTCCTCCTCCTCTCCCTTCCCGACAACGACAACTACTCCCACCGCTTCGGACCGGATGCGAGCGTCGAGTCGATCGCCAAGGCCGATCACTGCTTCGCCAAGCTGGTCGAGGCCGCCGATGGAATGGAGGCGTTCCTCGCCGATCACGCTGTGATTCTGCTCGCCGATCACGCCCAGACTCCGGTCAACCGCGGCCTGCCCCTGGCCGAGCTGCTCGGCCGCGAGTGGACGGTGCTGGCGCCCTCGGATGACCGGCCGGAGCGGGCGCAGCTGGCGGTCAGCCCAACTGGCCGCGCCGCTCATGTCTACCTCCTCCCCGGCGAGGGGGAGCGGGCGCAGCACGGTGAGGTGGCGCGCCGCCTGGGGGAGACCGAAGGGGTCGACCTCGTCTGCTGGCTCGAGGACGCCACCGGGACTCCCCTGCGGCGCCTGGGCGTGGGGGTGCCCGCCGGCATTGATGTGACGGCCGTGGTCGAGCGCCACGGCGAGCGGCTGCGGTTCTGCCCGGGAGACGAAGTGGCGGACCTGCGCGGTGGGCTCTGGGACACCGAAGGCGACCTCTCGGTTCTGGAGGCGGCCGTGGAGGACGGGCGGATCCGCAGCGAGGAGTACCCGGACTCCCTTGCCCGAGTCTTCGCCGCGCTGACCGCCCCCCACGCGGGCGACTTGGTGATCTCTCTGGAGCTTGGCTACGAGGCGGTCGACTGGGGCGGAGTCAGCCACGCCGGCGGCGGCAGCCACGGCTCGCTGCACGCCGGCGACTCGCTCGGGCCCCTGCTCTTCGTCGGCTGCGGCCCGGACGATCCCGGCGCCCGCGAGCAGTGGGCGCTGCGCGACGTGGCGCCGGTTGTGCTGGCCCACTTCGGCATCGAATGACGCGGCGCAGTCCAGTTCTCTCGGTCCTCATCCTGTCGATGGTGGCGCTGCTGGTCCCATCTGCAGCCAATGCGGCGCAGATAGGCGAGCAAGAAGCCCTGCGGGCCGCAAATCACGACTCAAAGGTCGTCGAAGAGCGGCAGAAGAGCGGTGGGCTGACGCACAGCGCCAGCAAGGTGGAAGGCCACTGGGAGGTCGCCTACTTCGCTGGCGATGAAGAGGTGGCGCTGGTCGTGGTCGATCCCCGGACCGCCTTGGTCCGCGAGTCTTGGACGGGATATCAAGTCCTCTGGAAGATGGCGCGGGGCTACTCCGGCGCCTTCGGCCACAAGCTCAACGCGCCCTACGTCTTCCTGCCCCTCTGCGCCCTCTTTCTGGTCGGCCTGCTCGACTGGCGCCGTCCCTGGCGCATTGCCAGCCTCGACCTGCTCGTCTTACTCGGCTTCGGCGTCTCCAACTACTTCTTCAACCGGGCGCAGATCGGGGTCTCGGTTCCGCTGCAGTACCCGGTGCTCCTCTACCTCCTCGCCCGTGCGCTCTGGATCGGCCTGCGCGGCCGCGGCGAGGGAATCCGCCCGGTCTGGCCGGCAACCTGGCTGCTGATCGCCGCACTTTTTCTGGTCGGCTTTCGGGTCGGCCTCAACATGGCCGACTCCGGCGCGATCGACGTCGGCTACGCGGGGGTGGTCGGCGCTGACCGGATCGCCCACGGCGAACCGCTCTACGACAACTTCCCGTCCGACGTCTCCCAGGGAGACACCTACGGCCCGGTGAACTACCTCGCCTACGTTCCCTTCGAGGCGATCTGGCCCTGGCACGGCAGCTGGGACGATCTCCCTGCAGCTCACGGCGCCGCGGTCGGCTTCGACCTCGCCACCTTCGTTCTCCTGATCCTGCTCGGCTTCCGCATCCGCCCTGGACCGGGGGGCCGCAAGTTGGCAGCGACCCTCGCTTTCGGCTGGGCCGCCTACCCGTACACGGCCTACGCGCTCGAGTCGAACTCCAACGACACCCTGGTAGCCGCCCTCCTCGTCGCAACCCTGCTGCTCCTCGCCCGGCCCGCAGCCCGCGGCGTCCTCGCAGCGCTGGCGACCCTGACCAAGTTTGCCCCGTTCATCCTCGCGCCGATGCTCGCCACCTACCGAGCGCGCCCCCGCACGGCCGCCACCTTCGGCCTGGCATTCCTGGCGACGATGGCCCTGCTGCTGCTCTGGCCGGCAATAGACCCCGGCCTCCACACTGTCTATGACCGCACGATCGCCTACCAGTCCAACCGCGACTCCCCGTTCAGCATCTGGGGCCAGGCCCCCAGCCTCGAGCCCCTGCGCATGGCCATCCTGATCGCCACCGGCCTGATGTCGATCGCCTTCGCCTTCATCCCAAAGCGCAAGACCCTGACCCAGGTAGCCGCCCTAGGAGCAGCCCTCCTGATCTCACTCCAGCTAACCGCCGAGCACTGGTTCTACCTCTACATAGTCTGGTTCTTCCCCCTGCTCCTCGTAGCAATGTCGTCTCTGGACCAACTGAGAGAGACGCCAGGGTTAGTCCTGGGGGTGCCTCGCGAAGCGGCTCCGCAGAGTGGTTCAAACCGCGAAGCGGTCCAACATAGTGAGCGAAGCGAACACAGGCACTCCCAGGACTAACCCTGGCGTCTGTGCCGCGGCCTTTGGGGGTCAAGTGACTACGAGTTGGTGGGAGCGGGCACCATGATCTGCTCGATCGACTCAGCCAACCCAGCGGAGTTGACCTCGACAACCGCCCCCATCACCCAGACGTCATCCTCGGCGGTCTCGAACTTGACCGGCATCTGAGTGGTCATGCCCGCCAGCACCTGCTCGGGCTTGACGCCGAGGACGCTGTGTCGCGAGCCGGTCATGCCGACGTCGGAGATGAAGGCGGTGCCCCCTGGCAGCACCCGCGCGTCGGCGGTTGGGACATGGGTGTGAGTGCCGAAGATCGCGGCGACCCGGCCGTCGAGGTACCAGCCGATGGCGACCTTCTCGCTGCTCACTTCGGCGTGGAAGTCGACCACGATGCAGTCGGCCTCGATCCGGTCGAGGATGCTGTCGACCTCGTGGAACGGCAGGCGGGCGACCTTCAGGCCAACCGCGCCGCTCAGGTTGATCACCCCAACCCGCATCCCACCCGCCTCGACCACCACGTGCCCCTTTCCCGGGTTGGCGTGGGGGTAGTTGGCGGGGCGAATCACCCTCTCGGCGCGGTCGAGGAAGTCGTAGGCCTCGCGGTGGCGGTAGACGTGATTACCGCTGGTGATCACGCCAGCGCCGGTGTCGAAGAGGGCGTTGGCGGTCTTCTCCGTGATCCCCATCCCACCGGCGGAGTTCTCGCCGTTGACGATCGTCAGGTCGGGCCCGTAGCGCTCGCGCAGTCCCGGCATCGCCGCCTTCAGGCCACGTCTGCCCGGGCCGCCGACCACGTCGCCGATGAAGAGCACCCTCACCGCCCGAACCCTATAGCGGCGTCCCGGGCCGCAAACGACGTGCCGGTCAGGCGGCGGCGAAGCGGCGCAGGGCGATATGGGCGATCGCGGCGTAGGCGGCGACCAGGATCGCCAGGTGGAGCAGCGGCCCGCCGATCCCCGGACCGGCCGAGTCGAGCGCCGAGGTCATCGCCTGCAGCGCCGGCTTGAATGGGAACAGCGCGGTCAGTACCCGGATGGCGTCGTAGAGGCCGCCTCCCACCGCCCCTGAGGGGACGAGCGAGAGCAGTGCTACCGGCAGGGAGATCATGAAGGCAAGCAACGAGACGGCCCGTACGTCCCGCGCAGCCGCTCCGAGCGCTACGCCGGCTGCCGCCAAGGCCGCCCCTCCCGCCAGGATCGCCACGAGCCAGAGGCCGAAGCGTCCCCACTCGAGGCTGACGAAGATCTGCACCCCACCCAGCATCAACAGGGTCACCGCGAGACCGACGGCCACTCCGAGCCCGACCTTCTCGGTCAGCAGCGCGGACCGGGACACGAGGCCCGAGGTGAGGCGGGGGAAGGTGTTCTCCTCCCGCTCGAGCGCCAGCGAGCCGGCAACGAGAAGGAGCGTCACGAAGGTCAGCGTCAGCGTGGCGGCGACCGCGATCGCGAAGACGTCCAGCGGCGGGGTGGGTGCGCTGACCGCTTGCTTGTCGACCGCGATCGGCTGCGCGAGGCGGTCGATCAGCGGCGAGGCGACATCGAGATTGTCGCGAGCGAGGCTGGTGAAGCGAATCACCCGATCGAGCGAGCTGCGCAGGTCGGGCGGCAGCGCCGGCCGCAGGGCCTGCAAGATGCTCGCGCTCGGTCTCAGGCCCAGGATCGCGATCTTTTCGCCTAGCAGGTCGAAGTTTCCGCCGTTGATGACCAGGTTGAGGTAGCGACCCCCTTCAGCGGCGATCTGCCGTGCGATGAACAGGTTGGCCTGCCCCAGCAGCGCCGTGATGCGATCGTCGACGATTTGCGCCTTGACGGGGTCCTCCTCGTTGACGATCACCTCGACTTCGGGCGTTTCCGGGGTCAAGGTCGAGAGCGAGTTGAGCCGGTCGATCAGGTCGGCGGGCAAGATCAGCGCAGCGAGGACGTCGCCGGAGCGGACCTTTTCGGCAGCTTCGGCTCGGTTGGCCACTTCAACGCACTCGACCCTCTTGCAGATCCGTTTGTCGACCCCGATCGCCGGTAGCTTCGCCCCCCCCGTGGCGACCCTTGCTCCCTGCGGGATCTCATTGAGGAAGGCGACCCGCGGCTTGCCGGGATCGCGCGAGATCGCGAAACCGATCAGCAAGGCGATCAGGACCGGGTAGGCGATCAGCAGGACGGCCTGCAGCGGCGAACGTCGCAGGATCTGCAGGTCCTTGAGCAGCAGCCAGCGCATCAGTGCCCGCGGTGCTGGAGGAAGGCGACGAAGGCGGTCTCGAAATCGCTGCTGGCGGCCTCCGGAGCCTCGCCCCGCACGGCCGTCCGCAGCTCCTCGGCCGATCCGTCGAAGAGGCTCTCGCCGTCGGCCAGGACCAGCAGCCGCTGCCCGTAGCGCTCCGCCTCCTGGATGTCGTGGGTGGAGAAGATCACCGTCGTGCCGCGCTCGGCGAGCCCCGAGACGAACTCCCACAGCCGCGCCCGCTGGCGCGGGTCGAGGCCGACGCTGGGCTCGTCGAGGAGCAGCGCCACCGGGCGGGCGAGCAGGCCGATCGCGATGTTGATCCGCTGCTGGTTGCCGCCGGAGAGGCGGGCGACGAGGTCTCCGCGCCGCTCCTGCAGCCCGGTCAGGTCGAGCATCTCCTCGACCGCCGCCCGCGGATCCTCGCGCTTCTCCAGGCGCGCAAACAGCAACAGGTTCTCCTCAACGGTCAAGCGCCGGTAGAGAGCAGCCTGCTGCGGCACCCACCCGACATCCCCGTTCGGCGAGCTGACCTCACCCGCATCTGGCTTCAGGGTCCCGGCAAGGATCGACAGCAGCGTCGTCTTCCCGGCCCCGTTGGGCCCGATGATCCCCACAAGCTCTCCTGGGTGAGCAGCAAAGTCGACGCCCCGCAAAGCTTCCCTGCCGCCGTAGCGCTTGACAAGCCCCCGTGCCTCCACGGGGAGGACGCTACTGCCTGCGCGGCAGAGAGATTGTTAGGCGGCGGTGGAGCCGAGGCGGTGGGCGAGGGGTCTCCTGGCGGGTGCCTCGCGAAGCGGCTCCGCAGAGTGATTCCGCCGCGAAGCGGTCCAAATCCGTGAGCGAAGCGAACATAGGCACCCTCCAGGAGACCCCTCGCCCACCGAGTCCATCCCCGTAGAATCGCCGACGATGCAGTTTCCAAGCACCCGCATGCGCAGGCTGCGCCGCACCGAGACCCTGCGCGCCCTGGTCCGCGAGACCGAGCTGTCGCCGGCGCACCTGATCCAGCCCGCCTTCGTGGTGGCCGGTGAGGGCGTGCGCGAGCAGGTCGAGTCGATGCCGGGCATCGAACGCTTCTCGATCTCCGAGCTGGTCGCCGAGGCGACTGAGATCGCCAGTGCGGGGATCGGCGCGATCCTCCTCTTCGGCGTCCCGGCCGACAAGGACGAGACCGGCTCCGGTGCCTTCGACGACGAGGGGGTCGTGCAGATGGCGGTGCGGGCGCTGAAGGAGGCCCACCCAGAGCTGACGGTGATCACCGACGTCTGCCTCTGCGAGTACACCTCGCACGGCCATTGCGGCTTCGTCCGCGCGGGCGAGGTCGACAACGACCTGACGGTCGAGCTGCTGGCGAAAACGGCGATCTCCCACGCCGAGGCGGGCGCCGACGCGGTGGCGCCGAGCGACATGATGGATGGCAGGGTCGGCGCGATCCGCCACCAGCTCGACGAGGAGGGACACCCCGGCACCCCGATCGTCGCCTACAGCGCCAAGTACGCCTCCGGCTTCTACGGGCCGTTCCGCGAGGCAGCCGAGTCGACTCCCGAGTTCGGCGACCGGCGCGGCTACCAGCTCGACCCAGCCAACGGCGACGAGGCGGTGCGGGAGGCCAAGCTCGACCTCGAAGAGGGCGCCGACATGCTGATGGTGAAGCCGGCGATCCCTTACCTCGATGTCGTGCGGCGGATCAAGGAGGAGACCGGTGCGCCGGTGGCGGCCTACCATGTCTCCGGCGAGTACTCGATGCTGAAGGCTGCCGCCGCCAACGGCTGGATCGACGAGCGCGCCGCGGTGCTCGAGACGCTGACCTCGATCCGCCGGGCGGGCGCCGACGCGATCGTCACCTACTACGCGAAGGAGGCCGCGGCTTGGCTTCGGTAAAGGTTCCCCAGTCGAAGGCACGATCCCGCAAGGACGGCGCCGCGATCCCGCTGGACGAGACGGACAAGCGGCTGATGAACCTGCTCCAGTCGAGCTTCCCGCTCGACCCCGAGCCATTCGCGCTGATCGCCTCCGAGGCAGAGCTGGAGCTGGACGATCTCCTCGCTCGCACCAGGCGACTGCTGGACGAGCGGATCATCCGCGAGATCACCCCGATCTTCGATACCCGCGCGCTCGGCTACGAGTCGATGCTGGTCGCTGCCAAAGTCGACGCCGAGCATCCCCAGCGCGCTGCCGCAGCCGTCAATGCCCATCCGGGCGTTTCCCACAATTACCTGCGCACCCACGACTTCAACCTCTGGTTCACGATCGCCGTGCCCCCCGACTCCGAGCTGGGCATGGACGGCACCTTGGAGGCGCTGATGGAGGAGACCAGCGCCACCTCGATGCGCCAGCTGCCCACCCTGACCCTGTTCAAGATCAACATGAACCTGGAGATGGAGAAGGGCACCGAGGCCCTGGCCGCGGCGGTTGAGGCATCACCCCCCCGCGAGCTCGAGCCCCAGCCCTACGACGAGGACGACATCGAGACGATCCGGACGCTGCAGGGACCGATGGAGGCGGTCGAGCGCCCCTACGATGGGCCCGCCGCCGAGCTGGGGATCTCCACCGAGGAACTGCTCGAGCGCCTGCGTGCGATGGTGGACCGCAAGCTGCTGCGCCGTGTCGCCGCGATCCTCTACCACCGCCGGGCCGGCTTCTCGGCACGCGCGCTCGGAAACGTGGTCGGGATGATCATCCCCCCAAGGTAAGCGCGCGACGAAGGAAGGCAAACCTCCGCCGAAGCCCGCGCGATCGGCCGCTTCTCCCGCTCGACGCACGCATGG